>JAOZKN010000106.1:0-1249 GCA_029935315.1 Desulfocapsa sp. | reverse complement strand
ATGAGCGACATCAAAAAAATGTACACCACCATCCTTGGCGACAGTTTTCCCATGGACATGACCATCTCCTTCGGTGACCAGAAACTGGTCTACAAAAAACGTACCTGGGGCATCAAAATGGAAGACGGAAGCGTTGATGAACGTGGAATCCGTTATGGTGAAAATCCGGATCAGGAAGCAGCCCTTTACGAACTGGCGAATGGCAATCTCACCCTTGGTGACTGTTCCTTTATCGAGCCTGGCAACGGTCTTGTCTCCGCAATCACAGCAGAAGATATGCTGCAGGTTGGAAAGCATCCCGGAAAAATCAACCTTACCGATGTGGATAACGGGTTGAATATCATCAAGTATCTGGTGGACAAACCAGCAGCTGTAATCCTTAAGCACAACAACCCCTGTGGTGCAGCAATGGGTGACACCCTGGCACAGGCATACCGCAAAGCCAATCGCTGTGACCGGATTGCCGCCTTTGGCGGTGCGGTTATCATGAGTAAGGCGGTGGATAATGAGACTGCAAAGCTGATGGCCAAAAACTATCTTGAAGTTGTCTGCGCTCCTGAATTTGAGGAGGGAAGCCTTGAAATCCTTGCAGCCCGGAAAAACCTGCGAGTTATCAAAATGGGCGCCATTGACAGGTTAGCTGATTTTGAGAAATTCAGATTTGTTGATTTCAAATCCCTTATCGATGGTGGACTCATTGTCCAGCAGTCAGCGGTGAACTCTATCCGCTCCATTGATGATCTGCAACCTGCCACAGCAAGCAGAAAAGGTGTGGAGTACAAGTGTGACCGCGAACCAACCCAACAGGAAATCGACGACATGATCTTCGGCTGGGCCGTTGAGCATGGCGTGACCTCGAATTCAGTTTTGTATATCAAAGACGGCTGTACTGTAGGAATCGGAACCGGAGAGCAGGATCGTGTGGGTGTTGCAGAAATTGCAGTCCACAAAGCCTATATTAAATACGCAGATATTACCTGTTTTGATACTCACAAAATCCCTTACGCCGATCTCTGCCTTGAAATCACCCAGGGAAAACGTGATAAAGCAGACAAGGAAGCAATTGATGCCAAAGTACAGGCAGACCGTGCCAACCTGCCGGGCTCTGTTATGATCTCAGACGCATTCTTCCCTTTCCGGGATGGTGCCGATGTTGGAATTGACCAGGGCTGCACCGCTATCCTCCAGGCGGGAGGATCCATGCGTGATTCTGATGTTATCACTGCCTGTAATGAGGCTGACCCAAAAG
>JAOZKN010000190.1 GCA_029935315.1 Desulfocapsa sp. | reverse complement strand
GGTCTCCATTTTATGGAAGATGAAGTGCCGTTTAAGGACGTCTATCTCCATGCACTGGTGCGTGATAAACATGGTAAAAAGATGTCTAAATCCACAGGCAACGTTATTGATCCTCTGGTTATTATGGATCAGTACGGAACCGATGCCATGCGTTTTACGCTCACGGCATTTGCTGCCCAGGGACGTGAAATAAAGCTTGATGAGGATCGCATCGAAGGATATCGCTTTTTTATTAATAAACTGTGGAACGCCTCCCGGTTTGCCATGATGCATGTTGAGGATTGCGATCCGTCTATCACTGATGTGGTGAATAAGCCAGAAGAATTGCCTCTTATCCACCAGTGGATTTTAAGCAGGACAGACAAGGCCACAAAAGATATGCGCCGGGCCCTTGATGAATACCATTTTAATGATGCTGCCTCGGTCATCTACCAGTTTGTGTGGCATGAGTTTTGTGACTGGTACCTGGAATGGATCAAGTCAGATCTTTTTTCCAAAGATGAAACGCTGCAGAATCAGGCAAGGGGCGTGCTGCTTCATGTATTGGAAACTGTTCTCAAACTTATCCACCCTATCACCCCATTTGTGACGGAAGAGATCTGGAGTGTACTGCCGGGAGATCGACCACTGCTGGTCACAAGTGAGTACCCACTGGTACTTGATCAGCAAAACGAGAAGGTGGAAACTGATATTGAGCTGCTTATGGGGATTATCACCGGAATCCGAAATATAAGATCCGAAGCAGATGTGCACCCGTCAACCACGATTGATGCTTTTGTTCTGTGTTCCGATCCGGAAAAAGCTGCGTTAATAGAAACTTTTACAGATGCGGTCTCAAGCATGACACGCCTTGCTTCCCTGACTGTGTCCGCAGAAGGAGTTAAGCCCGATGACGCAGCGACCTATATTTATCAGGATATAGAGATGTATGTGCCACTAAAAGGCCTGATAGATGTTGAAAAGGAACAAGAGAAGTTATCCCGGGAACGGAAGAAGATTGAAAAATCGCTGGCTCAGATAAATGGAAAACTGGGGAATAAAAAATTCCTGGCCAATGCTCCCGCTGAAATTGTTGAAAAAGAGAAGGGCAAACAGGCCGAACTGGAAGCCAAAATGGCCAAGGTTAGCGAAGCAGAAAAGAGGCTTGCTGAGCTTGGATAAATACAATCTGCACACATTGCTGCGTTCTTTCCTGCGGGAAGATATCGGGCATGGCGATCTGAGTTCAGAATCCCTGTTTGCGCCAGAGACCCTTGGCAGTGCCAATCTTGTGGCCAGAGAATCTTTTGTGGTTGCCGGGGTGCGTGACGTGGCAGCGGAGGTGTTCTTTCTGCAAAATCCTGAGATTCAGTGTACAGCAGCGGTCGAAGATGGTGAGGGAGTTGTCTCTGGAGATATTCTTCTCTCCGTAAGCGGGCCGGTGGTTGATCTTTTAAAAGCCGAACGTGTTGCTCTGAATCTTCTTCAGCGTTTGTCCGGTATTGCAAGTCTGACCTCACGCTTTGTTGAAAAAACAAAATTGTATCCTGTACGCGTCACGGACACTCGAAAGACGACCCCGGGACTCAGGGTGCTTGAGAAGTATGCGGTACGAGTGGGCGGAGGGTATAATCACCGTTTTAATTTAAGTGACGGAGTGCTGATTAAAGACAATCATATAGCCGCCTGTGGGTCGGTGACAAGGGCTGTGGAACGTGTACGTGAGAGTATTCCCCATACCCTGAAAATAGAGGTGGAAACTGACACCCTTGCTCAGGTACGGGAGTGCCTGGAGATCGGGGTTGATATCATCATGCTTGATAATATGGAACTGGCGACCATGAGAGAAGCAGTGGCGATGATATCCGGTGCTGCTCTGGTGGAAGCCTCTGGCGGAGTGAACCTTGAAACGGTTGCAGGTATCGCCGCAACCGGAGTTGATATTATTTCCATTGGGGCGCTCACCCACTCTGCGCCTGCTTGTGATATTGGAATGGACTGGCTGGGTAATCTGTGAAATTCCTTGATTATTTGTGGAAATGTGTGCAATACTAGTGGATGAGGCAAATATGAATAATTCTTCCCGATCTAGCGAAAGGTGTTAATGTATGCGATGTCCTAAATGTGGTTACATATCATTTGATCATATGGAAACTTGTCTGAAATGTAAAAAAGACATTTCGGGAAAAGTTGATGTCGTGGGTACAACCTATCATGCTGCAGCGCCGTCTTTTCTAGCTTCTCTACAGAAGGACAGAACAGAAGATGCTGGTGGAATTGTCGAGAGTGAGTCGGAACAGGCAGAAGATGTCGGTATTGAGTTCAGTGATCCGGATCTTGAGGTTTTGGCTGAAGACAGTGATGGCTTCAGTTTTGAGGAAGAAGATGATGCTGAGGACGACATTTCCTTTGACAGCTTTGAATCTGATGATGTAAAAGCCGAATTCCAAATTGAAGCTGACGAAGATTTTGATGATGACGATGACAGCTTTGAGTTTGAACTGGAGGGTGATGACGAGTCAGATACTGCTGGTTTTGATGTTCCTGATGAGCTGTCTGATATTAGTGACCTTGCGCCACCGGCTAGCGATGGTGATCAGATACCGGCAGAGGATGGAGATATGAGCCTCTCTCTGGATGATGATATGAGTTTAGGTGATGATCTGGACCTGGATGGACTGGATCTCAATCTGGGACTGGGCGATGATGATACTGATATTTCCAAAAATGAATCGTCAGGTACTGATGGTGATGATAGTGATGATTTTGATGACTTGAGTATGGATCTTGATCTTGGTGGACTGGGCGATGAAGAACCAAAACCCAAGAGAGAAAAGTCTATGGATGGTTTGGATGATATCACTTTGTCCCTCGATTAAAGCGGAAAGAAGAAAACTTGTTGACACGCAGGAAAATGTTCGGTAAATAAGCACTGCACATAGGTGCCGGGATAGCTCAGTCGGTAGAGCAACGGACTGAAAA
>JAOZKN010000189.1 GCA_029935315.1 Desulfocapsa sp. | reverse complement strand
CTGTTGCCGCCTATGTTTTTTCTGCTTCCGATACCACCACAGCGGTGATTTTTCTCGTCTGGGCTCTTTTGGTCAGTGCCAGTGATGGAGTTTTAAAACCCATGCTTATGGGGCGTGGTGTGGATATTCCCATGTTAGTTATTCTGATCGGTGCCTTGGGTGGTATGATGCTCTTTGGTATCATCGGCCTTTTTGTCGGCGCTGTGGTGCTTGCCATCATGTATACTGAATTTATGACATGGGTCGATGAGATTGATCCGGTAATTGAATAATTTAGGTCAGAGTTGTTTCCAATGAAATTAGCAAAAGTACGTTTGTACAGTGTTCTTGTCGCGTCAGCGTTGTCTTTTAGCGGCTGTGCCATGCTGGGGCCGGATTTTAGCTCTCCTGAGCCAGAGCTTCCTGAAAACTGGTCCAACGTTTCTGCATTTCAGAAGGCATCTGAGGAGGAAAACGTCGCATGGTGGAAACAGTTTAATGATCCGACCCTGGATTACCTGATTCAGACGGCCTATGAGCAAAACTTATCTCTTCGTACTGCCGGCTTACGGATCCTTGAGTCTCGTGCGCAACTGGGTCTGGTGAAAGGAAATATGTTCCCTCAATCACAAAACCTGAACGGGGATATCATGACCATTGGCACCACTGGTCCTGCCTCCAATCGCTATTATAATGCAGCGTCCATTGGCTTCGATGTGGGGTGGGAACTTGATTTCTGGGGGAAATTCAGTCGCTCTATTGAATCTGCCGATGCAAGCCTGTTTGCCTCAATTGCCGATTACGATGATGTGCTGGTGAGTCTCACTGCAGAAGTTGCCCGTAGCTATACATCTCTGCGGACACTGGAAGAACGTATTCGTCTGGCAAAGAAAAACAGTGAACTGCAGCAGGATGGTCTTCAGTTGGTTGGCCATCAGTTTGAAGCGGGCACGGTGACCGAGCTTGATGTGCAACAGGCAACAACCCTGTTGAACACAACTCTTGCCACAATTCCAAGTCTGCAAAGTGCTTTGCAGCAAACCCGTAACAGTCTTGCCATTCTTTTGGGGGTATTCCCTGAGGATCTGGGTGAGTTTTTGCACGGGGCCGGAAGCATACCCACTGCGACACCGGAGCTTGCCGTTGGAATTCCGGCAGACCTGCTGAGAAGACGACCTGATATCCGTAAGGCCGAAATGCAGACAGCAGCACAAAGTGCTCAGGTGGGTGTGGCTGTAACGGAATTATATCCAAGTTTTACTCTTTTTGGCTCCCTGGGCTGGAGTGCAAGTGACATGGGTGAGAACAGTCTTGGAGATATTTTTGACTCAAACAGTTTCAGTTACTCGTTTGGTCCTGCTTTCAAGTGGAATATCCTCAATTACGGGCGGATCAAAAATCAGGTTCGCATTCAGGATGCCCGTCTTGAACAGCTGATAACCAGCTATCAAAATGTTGTGCTTAATGCCGCCCGCGAAGTTGAAGACAGTATGACGGCGCTTGTCTATGCCCGGAAGGAAGAAAAGTATCTCCGTTTGGGAGTGATAAGCTCCGAGCGATCAGTGGAGTTGTCCTTACTGCAGTACGAGGAAGGATTTGCCGATTATCAACGGGTCCTTGACTCCACCAGGGCACTGACTCAGAAACAGGATCAGTATGCCCAGTTGCAGGGCAAGATGGCCACCGATTTTATTAGTATGTACAAGGCACTTGGCGGGGGATGGCAGATTCGTCTTGGAAAAGATTTTGTACCGCAGGACGTGAAAGAAAAAATGGAAGAGCGAACTGATTGGGGAAATTTATTACAAAATCCCACTCCTGAGGAACAATAGAATGGCAGAGCAAAATAAAAAATTGAACATGAAGGGGCCCCAGTTCAGGAACCTTCTTTTTTTCCTGCTTTTATACATTGTTGGCAGTCCCTTTCTGGAACCATATCCGTCTCTTTCTGTTTTTGCTCATATATCTCTGTCAATGCTTCTTTTTGCTGCTGTGTATGCTGTGAACAGGCAAAATCATCAACGCTCTGTTGCCATTGCATTGCTTCTGCCGCTCATGGTCCTGTACTGGCTTGGAATTTATGATATTGTCTCATTTAGTCGTTTTGGCGCGAATCTACTTTTTGCTGTGTTTTATGGGCTACTCGTATACTCATTTACTGTCCAGATAACACATGCTCAAAGGGTGAGCACCAATGTACTCTTTGCGACATTGAGCCTCTATCTCATAATTGGACTTTTCTGGGGTTCCCTCTACGCCATGTTAGAGAATGTCAGTCCAGGAGCATATGGCGGTACTCTTCTTGAGAATACGCAGAATACATTTCATGTGTTTAATTATTTCAGTTTTGTAACCCTCACCACCCTTGGATATGGTGATATTACCCCGCAGACTGCCGGAGCATCCTCCCTCTGTCAGATGGAGGCAATTGTCGGCCAGTTTTATACTGCAGTTGTAGTTGCCTGGCTGGTTGGCATGCATGTCTCTAATAAACATAACAAGGATTTTTCCGGGGCCATTGAATAATTCTTTACTATCGGGTTTGAATAATGTCTGAAAAAGAAAAAGAGAGTAACGAAGAAAGCTCTGTTGAAGTTATCAGCAAAGAGAGCAGCGTGCCAACAGAAAAGAAAAAACGCGACCCTGTGAAATTGTGGACTGGAGTTGTACTGGCACTCTGTGTGGCATTTTTCAGCCTGCACCTGTTGAGTGATAAATATACCCCTTATACCAGTAATGGTCGTGTTGAGGCCTTTATCGTTCCCATTGCGCCCCAGGTTTCAGGTATTCTGGTGAATGTGTATGCACAGAATAACCAGGTGGTGACCGAGCAGCAGAACCTGGCAATTGTTGATCCCACAAAATATGAGCATGCCGTTCGTCGGGCCCAGGCTGATCTGCAGCAGGCCACTCAGACATCTTCTGCTGATATGAGCAGTGTAACCACCGCCCAGGCCAAGGTGGCAGAGGCAGAGGCCAATCTTCGCAATGCAGAGGTGAAAGG
>JAOZKN010000105.1 GCA_029935315.1 Desulfocapsa sp. | reverse complement strand
ATCGAATATTTCTTTACATATTATGGATAGTTGAAGTAAGTTTGTTCAGAAATTCTTGTTCGGTTGAAATACTGCTTTTTTTAAGCATCTCGAATTGATAATCCCTAGAGAATGTTGTAATTTATATACGTTAATGCATGTAAAATCATTAAAATTTGTTCTGTTTAACCGCTGGTCGGCTTTTCTTCACGACCTGTTGTGGATACCTGTTGCCCTGTGCCTTGCTTATCTCCTGCGATTTAATTTTACAGGGATCCCCAAAGAACATATGGCGACGCTGGGATTGCTCATCCTGATTAGTCTCCCTGTGCAGGGGGTAGCATTCTGGCTGTTTGGAATGTATCGGGGACTATGGCGTTTTGCATCCATTCCTGATTTGTTTCGTATCCTTAAAGCAGTGTGCTTCGGTGCTTTATGCGTAACCGTTATTATTTCCCTTGCCACCCGTCTGGCAGGTGTCCCACGCTCTGTTCTTTTTTTATATCCCCTTCTTTTGATAGGTGGACTTACTCTTCCACGGCTGCTTTATCGCTGGTATAAGGACCGATATTTTACTCTGCGCAAGAATGAAGGGAAACGGATCATTATTGTTGGTGGGGGGAACGCAGGGCAACTGTTGTTACGGGATTTACGTCACCAGGATGCCTATCAACCGATCGGCTTTCTGGATGATGATCCTGTTAAGCAGGGACGAGAAATTCTCGGCGTGCCGATTCTTGGACAGATCGATGATCTGAACAAAATAGTTAAGGCTTTTAACGTTCAGGAAATTGTGATCGCAATTCCTTCTGCATCCCAGGAGCAGATGAAGAAAATTATGGGATACTGCGGGAATTCAGGTGTTTCCGCCAGTATTTTACCAACGCTCCAAGGCAAAGGAGATCAGCAGGTTTCCAGCAGCCAGCTGCGGCCGCTTTCCATTGAAGATCTTCTCGGGCGGGAGCCCGTTGAACTCGATACCAAAGCCATTCAGGCTTATCTCAAGGGGAAGGCCGTTCTTGTCACCGGGGGTGGTGGCTCCATTGGCTCAGAACTGTGTCGCCAGATTGCTGATATGCATCCTTCCCGATTAATTATTTTTGATCATGGTGAGTTTAATCTCTATTCCATTGATCATGAATTGCGGCAAAGCTATCCCAATTTGAAGTTGGTCGTTGTACTTGGTGACGTGAAAAACCAGGAACGGGTTGACTGGGTGTTTAAAAAGTTCTCTCCGGAAGTGGTTTTTCATGCAGCAGCGTATAAGCATGTACCCATGGTAGAGATTAATCCTGCTGAGGGAGTATCAAACAATGTTTCCGGTACCCGTATGATTGTGGATGCCGCAGACCGGTATGGTGTCGCACGCTTTGTTCAGGTTTCCACCGATAAAGCTGTTAATCCTGCTAATGTGATGGGTACCACCAAAAGGATTGGTGAGTTGTATTGTCAAAATCTCAATGAACAATCTAAAACAAGATTTATTACCACCCGTTTTGGTAATGTCCTGGGGTCTGCCGGGTCTGTAGTCCCGTTATTTCAAAAACAGATTGAAGAGGGCGGCCCGCTAACGGTGACGCATCCTGAAATAACCCGCTATTTTATGACCATTCCTGAGGCCGTCAGTCTGATTCTTCAGGCTGGTGCCATGGGAGAAGGTGGCGAAATATTTGTACTTGATATGGGAGAACCTGTTTTGATCAGGCACCTTGCCGAGCAGATGATTACCCTGTCAGGTTTGAGCGTAGATAAGGATATAGAAATTATCTATACAGGGTTACGGCCAGGTGAAAAATTGTATGAAGAAGTCCTTCATGAAAGTGAAGAACTGGAATCAACCAGCCACGAGAAACTTCTCCTTGCAAGAAGTCGTCAGGTAGATTGGGAATGGCTTACCGATGAGCTGGATAGATTGCACCTTGCAGCAACCTCCAGAAATATTGATGTACTCAAGGCACATCTGAAAAATATTGTGCCGGAATACAAGAGTGAGTAAGGATTGACTGATGAACGCATATGCTCCTTTTTCAATCAGACCTTCAGCAATTGCCAAAAGCTTTCTAAATAACAGGCAGTTGATCTGGCAGATGACCAAGCGAGAGATTATTTCCAGGTATCGAGGGTCGGTACTGGGAGTTGCCTGGTCTTTTTTCCAGCCCCTGGTCATGCTTGCAGTATATTCTTTTGTCTTCAGCGTCGTATTTCAGGCACGCTGGAATACCAATGTGGACAGTAAGGTCGAGTTTGCTCTTATTCTGTTCGTTGGACTGATTGTCCATGGCCTTCTCGCAGAGTGCCTGGTTCGCGCCCCCGGGACCATACTTGAAAATCAGAGTTATGTAAAAAAAGTTGTTTTTCCCCTGGAAATTCTTCCCTGGGTCAAGATGGGTTCTATTCTGTTCCATGTTATGGCCAGTTTGTTGGTGTGGGGTGTTTTTTACCTGTCTGTCTATCATAGCCTGCAGTGGACAATTATTTTTGCACCGCTGGTTTTTTTACCCCTGATTTTACTGAGTATGGGAGTGTTCTGGTTTTTAGCTTCACTGGGGGTATATCTACGTGATATCGGACATATTAGTGGTGTTTTTGCAACTATTCTATTGTTCACGTCTCCTGTCTTTTACCCCATGTCAAGGTTACCTGAAAAGTATCGTCAACTACTTTTCTTTAATCCCCTCACCTACGTAATTGAACAGATGCGTGATGTGCTTATGTGGGGAAATATGCCCAATTTTTATCAATTATTTATAGCCATGTGTGTTGGATCTTTAGTTGCATGGCTAGGCTTTGCCTGGTTTCAAAAAACCCGCAGGGGGTTTGCTGATGTCATCTAAGTCAGGAATTGATAACGGGAAGAACTCTTCTGATTTTGCCTTGAAACTTGAAAATGTCAGTAAATGTTTTCAGGTTTATGATAAACCCCACCATCGTTTACTTCAGGGTGTATTTCGGGGGCGGAAACAGTATTTCAAAGAATACTGGGCCTTAAAAGATATTTCTTTTTCTGTAAACAGGGGGGAAATAGTTGGAATTATTGGAAGAAACGGCGCAGGTAAATCTACACTTTTACAGATCATCTGCGGTATTTTAGCTCCTACTGCAGGCTCCATACAAATTAACGGTCGTATTGCAGCACTGCTTGAACTTGGCGCAGGATTTAATCCTGAATTCACCGGTCGTGAAAATGTTTTTTTAAATGGTGCCATACTTGGACTCACCCAGCAGGAGATCCAATACCGCTTCGATGAAATTGCCTCCTTTGCAGATATCGGAAATTTTATCGAGCAACCGGTTAAAACCTACTCCAGTGGGATGTATGTCAGACTGGCCTTTGCCGTGGCAACTTGTGTTGATCCGGATATTCTTGTTGTTGATGAGGCACTGTCCGTTGGAGATGTGAAATTCCAGGCCAAGTGTTTTCGCCGCTTCGAAGAGCTTGTAGCCGGCGGTACCACCATTCTTTTTGTTACCCATTCAACAGAACAGATAGTCCGGCATTGCTCCTGGTCGATTCTTATTGAACAGTCAAAGATTCAGGAGATTGGCGAGTCTAAAACGGTGGCCAATCATTATTTTGACTTATTATTTGGAGTAGATAGAACAAAAGAAGAGCCCTTGCTGGATGAATATTCATGCCCTGATGGGTCGGATAGTACGGTTGAGTCTGTAGAAAACAAACTAAACGGAGTTTTTGAAGAGCGATCAACGTATAACAGCGATGAATACAGATGGGGAAATGGTGAGGCTGCAATTGTTGATTATCTGGTGACCCGTGATGGTAAAACGAATCTCTCCTCAATTGATGGAAAAGATACTTTTCGGGTGGTCCTTGCAGTCGTTTTTAATGTTGCCGTAGAAAAAGCTATTTTTGGTTTGACCATAAAGACACCAGATGGCGTAACGATCTGTGGAGAAAATTCCAGGGACTGTATTGATGCACCCGCATCGCAGTCTTTTAAAAAAGGTGAGCGTGTTATTGTCAGTTTTGTTTTGGGGCAATTTCTTTGCCTGGGTGAGTATTTGTTGTCTGTTGGAGTTGTCGAAGAAAAGGATGGTGAACTTATTCCCATGGATAGAAGGTACGATTCCATTTATCTGCATATAAGCAGTGAAAAAAAATCATATGGTCTTGTTGATTTTGGGATTCGGGTCGAAATATAGTGAAAAATTATACATTTGACAGCAAATCAAACCTATGGCATAAGCCAGGATTTGATGGAATTGATTATTCTGATGGTCAGGAGATTGAGCAGCGTCTGTTGGATATCATGACGGAAGCAAGTGATTGTTCAGTGCTGTCTGAAGAGTTACAGGCTCAAATTACAGACTGGCCTACCGAATATCATTTGAGTCGGTTGCGGCATTGCCTGTTGCGCCCACTTGGAATACAAGCTGGTGATAGCGTACTTGAATTAGGGTGTGGTTGTGGTGCTCTTACACGCTACCTTGGTGAAACAGGGGCTGATGTTGTTTCCGTTGAAGGAGGAAGCCAGAGAGCCAGGATTACTGCTGAGCGTTGCAAAGATTTAGATAATGTTCATGTTGTACTGGACAATCTGGTATCTTTTGCCACAGAGAAACGATTCGACTGGGTGTTACTTATCGGGGTGTTGGAGTATGCTCCATTGTTTGCAGGAACTGAGAACCCTGTGCAAAGCTATCTTGAGTCCGCTTCGTCATTTCTTGTTAAGGATGGGAAGTTGGTTATAGCTATTGAAAATCAGCTCGGTCTTAAATATTTTAATGGTTGTGGAGAAGATCACTGCGGGATTCCTTATTTTGGAATTAATGATCTCTATACGGATAAAACGCCTGTCACTTACGGGAAAAATGAACTTGAAAGGATAGTAAGAAATGCCGGGCTTGATGCCTTGGATTTCTATTACCCTTATCCTGACTATAAGTTGCCCAATACGGTAATTCACTCTTCTGCTTTTGAGGAGGAATCTGTTCAGGTGAGTGATTTGTTACTTCGTAGTCAATCCAGAGATTATTCAGGGAATAATTATCGATTGTTCACAGAACAATTCGTCTCAAATGTGTTAGAACGGAATAATATTCTACAGGACTTTTCTAATTCATTTCTATTAGTTGCTGCTAAAAAACAAACTTCACTTCCTTCAGTTATAAATGATTTTGTCTGGTTTTATTCCTGTGGTTCGAGGTGTACTCCTGCCTGTATGCAAACCATTTTTACCAGGGATCGTGATGGCTGTATCCAGGTAAATAAAAAACGTATGGATGAGGCCATTGATGGAGAGGTGGTCTTCGATGAGACTTTGCACCTGTCACAGAAATGCGGTTCTGAATTGTTCCATTCAGGGAGAATGCTAATCGGTAAAATCTTAAAAGGTTTGATGGTGGCAAAGTCGAATGAAGAGGTTGGTGAACTTTTTCTTCCCTGGTTTCATCATGTTATAAAATATGCATCCCCGCTGGAGGGGAGTGATTCGTCAAAGCTGGTCAACTGGTATATCTCAGGTGATTGTATAGATGCGGTGCCCTTTAACTGCATTAGGTCAGACGAAGGACAGTTTGTTTTTTTTGATCAGGAGTGGTCTCTGGAAAAGAATATACCTTTAGGTTGGCTTCTGTTACGTGGAATTGTCTGGAGTCTGTGCACCCCAATAATCGGTCTTCTTGCTCGTCATGGCATGCATCCTCGAAGTGACACCACATTACAGGCCATAATGGAGCATATTTGTAAACAATCTGATCTAGTCCTGGACGAATCAGATATAGCCCTGTGGAGAACAGAAGAGTTACGAATTCAGAAATTGATAACAGGAGCCGAGGACGTACGGATTCCCCTGCAATTTAAGACCCCGCAAAATGTATTCACTCGTGTAGCGATGCTCGAAGAAAAGATTCGTCGGCTTGAAGAAGGACGTGTTGAGAATACACTGCTTGTGAGGGTGAAAAAGAGAATTTTTCGGTATCTGTCGTTTTTTTCGTCAAAAAGAGCATAACGAACGAGCCTGACTGTGAAGAATTGTGGTGTTTAATTATGAAAGTGCACAGATTTGTAGGAAATAATGAAAAAACAAATTGTGATTCATATAGGACATTTTAAAACAGCGACATCTTCAATTCAGAACGCTTTTTACAAAAATCGCCATAACTTATATAAGCAGGGCATTCTTTACCCGAACACAGGAAGACCATCACTGCTGGAAAAGGGTCCCAAGTACAACCATGTGTTACTGTCAGAAGCAATATTGCACGAGGAAAACCGGGCAACAGCTGATTGGTATAGCCATAAATGTAGCAAAGATATATTGTTTGCAAAACTTATAACTGAAATTCAGCAAAGTAAATGTGATAAAATATTTATCAGTAGTGAATCTTTTATACGCTTAAGTGAAGATAAAACTCTTGCTGCACAAATAACAAGTATTGCTGAAAGATTAAAGTCCTTCGACGTTAAAATCCTTTTTTACATACGTCGGCAAGAAGAATTGATACAGTCATGGTATCTTCAACTGTTAAGAATGGGCCATCCCGTAGAACGTGATTTCTTTTTAATTGAAAATATCAGCCCAATCTTTTTGTTTTTCGATCAGGTCATTAAATCCTGGCAGGAAGCTTTTGGTAAGGATAATGTTTTGGTTCGCCTTTTTGAGCCGCAAACACTAAAGAGTAACAAAAGTATATTGAGTTCTGTGTTGCATAGCATTAACTGGCCATTTCCAGAGATAAAAATAAGGGAAACAAATCCACATAAAAATAAAAGCATAGTGGTTCCCGAGATAGCTGATTTTGTCAGTTACTGTAATAAAAGGTTGAGTAAAAAGAGTAAGTTGTATATGAAGGCATGGCTTTATTATTACGCGAATACGTCAGTCGCTAATCATAAAAAAAATAGTCTGGTACCAAAAAATATGCTGGGTGAGATCCAGGAAACATGCCGATATTCCAACGAATGGGTTAGAGAGAATTTTTTTCCTGAAAAACTTTCTTTATTTAAGGAAGAAGAGAGCAGTAAGGTGTATTTGCCTCAAATGAAAGAGGAAGAAATAAAAAGTTTATTAGATTTGTCTGGTGTCTCATCCATTAACAATGAATCTTTTTGTTTTAATTCACTTAAAGCATATTATATTGCTATGCGGGGCTCCTATTACAGGCTAAAAGAAGAGTGATAACTCGTAATTCTCCCCCTCCAAAATAACGTGTTTTAATTATACTTGAGTTTGAAGTTCTGGCAGATACTGGAGTATCTCCGGTGCTCTTGTTTGTTTTCTTCTGATTATTTGAAAAAAGCTATACTAAGATAGCCTCTTAGTAACAAAAAAAGGTATACAATATGTTTGATTGTCTTGTTGTCGGTGCTGGCTTTGCCGGGGCGGTCTTTGCGCGTGAGATGGCAGAAATCGGAAAACGAGTGTTGCTTGTTGAAAAACGAAAGCATATCGGTGGTAACTGTTATGATCAATTCGACGATCATGGAGTACTTATACATACGTATGGGCCACATTTGTTTCACACCTCCAATGAGACGGTGTTTCACTATCTATCACGTTTTACAGAGTGGCGTGATTATCAACACAGAGTACTTGCTGATGTTGATGGTCAGAAAATTCCCCTGCCTTTTAATCTCAATTCGTTGAGGATGGTGTTTCCTGAGAAAATGGCGACTTCTCTTGAAGAGAGGTTGATCCAGACGTTTGGATATGATGTGAAGGTTCCAATCCTGGAACTGAAAAAAACTGCCGATAAAGAGCTGCAATATCTTGCTGATTTTGTATACGAAAAGATATTTGTCAACTATACTGCAAAACAGTGGGGGTGCTTGCCCGAGGAAATTGGGGAAGAGGTTATGTCCCGGGTACCGGTGTTTATTTCAAGAGATGATCGCTACTTTCAGGATCGTTATCAGGCCGTTCCAAAACAGGGCTATACCAGACTCTTTGATAATCTTTTAGACCATCCGAATATTCATTTGTTGTTAAATACTGATTACAACAATATCTTTTCCTTACACTCTGATTCTTATGAGATGGAATTGTTTGAACAGGTTTTTACCGGAGATGTTATTTTTACAGGAATGATTGATGAATTATTTGATTTCCGCTTTGGTGAGTTACCTTACCGGTCGTTGCAGTTTCAGTTTGATCATCTGAAACAAGATTTTTTTCAACAAGCATCAGTAGAAAATTATCCCAATAATTATGATTTTACCCGGATAACTGAATTTAAACGTATTTCCGGACAGCAGGTTAAAAACACAACAATCCTGCGTGAATACCCTCATGCTTATGATCGTAACGATATAACCAGGAACGTCCCCTGTTATCCTATTTTTCAAGATGAGAATGTGGAATTATTTAAGAAATATGAGAGCCACGCAAGCAAGATTCCACGTCTGACTCTGGCTGGTCGGTTGGCAGAATACCGTTACTACGATATGGATGATATTGTCGAACAGGCTTTAGCTGTATTTAAAGAAAAATTTAATTACTAAGTAAATTTCTAATAGTTGTTTGCTGGGAACTGTATGGATTCTCTTATTTTAGGGGCAGGTTTTATTGGGTGTCATCTGGCACAGTACCTTCTTGGGCAGGGAGTACGGGTAACGGTTTTTACTCGTAGTCTTAATGAGCAATTGTCTTCATTGCAACAGCAGGGATGTAAGGTAGTGATTGGGGAGTTTAGCCAACCGCAGGATTATGTCGAATTGCTTGCCGGGGTCGATATTGTGTATCATCTTATCTCGACAACTGTGCCTAAGACATCAAATGATAATCCCGTATACGATATCAACTCCAACCTTTGTTCAACGGTACAATTACTCGAAGCGGTCAGTAAATGTCATACAGATAAACAGCCGAAAATTATTTATGTCTCATCTGGTGGAACTGTTTATGGAACGCCTGAATATCTTCCTTTAGATGAAAAACACAAAACTGATCCTGTATGTTCTTACGGGGTGGTTAAGTTGGCTATTGAAAAATATCTGCACATGTATTCAAGGGTTAAAGGCCTTAAATACGTGGTCCTGAGGCTTTCAAATCCATACGGTGAATACATACGAAATGACAATCTTCAAGGTATTATTCCTGTCTGTTTACAGAAAATATTGCAAGGGAGTACCATTGAAATATGGGGCGATGGCAGTGCAGTGAGAGATTATCTCCATGTCGATGATGTGGTGGAGGCCTTGTATGGTGCATCTTTTTATCAAGGGGAAAGAAAACTTTTCAATATTGGATCTGGTGTCGGTACGAGTATCCTGGAATTGCTGGACTTGATGAAGACAGTGACTGATACGGATGTAAAGGCAACATTTGTTAAAAGTAGAGGATGTGATATTGATGTTAATTATTTAGATAACAATCTTGCTCGAAAAGAGTTGGCCTGGACCCCTGCAGTTTCACTTGAAACCGGAATGCAGAAAGTCTGCCGCTGGCTAGACCTGCAATAGTATAATGCCAGGGAGGCGTGGCTGGCACTATCGGTCTTGTGGCTTTCTGCTTCCGTACCATCTTTTTTTCGTCGATTCCTCCCTTGTCGGCAGCTACTCTTCGGCATGTTGATGTTCCCTTCAGTTTATGTTACTAATCTATTAAAATGTCCAGAGAGTGTGATATAACACATGCTGGTTGAATTCGAATGTTGACTTTTTTCGGGTACCACTGTTCAGGAGGATCCATGTTTGTGCTAATTGTGACCCTATTCAAAAGATCATTTTTATCCCTGGCTACAATCATGCATTTGATGGTAGTTGGTCTGACTTGTATGTTCTCCAGCCCATTGGCAGCGGCTGAAATCCCCTATAATCGTATTCAGACACTGGCACAAATTCCCACCATTGATGGCACCATTT
>JAOZKN010000029.1:26455-27524 GCA_029935315.1 Desulfocapsa sp. | reverse complement strand
TGAAAAATAATATCTGCCGTTCCATGAAGAAGTTAAGGATGTGAGAGATAAAAACATTTGCGGGGTTTCTGATACTTGTGGGGCGTGTGTTACAGTTTAGAATTGCAGGGGCTGTTTCTGTTGATTCAATTTTAATGGTAAGCTCCCGCCTGCATAAAGCCAGGCGGGAGATGCATACTAAATTACAAACAAATTACAAGATCAGGCAGAGAGTGCTGTGGCAACCTGTACCAGAGCGTCAAATGCATCATCAATCTGAGCAGTACTGTTGAAGATATGCGTTGATATTCTGATAACATATGTAGATCTTCCGCGACTATATCTGCCAGGAAGATCAGCTGCGGTATCGTAAAAAGAAGTGTAGCGGAACCATACCTGATGCTCATCCTTCAGGTTTTCCACTACTCCAGTGACGAACGCTTTGTCATAACGTTTGGCTGAATCTGCGGAGGGAACAAATGAAATCAGGCCGCTGTTAAGCTCGTCATTGCCAGGTGCCGGAGAGAAAAGGTTAGTGTCACCCCATTCAGCGGCGATCTTATTTTTCATATAGTCACTGAGGGTGAGAATTCTTTCCTCAATCTTGGCTTTTCCCACGGTTTCCTGAAAATTCATAGCTTCCACCATGCCGGAGAATGCAGGTGTATTACACTGCCCTCTTACCTGCAGCGCCAAAGGAATGGTAAAGATAGTCGGGCCACCGGGATATAAAGGTTTGGTAAGATCATACATTTCAGAGTAAATCGGTAACAGGCCGCAGGGATTATAATTAATCACCGGATTGCCGTCATCATCGTATACCGGTGCTCCAGTCCAGGGGTTTGTTGACTGTTCACTTCTGATATAGAGTACACCGGTTCCTGGAGGACCATTCAGCCATTTATGGCCGGCGCAGGCATAGAAATCACAGCCCATATCGTGTAGGTCAATGTCTACCATTCCCAGAGAGTGTGCACCATCTACCAGAGACATCAGATCATTGTCCCTGGCCAGCTGGCAGAGTTCCTTAACTGGCATGCGCAGGCCGGTGGTATAGTTGACATGACAGAAGCAGAGCATTTTGGTTGTC
>JAOZKN010000029.1:0-26355 GCA_029935315.1 Desulfocapsa sp. | reverse complement strand
CATGCGCAGGCCGGTGGTATAGTTGACATGACAGAAGCAGAGCATTTTGGTTGTCGGGGTTATGGCATCAGCAAAAATCTGAACTATTTCTTCTTTGCTGGGAGCCGGGGAAGTCAGAATAAGCTCGGTTATTGTGACATCATGGTTGTCCTCCAAAAGATGCATTGACGAGGTACCGGACAAATGGTCATGCCTGGTGGTTATAATTTCGTCACCTTCACCAAAACCAAGCCCCTGCAAAACAACACCCATACCCATGGTGGTGTTATTGGCCATAACGATTTCGCCCTCATCTGCCCCCATAAACTCGGCAACAATGGCACGGTTTTTATACTGGCCTGCACTGAAATCCTCATCATTTAATGAGGAATATGTTGGACTTTTGGCAAATTTCTTAATATCTGCAAATAATCTGTTCTGCACCTGGCGTGGCATTGAGCCTTCCGTGCCGGTATTCATATAAATGATTTTAGAATCCAGGTCGAATTTACTTATGATGGAAGACCAGCTGCCACCATCAACCGGAGTATCAAACAGATCCATTACTTTTTGCGCCTGTGTCACCTTAGGTAAAAGCATGGTACCAACACCACCGGCAGCGGCGGCACTGAACATTTTTAAAAATCCCCGGCGACTACTGCCTGTTTTAAACTCCTTTGATTCGTTTACATTGATTTCTTTTTCAGTCTGGTCATTGTCCATTTCGTTCTTCTCCCTTTAGCATCATTGCTGTTTTTTTCTTTGGGAACCCGGCTATCTGTTTAGACCCGTGGCTTTCCGTCCCTGCTTCTCAACAGGTTTGGCTTTGTCTGTTTTCTGGTATTGACTAAGGCTTAAGCGATAGTTTTATTGAGCGGGCAGGCTCTCTGTGAGTGCCCAGGTGTGGCATATTGGTTTCTCTCAAATACTCAGAGAGGGAACTATGCTAAAATAAAATTCATCTTCAAAAAAGTATGGGGTACAATGATTCAACAGATTGTGAGGAACTCACGAACAGCGTACAGCTGCTTTGTTCAGCTGTCATCGGCGTTCTGGGGGGCAATTGTCCCATCTATGGCAACATCGATACAGCAAGATAATGTTGAGATCTTTTTTGAGTCTATGTCGTTTTTTTTCTTACAAAAAATATATCTCAGGCTATGGCTGAATTTTTTAGCAGGAAATCAAGTGAGGAAAGTGGTGGGGATGGTAACAGGCCTATGGAAATGTTGGTCAGGTTGCTTAAAGTGCATGTTAAGATGTTTCCTTTTCTCTCTCCAAAACGAATCTACAGTCAGTTAGAACATGCCTGGAGGGAATGTCAAGAGGTATAAATACCTATTTTTCAGGATTTTCCTGAGAATGATAGGTTTATTACTGCCATATACGGACTCTATAATCGCAGCGACCTCAATACAGTGCTAAAACAGGAGTTTGAGCGTAGCAGGCGATACGGAACTGATATCTCTCTTCTCATGTTTGATCTGGATCATTTTAAGGCTATAAATGACACGTACGGACATGGTTTTGGCGATACTGTTCTTCGTGAGTTCTCCCGGCACATCAAATTGATATGATCGATTTTGCTGACAAGGCACTCTACAATGAAAAAGAACATGGGCGAAATATGGTTAAGATATTCCAGCCAGTGGTATAACAAAAGTTGAAGGTGAGAGTGCATTTCTTTTTATATAATATATATCTATGCTACACTCTGTATGTGAATAAAATTTTCTTTACATAAAAGTTAATCTTCAATCAGCAGGTTTTTTATGCGACTTGAATCAGGACAGGTTCTTCCGGATTTTGACCCTCATTTCAAAATCTTTCACGAGCTCATGCCCTTTAAGGTGCAGGAAATTCTGCTGGTTTCCTCGCCATACGATGCCTTTATCATGGAGGAGGATGGTTCCCTTGCCACTCGTCTCATTAATGAATACCAGGGACTGAACCTGAGTGGTGCTCCCCGTATCACCCTTGTTTCCTCCGGAAAAGAGGCCATTGAACGTCTGCGACGACAATCCTTTGAACTTGTTATAACCATGCCCAATGTGGGCGGAATGGATGCCTTTGCCTTTGGGGCAGCGGTGAAGAAGATTCACCCGCAGCAGCAGGTTGTATTAATTTCCCACAGTTTACGTGGTATTTATCCTGTGCCCCCAGACGTGGAGTGTCACTCCATAGATAATATTTATCTCTGGTGCTGTGAGTCCGACCTTCTTCTTGCCGTGGTTAAAAACTTTGAAGATCATGTCAATGTGGATGTGGATACCGCGCGAGCCATGGTACGGGTCCTTATCCTGGTGGAAGATTCTCCTGTCTATCGCTCCTCTTTCCTGCCCCTTATGTACCATGAAGTCGTGCGGCAGACCCAGTCGGTGCTCAATGAAAGCCTGAACGAATCACATCGTCTGCTCCGTATGCGGGCGCGTCCGAAAATACTTACTGCCATCAATTATGAAGAGGCAATGGTGTTGTATGAGGCCTACAAACCCTATGTTTTCGGTATTGTATCTGATGTACGTTTTCCAAGGCGTGGAAAACAGGATGCCACTGCCGGCCTGCGTTTACTGGAAGAGATACATAAAGAAGTTCCTGATCTCCCCATGCTTATGCTCTCCTCAGAGCCTGAAAACAGGGAGCGGGCAGAGGCGATTCCTGCGGTATTTCTCGATAAAGACTCACCCCTTGTAAAAGAACAGATCCGGGAATTTTTTCTGAACTTTTTGGGCTTTGGTGATTTCGTTTTTCGTATGCCGGACGGACAGGCCATAGGACATGCGGCAAACTTATTTGAATTTGAAGCAAAACTCAGGGAGATTCCCAGCGAATCCATACGCTATCATGCCGATCGGAATCATTTCTCCAACTGGGTGATGGCGCGCGCTGAGGTGGCTCTGGCAAATCGCCTGCATAAGGATATTGTCAGTCAGATTGAAGATTGTTCAGACCTGCGGGATGACCTTGTCTTTAAAGTGCATTCGCTGCGAAAATTACGACAGCAGGGTGTTGTTGTTAAATATTCACGGGAACGGTTTGATCCTGAAGTGCTGGATTTTGTCAAGGTCGGTGAAGGCTCAATGGGAGGAAAGGCACGTGGCCTTGCCTTTATGTGGATGCAGTTGCAGCAGGCGCGTGGGACACATCCTGTCCTGGCGGCTAACAACGTAACCCTACCCAAAACCTGTGTGATTACGGCCGATGGTTTTGATGATTTTATCCGTAGCAATAATCTTCATCTGGATAAAGGGATGGATGATGCGGCCATTGCCGCTCAGTTTCTGTCGGCTGCACTGCCATCCTGGCTGCAGAAAGATCTTGAATATTTCCTGGCCAAGGCCAATTATCCCCTTTCTATTCGCTCCTCAAGTCTTCTGGAAGATGCCCATTTCAGACCCTATGCCGGGCTTTATTCCACCTTTTTTCTGGCAAATAATCATTCCTCCTTTGCCATGCGCTGTCAGCAACTGGAGGAGGCAATAAAGCTGGTATATGCGTCCACCTGGTTTGAGAGTCCCCGTGCCTACACCAAGGCTTCAGAACAGGGCCGGGAAGACTCCATGGCCGTGATTATTCAGCAGGTTGCAGGTGCTGAGCATAAACAATACTACTATCCTCACATCTCCGGTGTTGCCCAGTCGCACAACTATTATCCCATTATGAAAATGAAGGCAGAGGAAGGGATCTGCCATATCGCCTTCGGGATCGGTAAAACAGTGGTGGAAGGGGAAAGATCCCTCAGGTTTTCTCCAGCACACCCCAAAAGTCTTGTCCAGTTTTCAACGGTGGACGATATTCTTGAGAACAGTCAGCGTCATTTCTATGCATTAAAGATGGATTTTGCTTCAGCCTTAAATATGGAAGGATCCAACCTGGTACGGCGTATGGTGCAGGATGCTGAGGATGAGGAGCCTGTGCAGACACTTGCTTCCACCTATATTCCCGATGAACACCGTGTGCGTGATACATTTATGCCTGGTCCCAAAGTAATGACTTTTGCCAGAATCCTGAAGTACAAGTTATATCCCCTGGCAGAAATCCTGCAAGCATTACTGCAGATTGGGAAAAGGGGGCTGGGCTGTGAAGTTGAGATTGAGTTTGCGGTACATCTTGAAGAAAAACTGAACAAATCAATCTTTTATTTTCTCCAGATGCGGCCAATGGTTACCGGCGGTGAGCGCACAGACGTGGTTATCTGTTCCTGTGATATCGACAAAGGGTTCTGTTTCTCGAAATCCTGTCTCGGGCATGGCCGCTATGATACCATGGCCGATATTATTTTGGTTCGGCCAGAAAGCTTTGACGCCGGAAAAACCGTTGATATAGCCAGTGAAATAAATGTGATCAATGGCAGATTGGAGGCGGAGAAAAGGCCTTATCTGCTTGTGGGACCCGGGCGCTGGGGATCCGCAGATCCCTGGCTTGGTGTCCCTGTACAGTGGCGCGATATTTCAGGAGTTGGCGCGATCATAGAGTTGCAGAATGAACTGCTCCATGCCGATCCTTCTCAGGGCTCTCATTTCTTTCAGAATATAACATCCCTGGGTATTCCCTATGTGACCATCATGGAGCAGCAGGGAAAGAGTGACCATAAATGTAGTAGTAAAAGCGGGAAAGATTGCATAGACTGGGACTGGTTTATGGCAGAAGATGATTTTGAGGATGGAAAATATATACGCCATATTCGTCTTGACCAGCCTTTTATTATGAAGTGTGACGGTAAAGAGGAAATGGCCGTTTTGTATGTGAAAGACTGTGAACGAAAAGATGAAAAGAAATGTAATGTTGAATTTAAAAGATAAAGAAACAATTTTACGGAGATCATCATGGAAGATATTGTCAGCCTGATTAAAAACAGAGACCCGGAGCAACGTGAATTTCACCAGGCCGTGGAAGAAGTGGTGGCAAGTGTCAGGCCTGTCATTGAGAAAAATCCTGAATACCGTCAACAGGCGGTGCTGGAGCGGATAACTGAACCGGAACGGGTGATCATGTTCCGTGTGCCCTGGATGGATGACGACGGGCAGGTACATGTAAATCGCGGTTTTCGGGTGGAGATGAGCTCTGCAATCGGGCCTTACAAAGGAGGCTTGCGTTTTCACCCTTCTGTGAACCTGGGGATTATTAAATTTCTGGCCTTTGAGCAGGTCTTTAAAAATGGCTTAACCACCCTTGCTATGGGTGGTGGGAAAGGTGGATCCGATTTTAATCCCAAAGGCAAGTCTGATGCTGAGGTTATGCGTTTCTGCCAGTCTTTTATGGCGGAGCTGGCAAGGCATATCGGGCCAAACACTGATGTACCGGCCGGGGACATCGGGGTGGGTGCCCGGGAGATTGGTTTTCTCTTTGGCATGTATAAAAAACTGCGCAATGAATTTACCGGCGTCCTCACCGGCAAAAGCCTGAACTGGGGGGGGAGCCTTATTCGCCCTGAAGCAACTGGCTATGGAACGGTGTATTTTGCCGCAGAAATGCTGGCTACCAGGAGCCAGACTCTGGAAGAAAAAACATGCCTGGTCTCAGGGTCTGGTAATGTCGCACAATTTACCACAGAAAAATTACTGGATCTGGGCGCAAAGGTGATAACCCTGTCCGATTCAGGGGGCTACATTTATGATGAAGAAGGAATCGATCGCGAAAAACTAGCCTTTGTCCAGCAGTTGAAGAATATCCGGCGCGGACGTATGGCCGAGTACGTCGAGACCTATCCACACGCTGTGTATACTCCTGTTGATCCGGCCCTTGATCATAATCCCCTTTGGGCGCATAAAGCTGATTGCGCATTTCCAAGTGCTACCCAGAATGAGATTAATGCCCGGGACGGAAAAAATCTGGTTGATAATGGTGTGAGCGTTATCAGTGAAGGGGCGAATATGCCATCGGTACCCGAAGCGGTGGATCTTTTTGTTGAACATAAACTCTTGTATGCACCCGGAAAGGCAGCCAATGCAGGTGGTGTCGCCGTCTCTGGCCTGGAGATGGCTCAAAATTCCATGCGTTTATCCTGGCCGCGGGAAGAGGTGGATGCCCGCTTAAAACAGATTATGAAATCTATTCATTGCACCTGTGTTGATGCCGGGGAAAGTTATGGCGTACAGGGGAACTATGTGGCGGGAGCCAACATAGCCGGTTTTGTGAAGGTGGTAAATGCCATGCTTGATCAGGGGTTAGTCTAAATGAGTGGGGGTGTCGTCTGCTGATGTCTTTGTATGATGAACAATGTGTAAGGGAATTTAAACTGATTGAGCCCGGGCTTGATCAGTTTTTTGCCGAAATGGCAGTGGATTGTCCCTATCACCTGCCCCATGATGCTGTTTTTTATCAGGCGCTGTGTTCACCTTTTGCTGATCGTATTATGGAGCTTTTTCTGGCCTCGGGCTATAGGCGCAATGGCAACTGTCTCTATACCATGCACTGTCCCGACTGCTCTGCCTGCCAGCCTATTCGTCTCCATGTTGACGAGATGCGGATGAACAGAAATCAACGCCGAACCCGGAAGAAGAATCAGGATATTGAAATTGAATTTGCCCCCATTGAGGCAAATACTGAAAATATTGCACTGTGTGAAAAGTTTCTCAACGACAGATATCCCCATAAAAAAAATGACGGCCAATCCTATTATCAGGGATTTTTTATGAACCGGATCGTTTCTGGTATGGAAATCCGTTATCGTCTTGATGGAAAACTGATTGGCAACGGCATTGTTGATATTGGCGAAAACTGGATGAATGCAGTCTACTTTTATTTTGATCCCGAGGCCGGAGGTCGCAGCCCCGGAACGTTTAATATCCTCACCCTTATAGAAACCTGCAGGAAGCTCGATATCTTTTATCTGTATCTTGGGTATTATATCAAAGAAGTGCCGGCTATGAATTATAAGGATCATTTTCGCCCCTACTATCTGTATGTGGATGGAGTGTGGCAGCAGGGGGAGCTAGGAATATCGTAAGTAGTATTAACGGCACGTTTTGTAACTTGTGAATTGAAGGGTGAAAATGGAGATACTTATTTCGCAAAAATTCTCTTTAGCAGGACTCAGAAAGTGGGGGGCTTACTTCTTCATGCACATCAATATGTTTTTATGTGGATAATTTACTGCGCAGTGGCAGGCAGAGACACGCTTGTTGTATCAGTATTCCCACCAGGTATGTTGCAAGTGTGGGCTATGTTGTACGTTGGGTGGTTATGTGTGCAATATACGGTGCCTTATTGTTGACCTTGCTGAGGTGTCGTGGTAGCTTTCTTTCAGTATTTTGTAATAAAGACACTAGTTGATAGAGAAATGTAAAAAAATGACCTAGAGATTTCTTGTTTGGTTCAGTATGGAAATTGAATTATGGAGTGGTCGTTTGCTCTCCATGTGAATTCATGCAAAAGAAAATGTGAATAACCTTGTTTGAGTGGAGAAAAAAATGAATAAGCGCTTATATCAGTTTGTCCTGATTATTGGAAGTATTTGGCTAAGTGCGAATGCTTTTTGTAGCGAGGATAGCAATTTACCTCCTGTTTATCAGTTGTTGCTGTTTGGTGAAGGTATATGTATAGATTTTGACAGGGATAGTATCTGTGATAACGATGATAACTGTCCTGAGATTCAGAATCTAAGTCAAGATGATGTCGATGATGATGGGGTCGGAGATACTTGCGATAATTGTATGTCTGTTTCTAATGCAGATCAGGTTGACGGTGACAGTGATGGTGCTGGGGACATGTGTGACAACTGTGTTTCAGTTGCCAATGCCAATCAATCAGATGCTGATGAGGATGGGCTCGGTGACACTTGTGATAATTGCATGTCTGCTTTTAATGTAGATCAAGCTGATAGTGACGATGATGGTGCTGGTGACATATGCGATAACTGCATTTCAGTTGCCAATGCCAATCAATCTGATGCTGATGCTGATGGAGTCGGAGACACATGCGATAATTGTATGTCTGTTTCTAATGCAGATCAAGTTGACGGTGACGGAGATACTATTGGTGATAGCTGTGACAACTGTGCTTCTCTTGTTAACCCTGGTCAGGGAGATGATGATAGTGATGGGGTCGGTAACCTTTGTGACAATTGTTACATTGTAGCGAATGCAGACCAGGCTGACAGTGACGCTGACGGTATTGGTAACAGTTGTGATAATTGCCCTTCTGTTCCAGGTGTAAATCAAGCTGACGCTGATGGGGATGGGGTCGGCGACATTTGTGATAATTGCAGTGCTGTGCAAAATGATGACCAGGCTGATGGTGATAATGATAGCATCGGTGATGCCTGTGATAATTGCCCCGCTTATTCAAACGTTAATCAGGAAGATCGAGATGGGGATGGCATCGGTGATCCTTGTGATAATTGCGTAGTTAGCGCTAACCCTGTTCAGGAGGATGCTGATGGTGATGTGATCGGCGACCATTGTGATAATTGTGTTGATGATTCCAATCCCAGTCAAACGGACAGTGACTTGGATGGTATTGGAGATGCTTGTGATAATTGTATGTATGTTTCTAATGTAGATCAAGCTGATGCTGATGGGGATGGTATTGGAGATGCTTGTGATCCTGGATAAGTAATTTCTAAGACTGGCTGAATATATTTGATCGTAATCTTGGAACTAGCCAGATTGCAACCGGTGTTTATTTTCTATTAAAGGATGTTCGGGTGCCTGTACAGACAGAAGCAGATCCTTGTACAATCACCAATTGATGAGGTGAAAATAATTTGCTCACCTCGAGTCTTCTTTTTCCCGGCTATCCAAAGTGTTGCTAGCTAGCGATTAAGGAGCTGTGAGAAAATAACATGGCTGCTATTGGCCTTAGATTTGAGTTGTATTTGGATTTTGTGATTGGGTAAAACCGCAGGCGTAGCGGTGTTACGTCGAGGGGTTTACGATTGAACAGCATTCAGAGATGATCCTCAGGTAAGATGCAGGATTGGTCATGTTATTTTTTTTAAGGCCCTAAAGGATAGTTTGGAATTTAATGTATGCTGTAAAGCATTTTCTTTGCATATGTATGCTTTGTAGGCTACCATCCTGACGGATTATTGTCTGGGTAACACTGTGATGAGTAATGGAAAATAATTTTCCTGAAAGAGCTAATCCTATAAAGGTTGAAAGGTTTACAATATGAAACACTTTAAAAATGTTCTGTCTGTGCAGCTCTGTTGTGTCTTTCTGTTGTTGTTCTTGACATCATGCTCAAGTACCTATTATGGGGCTATGGAAAAGGTGGGAGTGCATAAGCGTGATATCCTGGCTGACCGGGTTGTAGAAGGACGTGATGCTCAGGCAGAGGCACAGCAGCAGTTTCAATCGGCCCTTGAACAGTTTGATTCCATCGTCAAGCTGGAAGAAACAGATCTGAAAAAGGCCTACGATAAACTGAATAAAGAGTATGAAAAAAGCAAAAAAGCAGCGGATGAGGTGTCGTCCAGAATTGACAGTATCGAATCAGTTGCCAAGGCCTTATTCAAAGAGTGGAAAGCGGAATTGAAAGAGTATCAGAATAAAGATTTACGTCGTTCCAGTGAAAAACAGTTAAAGGACACCAAAGCACACTACGAGGAGATGCTGGCCAGTATGCATGCAGCCGAGAAATCCATGGAGCCTGTTTTGCAGGTTTTTCATGATAATGTGTTGTTTTTAAAGCATAACCTGAATGCGCAGGCCATTGGTTCTCTGCAGGATGAATTCAGCAGCCTTGAAACCCAGATAGGTGACCTGATTGAATCCATGGATGTGGCCATCGATTCCTCCAATGCATTTATTGCCAAAATAAAGACATAAAAGATGACCATTCAAACACACTCAATCGTGGCGCTGGTTGGCCGTCCGAATGTAGGGAAATCGACTCTTTTTAATCGCATAACCCGCTCAAGGAAAGCTCTGGTCGACGCCACTCCCGGTGTCACCAGGGACCGTCATTACGACAAGGTGATGTGGGATGATAAGGCCTTTATGCTTGTTGATACCGGTGGTATTGAAGATGCCAGCGGGGATGCCATGGGGGGACATATCCGTGATCAGGCCATGGCAGCTATTGATGAGGCGGACATTATCCTGTTTCTTATGGATGGTCGTGAGGGGGTAACTCCTCAAGATCATGAAGTAACCAAGCTGTTGCGCCGTACTGCAAAGACTGTTTTTTACGTGGTAAATAAGATTGACAGTCCTGCCCAGGAAATGAACGATATCTCTCAGTTTTACGAGCTTGGGGTTGAGGAACTCTGGGCATTGTCTGCAGAGCATAAGTATGGGTATGGAACGCTTATGAATGCCCTGGCTGAGAAGTTGATAGTCAATGATGATGATCTCAACCTGCCGGAAAATACGGTGAAAGTTGCCTTTTTTGGCCGTCCCAATGTTGGCAAATCCTCCATGATTAATCAGATCCTCGGACAGGAACGCATGGTTGTTTCTGATGTTTCCGGAACCACTCGGGATTCTGTTGATACCCTGCTTACCCACGGAAACTATAGCTACAAGCTTATCGATACGGCAGGTATCAGAAGAAAAGGCAAGACCACAGAAAAGCTTGAGAAATTTTCTATCTTAAAGGCTCTTGCGGCCCTTGAAAGATGTGATATTGCAGTTGTTTTGATTGATGCGGAAGAGGGCATCACCGAACAGGACACCAAAGTGATCGGTTACACCCAGGAGCAGGGCAGAGGCTTGATCCTTGTTGTCAATAAATGGGATCTGGTGCAGGATGATAAAGTACGCCAGCAGCAGATTATGGGCGAGATTGCCCTGGCTGTACCTTTTGTCGGTTTTGCGCCCCTGCTCACAGCTTCAGCCCTCACCGGTTATGGAATTAAGCGCCTTTTCCCCACCATCGGGTCTGTTTTTAAACAGTTTACTTCTAAATTCCCCACATCTGCTTTAAATCGTCTGCTGAAAGATGCCGTGGAAGATCATTCACCACCCATCTATAAGAATAAACGATTAAAGTTTTATTATACCTCCCAGGTGGGCAACAGGCCGCCAAAATTTGTGGTTATGAGTAACAGTGCTAAGGGTGTCCATTTCTCCTATGAACGCTATCTGGTGAACAGATTCCGTGAAGGACTGGGACTTGATAAGGTACCCTTGCAGCTTTTTATCCGCGATAAAAACCGGGAAAAGAAAAAACGGTAGATTTCAGAAAAATCTCCGTTGGATAATAGTCAATTTTTCAGGCAAGACTCTCAGGAGTTGCCAGCCTATGAAGGAATAATGTCAGCGAGTGCTAATAATCAAACGATATTTTGGGAAATCCAACTTTCAATTGCCAAGGCAGTTGCATCTATGGAAAAACCTTCTCTGGCAAGGTTGCACCGGGATATAGTCGAAGAAATCGGACAGCATCCCGGCGAAAAACTGCTGGATTATTTTCTGGGAATCACCCAAATCCCCAATGAAGAAAAGGAAGAATATTTCAAGTACATCGGGATTTCTAAAACAGGGGACAAAGAAACCGTAGTACCACCTGCCAAAGCTGATACCGATCGTCCTGCCGACTTGGCAGCCACCATTGCCTGCGGTGATACGCCAACGGTTTTACGTTTTCGTCAGGCCCATATCAAAGAATATGGTGAGCCGCCTTCCACAGAACTTATCGAGTTTTTTCTTAAGAAGATACCGGAGCCACCCCGGGTTACAGTTGATAGCGGAGGGACACAGAACAGGCAGGAGTTTGTGGAAAAAATTGCAGCCAATCCAAACGTGACTGTGTTGAAATTCCGTGAGAGCTTTACAAAGCAGTTTGGGGAGTCTCCCCCCACCGCACTTACGCAATATTTTTTGGAAAAATCACAAGAGAATAGTGGTAGCAGCGATAAAACGGTACCGTTGGAGTCTGATTCAAAGGCTACCTTTGCCAAGCGTGCAGCAAAACAGAATATTACAACTATCCTTCAGTTTCGAAAGCAATACGAAAAGGTATATAATGAAGCACCAGCAAATGAACTGATCGATATTTTTATTAAAAATTTGCCCAAAATTTAACTTGATTACCACCCAAACTCAGCTAAAAAAAGGTACTTTTCTTCTGATACAGCTAGTAGCAAGGGTTGCAGCGGGATACTGGCAAACAATCCCGCAGTGAGGTACGAACGTGGACGTTTGACGGTATCCTGCTGCGAATCTGCGGTTCCAAAAGCTACCAGCAAATGAAGCTGAGCTTTAGTGGTAATCAAGAAATTTAATGGAATCACGTGTTGCACCACTGTGAAGAAAAAACAAATATCGGAGTCTGTTCTCTTAATCGGTACCCAGGTATGCCCTCTCCCATTCGTCAAGTTCCTCTTTTTCGTTGTCGTCAAGCATTCTTCTTATAGCTGCGAGAAGAAGGGGAATTTCCTCTTTACTCAACATGTCTGGCTGGCTCTTGATTTCCGCAAAGGCGTCATCCATTAAAAACGGTGCAGCCAAACCAATGAGTTGAGTGAGCATTTCGTTCAGTGAATGCAGTAAGAGAATTTGTTCCTCTTCTTTCATGACATTTTTCTGGACAACTTGTGCTTTGGCAACACCGGCCATAATTAATCGGCAGGTATAAGTAAGCAGTGCCAATTCGGACTTCCCTGAAATTTCCAGGGCCTGTTCGATGCTGCGTGTCCCGTCAAAGAGCACGGCCACCTTGAGATCTTCTGTGCTTAACGTGTCAACAGTGTTTAATTTACCGGAATTAATTTGCAGGACAATGCTGTTGTCTGGGATTTTCTTCTGTATGATAGCTATATTCTTGGCGCTTTTCTCCAGAAGAGCCAGAATGGCAGCTGTTCCAATTTCCGGGGTAGGAGTATAGTCGCCTTGTTCATTTTCGAGAAAAGTACTTGTGGTACTCACCCAGCCATTGACCAGCTTAACCGCTTTTGCGCCTTGTAATTTTGATGTTGTTACCTGCTCAATCATCCCTTCTTTTAAATAAAAATGAGCCTGGTCATTGTATGCATGGGTGACTTGAAGGACTCCACTTTTCCCCTCAAAAACCAGGGGCTTCAAAATGGTGAGTAGATGGGTAGACATAACGCTTCCTTCTGATTAGATAGAGGTATATTTATTGAAAATCGCTTATTGGGGCCGAAGCATTAATGTGCTGTGGCAGAACCAAAGCATCAGTAATCTTTTAGCTTTTTTTTCAGAATAATGCCATTACATTTGTGTATGTAGGCTATTCACTTCTGATTAGGTTTCTCGTGGGGGCAATCGTCGCCCCGTCCTGGATTTTGAGAAGGACCTACTCTTCTGCTTGTTTCTCTTCTCCGCCAAGCTCTGTGGTGTAGAAGATATCTGCGGCATTGCTGCTGCTGGCAGTGGTGGTTTGCACAGAAATTTTTCTGCTTAAACGGTATCGTGCAACAAATTCACTCTCTCCTGATTTGACATCTGTGCCAACGGAAACATTGAGCTTGTTATTTATCTGACGGCCAATAGAGAGTTTCGTCCCGCCATCACCACTTGGTGCAGAACCGGTAATCAGGTAGGATATGGTGAGACTTTCTGACATGGGAGGGCGTGAAAAAGTGGTGATACGCGGTTTACTGGCAGGGCCAATGGCTGAGATCCCTGCGATAATATCACCAACTGTGCGAGTGGCTCGCAGATTGATGCCGGGTTGGGTGAGCGGGCCTCCTGGAAATGAAATAACCCCTGTCTCAATGTCAAGGTCCTGTCCATAGGCGCGATAACTGCCCTCTTTGATATGGAATGCACCACTGCCAAGCATCTGCTCTTCCGGTTTTGCAGTAATAGTTAAGTGGCCATCGATAAATGCATTCAGCCCAAGTCCTGCAAAATGTACCTTATTGCCAAGGCTTATTTCCAGGTTCATCTGCATGGGTGCCTTTGGCACTTCTTCCTTTTTTTCCTGAAGTATAACGATGTCCGGGGATGCTGTTGTTGTGCCGGTTGGCAGTTGTCTCAGCAGTACCGCTGCTTTTGGAATGGTGACTGTTCCCGAGAGCGTCGTCAGCTCTTTCTTTTTTTCTATCAGCAGATCCGATGTTAGATAGACTTGAATCTCTGGTAGATTTACCAGCCTGAAATTATCACCTTTGACGGTGATGCTGGCAGGGTAGTTATTTTCAGCATCAAGAAGGGCATGACCGTCGATGGCCATGGAACCTTTTGTTGAATTGAAAATGCCGTTAATCTGCAGCTTGTTGTTATCAGCCAGGATATCCAGAGTTGTGTCGGAAAGTTCAAGGCCGGCAACAGGGATCAGGATGTTGTTGATATGGATTTTTCCTGCACCGTTGATCTCGGGCTGGGCAATTGTTCCTTGAATGGAAAAGTCTGTGTCTATTTGGGCCTGTAAATTCTGGACATCTGCAATGAGTGTTTCAACGAGTTGAAAGTTTTTTGCATCAATGTTGATTGTACCATCAATTGTTGGCGATTGGTCCTGATCTGCCTTTAACAGGTTTGGTGATTTGAGCTTGCCACTGATGATATTGGAATCCACGCTGAGCCACAGGTCCGCATCCAATCCATCGTCTGCGATGAGCAGGCCAAGTTTTACTCCTTCGTGAGAAAGTGTTCCCTGATCCTTTTCCATACTGTAGCTGATGTTACCGGGAGTTATCAGTGCCTGTGCAGTCGCCTGTAGTGTGTCCTGCATGGTGGCATCCGCCTCAAGAGAAAAAACGCCGCCAAGATCGTCAAGTCCCTCCGGAAACCAGGCGGAGAGCCAACTGAGATGGAATTCGCTCAAGGATACTTTGCCACCGGTATTTGAGTTCTCTGTATCCCAGCTGCCGTTGACACAGAGATCGCTTGTTTCACGGCTGAGGCAGAGCTGCTCAAGATTAGCAGCTTTCGCACCAGCCATGAGTTTTGCGGGTTTGCTGTTTTGCCAGGTGCCCAGATCTTTGGAATCAAGGAGAAGGCTCTCCAGTACACCTTGCCACTGTTCTTCCTCATATCCACCGGCCAAATCCAGAGATAATGCAGCCAGTTCATGGCTGGCAAAGAGCTTGAGCGTATGTTTTGTCAATAAACCCTCTGCCTGCAGCGTGACTTCAGGTATCAGGTTTGTACCCGATTTCAGGTTCCCGACAGCAAGGTTCAGGCTGAATGCTTCTTCCCAGCTTAAGTCAATATTTGCCCGCAGTTGCAGTTGTTCAAGTTCAGCCTGAGGTAAGGTGATGCTCTTTCCTGTAACTTGCAGCCCTAGCTGTGGAGCAGCCATTTTCCCCAGAACTGTGCCTGAAGCACTTAACTCTCCGCTGCTGTCTGGCAACAGGTCTGCAAAATCCGGGATATTTATCTTCCATTCCAGATCAGATATGTCTCCCAGTACACCTTGTGCATTGAGAGTCGCCTCGCCAGACGAAAGAACAAGTTGATCGACGTGGATAGTTTCAGCCGCAACCTTGATCGTTCCCGTTCCGGCTATGGGGTAGTCGCGCAGATGTCCTTGCAGGTGATCTATAACAACATTTGTAAAAACTCCGGATTCTTCTATATGCCCATCGGATTTGATCAGCCACTCTATCTGTCCGGGCCATTGTGTGTCATATACTCCGGGATTAAGGTGCTGAGCCTCTGTCGCTATTTGCCATTTCACTGCAGGTGCCCATTCAGCGTCTCCGTGTACAAGCAGTTTTCCGTCAAGACTGTTCAGTGTCAGTTGCATATCGCGGACACTTTCTCTGTTTCCATCTGTTTTCAGTTGAATGGCAGTATCAGGAATTGCATTGCCAGTGACTGCTGTTTCAAGAAGGAGATGAAAGTCATCCACAGTTCCCGTAAGGGATACGTCACCTGCGACCGAACTGTATTCTGCTTCTCCACTGACAGGCCATTGCAGTTGCTGCCATTTGAGTGCAATGTCGAGTTCCTGTTTCATGTTTGCAGTTCCCGAAAGCTCGATAGTAGCAGCTGTATCCAAGTGATCTAAGGTACATTCTTTGATCTTGATCAGAAGGGATTCAAGATTGATATCTGCATCAAAAGCAGCATCCCAGTTCAAATAATCTTCTTTAGCATCGCGTACACGTATTTGGGCGGCGGCAGTTAGTTGCTGCAGGTTGCCCTTACTTTGGATTGTTCCTGACACACTTTCCGGTGCTGCCGGACTGAATGCTTTTGGAGCAAGCTCGGTGATCTGCAGATCAATATTCCAGGCCAGTGCATTGACGACATCCTGGAGGCTGGCATGGATGTCGGCTTCTATATCTCCTCGTAATTCTTCTTTAATGGTCAGCTTCTGTAAATCCCCACTGTATTCGCCATGGAGAGTGACTGCTGGATAATCGGGACTCAGTGTCTGGATATCCGTTTCAAGTGTCAGGGGATAATTTCCTGTTGGCAGAACCTGACCTTTGGCCTGCAAGGCAACTTCGGGCATGGCAAAGGACAATTTCTGAAGCTGAATTCCAGTTGTGTCCCAGAGAAGAGCAAGGCTGGTGTGATTGATTCGTAATGGCTCAGCATCAGCACTTGCAAAAAAAACAACGTTGTTTACAGCAAGTTTTTCAATGCTAATGCGAATGGGGAGGTTTAATTCCGGAAGAGAAACAGGATCCGTTGATTCAGGTTCTGCCTCGGTCGCTTGCGGAATGGCAGTGTAGCTGATATCGTCTGCGCTAAGCTCCACAATATGGAAATGGAGACTGAACAGATCGCTGCTTTTCCAGTCAAGAACAAGCCTGCCAAGTTCAGCTTTTCCTGTCGGACTGTCAAAGAGGAGGTCGTTTATCTCAAGACGATCGAGAAGACTTCCTGTGGCAGAGGCAATCGTCAACTGCCCATTCATCTGCTTCTCGGCCTGGGTAATAATAAAATTTGTTCCGCTTTGGGTACCCAGCAGCACCAGGAGTGCGCCTATGATCAGGAACAGGCAGGCGAATAATCCAACTGCTATCCGTATAGTCCATTTTTTCATAATGTTGCTCCAAATCCAATGTGAATTCGGACATCCCCTGGCGCCGGATCTTCACTCACCGGCCAGGCAAGATCTATACGAAGGGAACCAAATGGTGCCAGCCAGCGAAAACCAAAGCCAGAGCCTACATAGATTTTATCAAGTGTGTCGTTAAAAGCATTTCCAGCGTCTGCAAAGACATCAAGAACCCAGGTTTCTGCAATTCTGTGGTCATATTCAAGGCTTCCAGTGAAGACATTCTTTCCACCAATTGAGCTTCCTTCTTCATTGGTGGGACCAAGGGATTCATAGCTGTAACCACGTACAGAACTGTCACCACCGGCAAAGAATCTGAGGGAGGCCGGGTAAATGGAGTAATCATCAACCCAGGTACTACCAAATTCCAGGTGGGTATCCAGACGTCCATTTTCACCTAGGCCAAAAAGATAGCGACCCTGGAGGTGGAGTCTGGTGTAACTGGTGTCTGAGAGTAGTGCTTCCGCAGCACCGCGAAGATCTGAAAAGAAAAAATAGCCATGCTGGGGATACATGGATTCTTCTATCTTTGAATAACGAATGGTTCCACCAGGGGAAAACAGTTTTGTGCCAATTTGTGGATCATCACTAATGGTAAATTGTTCATAGGATGCGAGAACAAAGCCTTTGTAAAAATGAGTGTCTTCCAGATTCCGTCGCACAAAGGCCGTTTCAAGTTCTGCTGTCCTGCTGCTTGTATCCGGGGTCACTTCGTATTCGGCACTTGCAGTTGATACCCATCTATCTGTCAGTGCGTGGTGCACGGGAACAGAGTATTGCCCCATCAGTCCACCTTCTTCCTGTGAAAGCTTCAGATTTAAATCAGAGTGGTGGCCGTGACGATTGAGTAGCCTGTCCTCCCACCGGGCTGAGCCTCGAACACCTCTGTCTGACTCATAACCAAGACCAAAAGAGACCTTATGCGGAGCAATGGGTTTCATGATGACTTCAATGGGCAACTGCTTGTCCTGCACCTGGTCAAATAAAGGCCTGATAGTGACTTCTCTGGTGTAATTTGATGCAATCAGGTTTTGCTGAAACTCAAGAAGTGTATCGTAGGAATAGGGATTGCCTTTTTCCAGAGTATTATATTTTTGTAAAAGGTCTGGATCCAAGAAGTTTTGTGTAAAGGTGATTTCACCAAAATAATAGAGAGGGCCGGTGTCCATATAAAGAGTTAAGGCTGCAGTATTGGTTTCCAGGTCAACGATAATCTCGCTTTTCCTTATCTTCGCCTGTGGATAGCCTTCGGAGAGTGCAATATTTAAAAATTTGCTTTTAGCTGCTTCATATTCGGAATGAATAATTTTGTCGCCTGCTTTGGCGATATAATCCTCTATGGATTGATTAAACACAGGGAGAGAAAGACCTTCTCCGGTCCATTGAATATCTCGTTCGGTGATACGTGCCGCTGTCCCGGCATCAATTGAATAGTGAGCTAGCCATTTCCCATCAATCTCAGTGAGTTCTGTCTGGATTTTTGCCTGATAGTAGCCATATGGATATAAGGCTTCACGAATCTCTTGGGGAGCTTGTTCATGCAGTCGTTTGATCCAGCGGATAGTGAGTTCTTCGTTGTCTTTGTTTTTTTCTATATCGAGGAAATTAAAAACATTTGTTAGTAGTGGATCTTCAATGCCAGACACCTCAACAGTAAGAGGAACGACCGCAAAAGCAGAATATGATACAATGGATAAGCAAAAAACAAGGACGCTAATCTGACATGCAGAAAGAAAAATGCCGTTGTGATTTGTTTTTGTTTTACGGGATAAATACATGGGGAGCATGTGTGTAATAAAAAACCGAAGGCTCTGGTTCGGTTTTTTATTACTATGAGTCTGACGCACTACTTCAGGTATTCAACTGATGTGGCAAAAAAAGTAATGGATTTTAGCTCTTTAGTCGCTTCTTTTTCAGTTTGTGCTTTTATCTTCACTGGCGGATCACAGTCTTTTTTATCTTTTTCAGGGGAATCCCCATCCTTTTTTTGGTTTTTCTCTTCCTGTTTTTCTATTGCACAAAGGTCGACATACTTGGCGACGGCAAAGCCCTGGAGCTTGACTTTCTGGCCAGTGGCATCGGTTTTAAACTTAAATGCGTCATCCTTTGCCCAGACCAGAGCAACAGGATTTCCATCCTTATACTCTCCATCGGCGACCCATACCTTACAACCACTCATGCAGGCGCCAAGCATGGTGGCAACCAGAGTAATTTCATTTTTTTCATATTCGGCCATATTCTCAACCAGTGCTGCAAGGGTGAGGGGGGCCTGTTTATCAGGGGAGCTTGCAAAAGTACAGGGGATAAAGGTCTGGCTTATAAAAAAAATGCTCAGTAGTACAGATAATATTCTCATTTATGAGTCTCCTATTCGTTTTTTAGTGCCTTACTCCTGAATCCATGTCTCAAAAAGCAAGAATAGAGGAGAGTGGTAAATATAAAAATGTCAGCAACAGTACCAAGGTACTTTCACCCCTCAAGGGGGTACTGAAAAGAGTACTTGCCTCACTTACTGTTTACCAGTGTTTCGGGTTCGTATTTTTAAAAGCAGGTAACATCCGGAAACAGAAAGTATGATTAAGCTGAGAGCAACAAAGTCGTAAAAAAACCGTCCCCACGATCCGAAAAAAGCACCGGTGTGGAGATCTATAACCAACCACATCACAGGTATCCTGTCGGCCTCTTCAGGAAACAGATCTTCCAGGCCTTGTGCCTTTCGGGTTCTGTCCAGACGTTCCTGGTAACTGTCAGGTAGAAAGCTGGTGGAAATACGCCCTTTTTCTAAAAAGTCAAAGTCGTGGAGGTGGTTATACAATACCCCGGTGACGGCAATAAAGATAAGAATCACTGAGACCAGGATGCTTGACCATTTGAAATAGCCAAAGCTGTAGATATGGATCTTTCTCCAGAGTGAAAAAGATGTCAATTTACTGGTTTTTTCAAGATTAGAGCTGCTGGAAGTGAATTTTTTACGCTAATAACAGCGTACTTAATTCTCAGGTCCACTTGATGCGCCAGAACAAAGATGGCAGCATCAAGCGGGAATCAGGTTGCAGGGACTACCTTATTCTTTCGCTTTGGCCATGGCATTCTTAAAGGCCTGGGCAGAACCGGCGATCACTGAATCATTTACACAAAATGCCAGTCGGAAATAGCCTGGAGCACCGAATCCCTGTCCGGGAACGGCCAGAATCTTCTCTTCCTGGAGCATGGCACAGAATTTCACGTCATCTTTGATAGGAGATTTCGGGAAAACATAGAATGCTCCTTTTGGTGGAAGAAAATCAAAGCCCGCATCTTTTAAAATATTGCAGAAGGTCTCACGACGTTTCATGTAGATGGAGTTGTCCACAGTTGCGTCCTGCAATTCCGCCACTACACGCTGCATAAGGGCAGGTGCATTGACAAAGCCAAGGATCCTGTTTGCCAGGGTAAGGGCATCAAGCAGAGCAGCTTTGTCCGTGATTTCAGGATGCACTGCCAGGTAGCCGATTCGTTCGCCGGGAAGGGAGAGATCCTTGGAGTAAGAGGAGAGGACAATGGAGTTTTTGGTGGCCTGAAAGATACTGCCCACCACATTGTCATCAAAGATAATCTTCCGGTAGGGTTCATCGGCCAGCATATAGATGGTGGTTTTGAGCTCTTCCCCTTTTTGGTCAAGAAGTGCGCCCAGTGCATTCAAGGCATCCTGGGAATAAATCTGGCCCGTGGGATTGTTGGGGGAGTTAATAATGATGGCCTTGGTCTTCTCATTGATGGCTTCTTCAATGGCAGCCAGATCAATATTAAATTCCTTGTCCGTCTGCACGATTTTAGTCGTCCCGCCGTGGTTATCCACATAGAAATTGTATTCCACAAAGAACGGTGCCAGGATGATGACTTCTTCACCTGGATTAAGGAGCGCCTTCATAACGATGTTTAAGGCACCGGCAGCACCACAGGTCATAAGCATATCGCCCTGGAAAACGTCTACACCCTGTTCTTTGGACATCTTGGCAGCCAGCGCATCGCGCACCCAAGGATATCCGCCATTTGGCATATAGGCATGCACCATGGGAGACTGGTCATTGACGATTTCTTTGATGGCCTTGTCAAATTCTGGTGGTGGGGGAACATCAGGGTTACCGAGACTGAAATCAAAAACATTGTCAGCACCATATTCGGCCTTCATTTTGGCCCCTTCCTCAAACATTTTGCGGATCCATGATGATTTTTCGGCAAAAGCACGCATCTTGGTAGAGATAGTCATTGTAATGTACTCCTTATTATATAGTGTGATTGCTGGTTAGTGTTGTGAACCGGTTATTACTGCTTCTTGAAATAATCGTATGCAGCATTGATTTCTTTCATTTTTTCTTCAGCAACTGCACGAAACTCTTCGCCCAGATGTCCTACTTTATCAGGATGATAGCGCATGCTCAACTTTCTGTAGGCCTTCTTAATCGTATCTTTATCGGCGCCGGGTTGCAGGCCAAGAATGGCGTAATATTGCTCAGCATTTCCTTGTGAGCGGCCGGGCTGTTGTTGATAGCCATATTTGTATTTTGCCTCAATGGTCCGTTTGTCATAATCAGTGATCTGTAAATAATTGGCAATATCCCGTGCGATTTTCAGCTCGGCTTCGGGGACATGACTTTTTGTGTATAGAATCTGGTAGACCAGTTCCAGAAGGATCAGCCGGGGTTCGTAAGCAAATGTGCTGCGGAATTCCTGAAGCAGGGTTTCCATGGACTGGGTTGAATCCACAGCTTCTTTAATAAGTTCTTTGACCCAGTACATCTTTGTCTGGTCGTAACGCAGGTTCTGTTGAAAGAAGCGATGGATGGTGGAAATTTCATCCCTGCTGACCACACCGTCAATCTTGGCAATATTGATAAGGATATGGACCAGTAGCCAGACAAAGCGGTTATGACTTTCTGTCTGGGAGGACTCGTACTGGGAGATTTTCTTCTTCATCCAATAGCTGAATCCCCAGAAGATGCCGATAAAAATAAGAATTCCGGCTATTCCGGAATAGATAAGAACGCCCAAAAGATTTAAAAGCCCGGAAAAGCCACCGGTGAGCAGGCTGAAGAGAACGATAATCAGCAGGCAGCCACCGCATCCAGGTTGTTCGTGTCGTTGGTATTGCATAGTTTTACTGGTATTTTATACTTTTTCGTTTTCAGGTGTATTTTTCTTCGCCAAAAAGAGCGTCAATAAATTCGTTGGCATCGAAATCCCGAAGATCATCGATTTGCTCGCCAATGCCAATAAAACGGATAGGGGTTTCTAATTCCCGACTGATATTGACAACAATTCCACCTTTGGCAGTGCCGTCCAGTTTGGTGAGGGCAAGGCCGGTAATTCCCACAGTTTCATTAAAGAGTTTGGCCTGGGACATGGCGTTCTGACCGGTGGTGGCATCCAGGACAAGCAGGATTTCATGGGGGGCGCCGTCCAGACGTTTTCCCATGACCCGTTTAATCTTTTTTAACTCTTCCATGAGGTTGACCTGGGTGTGCAATCTGCCAGCGGTATCCACAATAACCACGTCATAGTTGTCGGCAACGGCTTTATCCATGGCGTCAAATGCAACAGCTGATGGATCAGCACCTTCATCTTTTGAGACAACATCCACTCCATTGCGTTCGCCCCATATTTTGAGCTGGGCAACAGCGGCGGCACGGAAAGTGTCTGCCGCAACCAGCAATACGGACTGGCCAGATTGCTTGAACTTTTTGGCTACTTTGCCGATGGTTGTGGTCTTCCCCACACCATTGACTCCCACCACCATAATCACAAAAGGGCCATCACCAGGCATGACCAGTTCGGCAGGCTTTTCAGAGTTAGTAATATAGGAGCAGAGTTTTTCTTTGAGGATATTCTTCAGGGCCGCAGGATCTGAAAGTGCATTGCGTTTGACTTTTTTTCTGGCATCGTCAAGGATGTCCATGACGGTAGCTATACCAAGATCAGCTGTGATCAGTATCTCTTCCAGTTCATCAAAGAGATCGGCGTCAATTTCTTTTTTCCCAAGGAAGAGGGTGTCCATGCGGTAGACCAGTGATTCTTTAGTCTTCCCCAGGCGTGAGGAAAGGCGCTGAAACATGGAACTGGTATCAGGTGAATCCTGGCGGGGCTGCTCAGCTTCAGTTGCAGTGGTGACAACCTCCTCCACCGGGGGTGCGGCAGGGACTGTTTCTTCTGCTTTGGAGAATTTTTTCTTAAACCATCCTAACATGGCGCATTCCTTTTTTTGATAAGTGCATGTGCCATACTGACACGCCTGCGAAAACCTTGCATATTACGCATAGATCAACAAGAAAGCAATAGGGACAGGTGCATTTTTACTCATTTCCTGACGGCAAAAGCAGAGAGAGGGCAGAGACCAGGAAAATATTTGCTTTTCTGGGGAAGCGCATTACTGTATGGCAAGGTTACAGGCTGCCTGTGGACTTGCGTGATTGTCCTGGTGGTTTTATGTACATATTAAAAATAAATCAGTTCAAATTTTATATATCGTTTTGAGGAGGATATTATGAGTTCATGTGGAAGTAATTCCGGCGCAAGCCAGGAAAGTCAACAAGCTGCAATGGCGCAGCAGGACAATGCAATTACCCGCTCTCTTGGGAAAATCAAAAATAAAATTCTGGTGATGAGTGGAAAGGGTGGAGTTGGAAAATCAACAGTCTCCGTTAATCTCGCTCTGGGACTGGCCGCCAAAGGACACAAAGTGGGTCTTATGGATGTGGATCTGCATGGTCCTGATGTTATCCGTATGCTTAATCTCACCGGAACGCTTGAGCCGCCTGAAAATCCCAATGATTTGGTTGCTCCTCTGCAATACAACGATAATCTTAAGGTTGTATCCCTTGAGTATATGATGAAAGATCGGGACGAAGCCATTATCTGGCGTGGTCCTCTAAAGATTCAGGCCATTCGTCAGTTTGTGGCGGATATGGACTGGGGTGATCTTGATTATCTTGTTGTTGATGCTCCTCCGGGTACCGGTGATGAGCCACTGTCCATAGCGCAAACCATTCCCGGAGTGAAGGCACTGGTTGTGACCACTCCGCAGAAGGTTGCCCTTGCAGATGTGCGAAAGTCTCTGAACTTCTGCCGTACCGTTGAGATGGAAGTTGTTGGTGTTGTTGAAAATATGTCCGGCTTTGTCTGTCCTGAATGCAACGCCACTGTGGATATTTTCAAGACCGGTGGTGGTGAAGAAATTGCCCGTGAATTTGACCTTCCATTCCTTGGTGCGGTTCCCATGGATCCAAAGGTTGTTATTGCAGGTGATGACGGCGTACCGTATCTTACCTCTGATGCCAAGAGTCCTGCTACTGAGGCATTTGCTAAGATTATTGACGCCGTTGAAGTGCGTCTGCCACCCGTTTTTGCTCCACCTACCTTACAGATGGCCACTGGTGACGCAGAATCATCTGATTGCGGTTGTGGCGGATCGTGCAATCCCGATACCTGCGACTGTTGATGGATTCGTAAAAATTCTTCGTCTTCTTCGTTGCTGCAAAATTTCTGTTATTCCGACGTACCTGAGTATGCCGAAATAACAGAAATTGAGCGCGCCTCGAATAGGAAGCTTTTTTCAAATCCATCTTCGACTCGGACTTTTATAAATTTCACCTGAAAACTGGATGGTATGTTTTTAAAACAACTCACAGTAGGTTCCATGGGCGTCTGCTGCTATATTGTTGGTTGCTCCAAGACCAATCACTGCGCGGTTATCGATCCCGGTGGTGATGAAGAGAAGATCCTGAAAGAAGTAAAAGATTCAGGACTTACCATCGTTGCCATTATTGCCACCCATGGTCATCCTGATCACGTCTGTGGAAACAGGATTATCAAAGAGGCCAGCGGCGCAGATATTATTATGCACGAAGCGGATGAAGAATTCTTTGCGAAACCTGAGGTGCAGAATTATTTCTCCATGCTGGGTCTTGAGGCCTCGCCCCCCGCTGATCGAACCGTAAAACACGGAGACATTATCACCATTGGTGAAGAAGAACTCAAGGTGATCCATACACCAGGACACACTCCCGGTGGAATGTGTCTGTATAATGGAACGGATCTTGTCACTGGCGATACCCTCTTTGTTGGTGGCATAGGCAGGACAGATTTCCCCGGTGGTTCTTATGATGAACTTATTTCATCCATCAAAGAACGACTTCTGGTGCTTCCCGGTGAAACAACCGTCTGGCCCGGACACGGATATGGCGGCAGTCGTTCTACGTTACAGGAAGAAGCTCGTTCTAATCCCTATCTCAGTTAATTTTCCCTCCCGATAATAAATGCGTGAAATAGTTCTTGGCACAGCCGGTCATGTTGATCATGGAAAGACAAGTTTTGTCCGTGCTCTCACCGGTATTGAAACCGACCGGCTCAAAGAAGAAAAAAAACGTGGTATTACCATTGAGCTGGGCTTCGCCTATCTCGACCTTCCCTGTGGCCATCGTCTTGGCATTGTTGACGTTCCCGGTCACGAAAAATTTGTCAAAAATATGGTTGCCGGGGTCACTGGCATGGATATGGTCGCATTTATTATTGCGGCCGATGAAGGTATTATGCCCCAGACTCAAGAGCATTTTGAGATCTGCCGTCTGCTGGGTGTGAAACAGGGTATTATTGTTATCACCAAGAAAGATATGGTGGAAGAAGAGTGGCTGGAAATGGTCACCGAGGAAGTACGGGAATATTGCGAGGGCAGTTTTTTAGAAGATGCTCCCATCGTTCATATTTCCTCCATAACTGGTGATGGGATTGATGAGGTTAAGGGTCTGCTTGACGATTTTGTTGCCAGGCAACAGTTTAATGAGGTACATGGTCCTTTTCGACTCTCCGTGGATCGTATTTTTGCCATCAAGGGCTTTGGCGCTGTTGTCACCGGGACCTCGATTTCCGGTCGGGTGAATATCGGTGATGAGCTCTGTTTTTATCCCACTGACATGACAACGAAGGTACGTGGGATTCAGGTACATTCTAAGGATGTGGACACCGTTGAGGCGGGACATCGTACCGCTATTAACCTCCAGGGTGTTGATACTGCAGCTGTTTCCCGGGGGATGGTGATGGCCACTCCCGGTTGCCTTGCACCCGGTTTTATGCTTGACTGTGATTTTCTCTATCTGGGGTCAAGCACCAAACCCTTAAAACACAGGGCCCGGGTACGGGTGCATCTTGGCACCGTTGAAATCATGGGCAGGATCTCTCTCCTTGATCGTGATGTTATGCAACCCGGTGAGTCAGCCGGAGTACAGCTGCTCCTTGAAGAGCCTGTGAGTTGCTGGCCTGGAGATCGCTATGTGGTCAGATCCTACTCTCCTGTCGCAACCATTGGTGGCGGGGAAGTCCTTGGCAATATGCCACCCCGTAAACGGAAGCGTCTCAACGCTAAGGACCGGGAAAACAATACAGCAGTTTTTCAGATTCTGTCCGACGAGGATGTGGAGGGGAAAATCCTTCTCTTTCTGCGAGAACGTGGAACGAAAGGACTGACTTTTGATG
>JAOZKN010000028.1:24548-27753 GCA_029935315.1 Desulfocapsa sp. | reverse complement strand
ACTGACTAGAAATATACCTTCTTCACCGCCGAATCTGTCTCGCCACCGTCCTGCTCACCCTGCTTTATAGCATCCGCCACCCGATAAGCAGTTTTTATCATGTCATTGAGACCAATGCCTTCCCAGCCAAAACCGGTGACATATAATCCTTTTTCTTCTTTCATCATATCATTTCGCCATTGCAGGAGCGCAGGATATCCAGCCTCAAGCTGCGGAATGCCACTTTTGGGACGCAGAACACGGGCATAGCTGGGCTCTCCTGGAAGATCAAGAAGTTCCTGCAGATCTTTTACTGCTTCCCGTATCAGTATTTCATCGTCTAAGTCCAGGCGTTCAGGATGTCTGCGACCACCAACAAGTGCTTCCAGAAGAAGATGGCCATCGGGAGTGCGGCCTGGGAACATATTTGAAGAAAAGAGTGCACCGAGGCAGAATCGTTTTTCCTGTTCAGGGCAGAGATAGCCAAATCCTGGCGGCAGTGTTGCCTCGGGGCCAAAGCCAAGGGCAATGGTTATAATTCTGGCTTCGGGTATGTGCTGTTGCGGAGGTGAATGCAGGGGAGAAATCAGTGAAAGGGCAGGGTTTACAGGCAGTGCCAGCACCAGATTGCGAGCCTCAAATATTCCTTCTCCTGTCTGCACCTGCCAGCCATTGTCCGTTCGGGTGATTTTTGTGACTGGACAGTTGCAACGAATTTCTTCCTCGTCAATCAGGGCATCACCTAATCGTTCGGCAAGTCGTGTCATGCCACCGGGAAAGCTTGTCATGGCAGGGAGGGCTTTCTTTTTTCCTGAACCGGTTTTTGAATTTTCTTTTTTCTTTTTGAATAACCCACGAATCACAGAGCCATATTCCTTCTCTATTTTACGCACTCCTGGCATAACCCCGTCAATGACCAGACGTTCAAAATCTCCAGCATAGGTTCCTGTAAAAACGGCATCTACGTAAGGAAGTAATGCCTTACCAAAACGGTGTTCAACCCACTGACTTACCGTTGGCTCTCCCTCAAGCGGCTTTTTGAAAAGATCTCCTGCCACCCGCAGTTTTTCAAGGGGGGAAATAAGAGGTGCTGCCAGGATCTTAGGGGGAGACTGCGGGATCAAACGGAGCTTGCCATCCATGCATACGTAACGCACAAATTTGGAAAGTGGTGCCTTGAGCATCTCTTTGTCCAGCCTGGTTTCTCGTAAGAGCTCCTGGCTTTCGCTGCAGTTGTCTAAAAAACCGTGTGGTCCGGCCTCTGCCAGGTAGCCGTTTTCCGTATGGCTGGCAATGGCGCCACCTGAGTGGTCGGATTTTTCCAGTACCAGGATAGAATGGTCAGGGATTTGCTTTAATTTCCAGGCAAGGCTCAGGCCCGAAAGGCCGGCACCAATGATCAGGGTATCTTTTTTAACTGTTTCCATTAACGGCTCTCATGATTTGTGTTGTTCTGCCGCGGTCAAAGGCTTGACAGCACGGCAGGCATGCTTATCATTTTGGCCGACTTTATGGAAAAATGCAATGGAATTGGCGTGAAAGCGTCTGTTCCGAATATATAAGGGACTTTCAGCCCCTAAGAGGAGAATAAAAGAATGGCCAACGAGACAAGTACCCATGAATTTCAGGCAGAAACGAAGAAGCTGCTGGATATTGTAATTAATTCGCTTTACACCGAGCGTGATATTTTTATTCGTGAACTCATTTCCAACAGTGCAGATGCACTGGAGAAGATGCGTCATGAGAGTCTGACCAAAGACGATATTTTTGATTCCCATGTGCCCCTTGAAATCACCATTGATCTCAATGAGGATGATCATACCCTGACCATTACCGATACTGGTCTTGGTATGACACGGGCAGAACTGGAAACAAATCTTGGTACCATTGCTCATTCCGGTTCCGGTAACTTTCTTGCAGAACTTGCAGAGGCTGCCCAAAAGGATGTGAACCTCATTGGCCAGTTTGGCGTGGGTTTTTATGCTGCATTTATGGCAGCAGATAAGGTGACGGTGCAGAGTCGTTCCTGGGATGGCTCAGAAGGCAATGAATGGGTTTCGGAAGGTGCTGGTAGTTTTACCATCTCAGATCGTCCAGGATTGCATCGTGGTACCCGGATGGTTATTCATCTGAAAGAAGACGCCGAAGAGTATGCACAGAAGTTCAAGGTGGAATCTATCATCAAACAGTATTCTACTTTTGTTCCCTTTCCAATCAAGCTGGAAGGAGAAACCGTAAATACGGTTCAGGCCATCTGGACACGTAGCAAAAGCGAGATTTCCGACGAAGAGTATAACGAATTCTACAAATTTGTTGGCAATGCTATGGATGACCCGGATATGCGTCTCCATTTTACTGCCGATGCCCCTTTAGCCATCAACGCCCTGCTCTTTGTCCCCAAGGAAAATTTTGAATCCATGGGCTTTGGCCGTATGGATCCGGGTGTAAACTTGTATTGTCAGCGGGTGCTTATTGATCAGCATTCTGAAAATATTTTGCCCGAATGGCTCAGGTTCCTGAAAGGAGTGGTGGACAGTGAAGATCTGCCCCTTAATATTTCCCGCCAGTCCCTGCAGGACAACGCCCTTGTCATGAAACTGCGCAGGGTCATCACCAAACGCTTCCTGAAGTTTTTGAATGAAGAGGCCAAGCGTGATGAAGAGAAGTACCTTGATTTCTGGAATACCTTTGGCATTTTCCTCAAAGAAGGGGTGACCTCGGATTTTGAGTTCCAGAAGGAACTGGCCAAGCTTGTCCGTTTTGAATCTTCTCGCTCAGAAGATGGAAAACCCACATCGCTCACCGAATATGTTGAGCGCATGAAAGAAGGACAGGAGGAAATCTACTATATTAATGGCCCCAACCGGGCTGCCATTGAGGCTGGTCCCTATGTTGAGATGTTCAACAAGAAAGATATAGAGATTGTTTACACCATGGAACCCATTGATGATTTTGTTTTGAATCATCTTGGTGAGTTTGATGGCAAGAAACTTGTTTCAGCTGATCGGGCAGATCTTGATCTCTCCAAAAGCGGGGAGAAGGATGCAGAATCTGATGATGCCGAGAAGTTGAGTGATGATGCGGGGAATGACCTGATCAGCTGGTTAAAGAAAAATCTTGCTGAAAAGGTTGCAGATGTCATCGAGTCCAAGCGTCTTGTTGATTCTCCTGCCATGATTGTAAATCCGGATGGCTATATGACTTCTTCCATGGAGCGGGTGATGGC
>JAOZKN010000028.1:21623-24448 GCA_029935315.1 Desulfocapsa sp. | reverse complement strand
CCATGATTGTAAATCCGGATGGCTATATGACTTCTTCCATGGAGCGGGTGATGGCTGCCAGTCGGATGGAAAAGGGCATGGTGCCTGAACAGAGTAAGAAAAATCTTGAAATAAACCTTGGCAGTCCATTGATTAAGCAACTGGCGGACCTTGTGAAAAAGGATGAGGAATTTGCCGGAGATGTGGCTGCACAGATTTACGATAATGCAATGATTCAGGCAGGTCTTGTGGTTGATCCCATGGTCATGGTCGAACGGAATTATAAGATTCTCGGTAAGGCTGTGGGTATCTGATTCACTTAAACGTTGAAAAATCCACTTCTTCACGCTATAGAACGGTTGAAAACAACTTTTGATTTTTCAACCGTTCTTCTCAGCGTGAGATTCCAATGCTAAAATCCTTTCGCTTTCTTTTTCTTCTCTTTCCCCTGTTGCTGCCTGTCTTAGGACTTGGCGGATGTTCCGGTACGCCAACCCGTCATCTTGCTTCCGATGTCGCCATGATAAAGGCTGGTGATACCAGTCGTGACGAAGTGCTGAAGCTTATGGGAGAGCCTGATTCTAAACGGATGCTGAACGCCGACACGGAAGAGTGGGTGTACTATGAAGAGAGTCGTTCCACCCTGCAGGGGACTCCACTGGTGGGTGATGCCTTTGATTCTGATGGCTACACCATGGTGCTGATTACCTTTGATAAAGATATTGTAAAAACATGCCATTATCGAGGCTATGATGAGGATGAGTTCGATTGGCAGGATGACTACTCCTGGCAAGAGATAAAGAAGTGACAGACAGTTTCGTCACAGTCCGGGAACGCATGGTGCGGGAGCAGCTCATGACCCGTGGCATTTCTGACCCGAATGTTTTGCAAGCCATGGCAGAAGTGCCAAGGCATCTCTTTGTTGATACCGCTCAGCAGGCAAGTGCTTATGGTGATCATCCCCTGCCCATTGGCGGTGATCAGACCATATCCCAGCCTCTTGTTGTGGCTGCCATGACGCAGGTGTTGCAGTTGACTGGCTCAGAAAAGGTACTTGAAATCGGCACAGGATCGGGTTATCAGGCCGCTATACTTTCCCGCCTCTGTGAGAAAGTGTATACCGTTGAGCGCATTAACTCTTTGCTTGCGGGAGCCCGCAAGCTCTTTGACAAACTCCATTATTATAATATCCTGGCTCGGCTTGACGACGGCACCATGGGCTGGCAGGAATATGCTCCCTATGACGCCATAATTGTTACTGCGGGAGGTCCAGAGATACCCGGGCCATTGATTGATCAACTGGCTGATCCGGGGAGGATGGTGATCCCGGTTGGTGATCGTGAAGTTCAGGAATTACACTATGTGCAGAAAATGGATGGTGAAGTGATAATTGATAAACTCGAAAGTGTCCGTTTTGTGAGTTTAATAGGAGAACATGGCTGGAATGGTTGAGACAGAAAACACAGCAAGAGCAGAAGAAAAAAAAGGTATCATGCGCCGTCTGTATGATCAGTGTATGGAATGGCTGCAGACCCCTTACGGAATCTGGGTTCTTTTTGCTATTGCCTTTGTCGAATCCTCGTTTTTCCCCATCCCTCCGGATGTCTTTTTGATTGCTCTTTGCATTGCAGTCCCTCATAAGTCATTTAAATATGCAGCTGTCTGTGCTGTCGGGTCTGTACTTGGTGGTGCTTTTGGCTATGGCCTTGGCATGTGGTTTATGGATAGTGTAGGTATGCCAATCATGGATATCTATGGGCTCAGCGAAAAGTATGTCACCGTCCAGCATCTCTACCAGGAGTATGACGCCTGGGCTGTGGGTGCCGCAGGATTTACTCCCTTGCCGTATAAGCTGTTTACCATTACTGCTGGTGCTTTTCATATTAATTTTCCTACCTTTATGCTGGTGTCTCTGGTTTCCCGCTCTGCCAGGTTTTTCCTGGTTGCGGGCTTTATCTGGAAGTTTGGACCGCCTGTAAAAGTCTATATTGAAAAATATTTCAATATCCTCTCTGTTGTTTTTCTTGTTCTGCTTATCGGTGGTTTTGTGTTGATTAAGTATCTGATCTAATCCTGAAGTACCACGTTGTGGTCTTTTTTTTGTTTGACTCCTCTTTTGGGAATGTATACTGTTTGATGCAGTGTGTCAGTTAACCCGTACAGGAGGTGTCTCATGTTAGATGTAAGGCAGTTGCAGGCAGACAGAACATTAGTCAATAGTATTGATTGGGCAATGACTCCGGAAAAGGCTGTGGAAATGTATCTGGAGTGGGGAAGTGGATGGACGCGAGGCAACGATTTCGTCTCCTCGGCCCATGATGAGTCCTACTATTTTGTTCTTTTTGACTGGGAAACGGACCCTCCCGTAGTAACGCTGTTGCATCGAACCCTTGAGGGGGCTGATGAGCTGGCCAAGATTCAAGTTCCCCAGGAACTGTTTGAGGCATCCTGTCGGGATGATGGGTATCGGCCGGGCGGAACAGTACATACACTTAACCGGAAACTCAAAGAGTGGGTGAATGATCTGATTCACGGTCCGGCCATTGAGCATTTTAACACCGAACACTGATAATGGCGTCGTAAAAACTCTTCATCTGCTTTGTCACTGCGAGTTTACTGTCACTGCAGCGTACTGAAGTACGCCTCATTCCAGGAAATTCGCACCCCAAGGGTATTTCCTGCGGGGCACGTTCCTCGCGTATGAAGTTTTTTACTTAGCCATCCAAGTTGTAGGCTATTGTGAATTTATCCTTGATCTCTGTTTGTATTTCTTAGAGTGCGCCGAGGGTGTGGGCAAGTTTCTGCACCTCGGCCATGCATTCTTCCACATCCAATGATGTGAATTT
>JAOZKN010000028.1:0-21523 GCA_029935315.1 Desulfocapsa sp. | reverse complement strand
GGGCAAGTTTCTGCACCTCGGCCATGCATTCTTCCACATCCAATGATGTGAATTTCCCATCCTGAAGCACGATGCTGCCGTTAATAATCACCGTTGCCACATCGCTGCCACAGGCGTTGTACGTTAGGAAGTCGCTGCTGTAGCAGGGTTGGAGGTGGGGTTTGTTCATCTCAAGAAGAATGAGGTCTGCTTTATGCCCTTCTGTAATGGTGCCAAGATCAGAAAATCCTAATATTCCTGCATTGTTTTCAGTTGCCGCTGCAAGGGCCTGACTGGCGGGCATGGCTGTTGCATCCAGTGTTCGCAGTTTTTGGCTCTTGGCCAGGAAATCCATTTCCCGAAACATATCCAGGCTGTTATTACTTGCACAACCGTCTGTCCCAAGCCCAGCCTGTATCCCCTGATCGTTTAGTTCTGTCACTTCGGCAAGCCCCGATGCCAGTTTAAAGTGGGATTGCGGGCAAATTATTACTTTCGCTTTCTTTTTCCTGATGATTTCTCTGTCCTCGTCATCCAGCCACACACAATGAACAAGCACTGTGTTGCTGTCCAGTAAATCAAGGGCTGCAAGGTGTCTGATGGGACTTGTTCCCTGAGGGTCAATCACCAGCTGCTGTTCGTGTCGGCTTTCTGCTATGTGAATAAAAAATTGAGTATTGTATTTTGCGGCCAGCGCCTTCGCCTGCTGCAGGGTTTGTGGCGAGCAGGTGTAAGGCGAGTGGGCAAACAGAGCCGGTGTGATCCGCTCGTCTTGGTTTTGCCACTGCCGCAGAAAATCTTCTGCGACCTGGATGTTCCTGGTCGGGTCAGGAACGCCGGGGGCCGGGAAGTCGATAATCGCCTGTGCGGGTACTGCCCGCATGCCAGCGTCAAGAAAGGCACGAGCCGCCTGCTCCTCATGGAAATAACTATCGGCAATAGTGGTTGTTCCAGAGAGAATCATCTCGGCGGCAGCAAGTTTCGAACACCAGTAGACCATTTCTGGAGTGACGTTTCTGGCTTCTGCAGGGAAAATATGCTCGTTGAGCCATTCGTTCAGTTCAAGGTCGTCAGCCATACCCCGGAACAGGGTCATTGCACAATGATTGTGCCCGTTGATCAATCCGGGCATGAGTAATTTCCCGCTGCCGTCAAGATGTTGGGCATCAGGCACTGAGGGTACTGTGTTCATGGAACCAGTGGAGTGGATTCTGTTTCCTTTGCAGAGTACCCACTGCCCATGTGCCAGCGGGATTTCCGGGTTGGCAACAAGGCTGATATTGCTAATCAGGAGCTTTGGAGTCCTGGTGCCGGTTTTTTTACTGTTTTCCGGTGTCAGTATGGAAGACGTATGCATGGCAGTCCTTGGAAAAGTAGGGGCAATTTCTCTTTCGGCAGAGTATACTATCGTGTTTAAAGTTACAAGTAATGCTGCTTGTCAGGCGGAGAGCAGTTAAAAATATTCTGGAGTGAGTGTATGGGCTTTTGTTGTGGTATTGTGGGGCTTCCAAATGTCGGGAAATCCACCATCTTTAATGCGTTGACAGCAGCGGGTATTGATGCAGAAAATTATCCTTTCTGTACAATTGAACCAAATGTGGGGATTGTTCCTGTTCCGGATAAGCGTCTTGATGTGCTGGCTGAGATGGCCAGGACAAAGAGGAAAGTCGCAACCCAGATGGAATTTGTCGATATTGCTGGCCTTGTCAAAGGGGCCAGTCAGGGAGAGGGGCTGGGCAATCAATTTCTTGGACATATTCGTCAGGTTGATGCCCTTGTCCACGTGATTCGCTGTTTTGATGATGAAAATATTGTCCATGTGGATGGTAGTATTGATCCGGTCCGAGATAAAGAAGTGATCACCATGGAGTTGATCCTGGCGGATCTTGATACCGTGGAGAAAAAACTGAAAAAAGCACAGAGTCTTGCCAAATCCGGGGATAAAACCCTTAAGGCACATGCTGTGTTCCTTGAGAAACTACGGGATTTTCTTGATGGCGGAAACACTGCCAGAAATCTTGAGCTTGATGGCGAACCGGAAGAAGAGTGGATGAAAGAGATGACTCTTTTGACCGATAAACCTGTTTTGTACGTTGCCAATGTTCAGGACGATGAGGTGACGGAAGGTAACGAATATGTTCGTCAACTCGAAGTTCTCGCCCTTGCAGATGGTGACGGTGTGGTGATCATTGCCGGATCCATTGAGCAGGAACTCAGTCAGCTCGACTCTGAAGAACAACAGGAATTCCTGGAAGATATGGGGATGGAAGAGCCTGGCTTGAATCGTTTAATTGCTGCCGGCTACAAGCTCCTCGGGCTTATAACCTATTTTACCGTGGGTGAAAAAGAAACCCGTGCCTGGACAATCACTGAAGGAACCAAGGCACCCGGGGCAGCTGGTAAAATTCATTCAGATTTCGAGCGTGGCTTTATTCGTGCTGAAACCATTGCCTATGATGATTTTGTCGCCTGTGATGGAGAAAATGGCGCCAAAGATAAGGGCTTGATGCGTTCGGAAGGCAAGGAGTATGTGGTGGCCGATGGCGATTGCCTGAATTTCAGGTTTAATGTTTGATTGAGAGCAGTTGCCATGGATAGGGAATGAATGAAACGCAACAATTAGTTGGTCAGAATCAGGCACAAAAATTTCTCGCCAGAAGTCTTGCTGCAGAGCGTCTGGCTCATGCCTATCTCTTTCGAGGGCCTGAGGGTGTAGGCAAGCAACTCTTTGCGAGAAAGCTTGCTGCAGCCATTAATTGTGAACAGCGTAAGGGGATTGTGGCTTGCGGTATCTGCAGATCATGCAAAAAGATGGACGCCGGTAGCCACCCGGATTTTCTGCATGTGGCTCCTGAAAAAGGAGCCATTAAAATTGCTCAGATCCGCACGTTGATAAAACAACTCTCTTTTGCGCCCTACGAAGCACAGACACGTGTGGTGTTAATAGAAGATGTTCACACCATGCGTAAGGAAGCGGCAAACAGTCTTCTGAAAACGCTGGAGGAGCCGCCCGCTGATAATATTCTTATTTTAACGGCAGATTCGGCCGGAAATGTCTTGCAGACAATTCTCTCCAGATGCCAAAGTGTTCCCTTTTATTCTCTCACTGCTGAAGAGACGAAAACAATTCTGATGCAGCAGGAAGAAGAAATGGATCCTGAAACGGCAACATTGCTGGCCCGTCTCAGCGAAGGCAGTCCCGGAAAAGGCCTGCTCTTTTATAAGAAGGATCTTGTTCCACTACGGGATGAGCTTGTGACTCTTCTTGCTGATGCTGCTAGCAGCAGTGATCTTCATACTGGCAGGCTTCTTCTTTTGGCCGAGAGTATGGCAGCACTGAAAGAGAATTTGTCCCACCTTTTGGGGCTGATTCGTCTCTGGTTGCGGGATTGCCTTTTTGTGCTTTATGGCTGCGAAGAGGATACAGAAAATGTCAATACACGGAAAGGCTGGAATTCCCATCAATATTTTGCTAAGTTACAGGCCATAGATCGTGCAGAAAAAGAGCTTTCAAGAAATTGTAACCGTAGTCTTGTTTGTGAAGTATTGCTCTTTCAACTGGCGGCATAAAACCAGGTTATAATAAATTCGAAAAAAACTAAAACGTGGATGGCCAGGTAAAATACTTCCTGCGGGGCATGTTTCCCGCAGGTGAAGAGTTTTGCAAGACCATCAATTATGGAAGAAAAAAAAGAAATACATAAGGCGGAAAAGCTCCTCTATTTTTATCGCATTCGATTCCGTGAAGAAGGTCAGGAATTCACAGCCGCCTCTCCCGTTGCGGATCTGAAAAAAAAGGATGTGGTTATGGTGCGTGGCGAATTTGGACTGGAGCCGGCCACTGTTATTTGTATCGCTCCGGCCTGCCGGGAGTGTGAGTGTGAACGCAAGGCCAGCTACGAGATAGCACGCCGGGCAGCCGATGATGAGTGTAATCGTTATGCAAACGTCCCGGGAGAAGAAAAAACGGCGTTTACAACCTGCAAAAATTTAATTGCAAGACACGGCTTGCAGATGCGCCTTGTGCGGGTGGAACGTTTTTTTAACGGCAGTAAGATGATTTTTTATTTTACTGCAGATAAACGTGTGGATTTCAGGGCACTTGTCAAGGATCTGGTGCAGGAGTTCAGAACCCGGGTGGAGATGCGGCAGGTGGGAGTGCGCCATGAAACGAAGATGCTTGGCGGCCTCGGTACCTGTGGCCGGGAACTTTGTTGTTCCGGGCATATGAAAAAATTTGATTCTGTTTCCATCAAAATGGCCAAGGAGCAGGACCTGCCTTTGAACCCCTCAAAAATTTCCGGGGTGTGCAATCGTCTGCTTTGCTGTCTGACCTACGAGTTTGAGACCTATAAACGGGAACGTAAAGGAATGCCAAGGCCAGGTAAAACCTTGAAAATTGATGGGCAGCGTTACCAGGTACGAAGACAAAATCCTCTGCAGCGATCGCTTCAGGTTGTGAACGAAGAAGGTGAGCTGCACGTCCTTCAGGCTGAGGAATGGAAAAATGCTGAAGTGCTAAGGCCGGAAAAGCAAAAGAAAAAAGAAAAGAAACAGGACCCATGACTACCTATATAACCACCCCGATTTATTATGTGAATGCGCAGCCGCATCTGGGCCATGCCTATACAACCATCGTAGCTGATACCTATGCCAGATTTAGGCGGCTTGCCGGCGACACCGTCCGATTTCAGACTGGAACCGATGAGCATGGCGATAAAATAGCCGAGGCGGCAGCCAAAGACGGGGTAAGCCCTCAGGAATACGTGGATCGTATCAGTGCCATGTTTCGTGAAAGCTGGCCTGCATTGGATATAGTACCGGATAATTTTATTCGCACCACAGATGCCGACCATGTGGCAACGGTACAAAAGATTTTGCAGCAGGTGTATGATAAGGGTGATATTTATTTTGATAAATACACCGGGTTGTACTGTACGGGCTGTGAACGATTTCTCACAGAAAAAGAACTGGTGGACGGGAAATGTCCCGATCATCAGACGGTACCGGAAGAGATAACGGAGCAGAACTATTTTTTTCGCATGTCCAGGTATCAACAGGATCTTATTGATCATATCCATGCAAACCCTGAATTTATAACACCCGAACGATACCGCAATGAGGTGCTCTCTTTTTTAAGCGAGCCCCTTGAGGATCTTTGTATTTCCAGACCAACCTCCCGGCTTACCTGGGGGATTCCCCTGCCTTTTGATGACAGTTTTGTTACCTATGTCTGGTTTGACGCACTTATTAACTATTTAACAGGCATTGGCTATCCCGATTCTGATATATTTCAACGTTACTGGGACGTGGCAGAACATGTGATTGCTAAAGATATCCTCAAGCCCCATGCCATCTACTGGCCCACCATGATTCTCTCCATGGGATTGCCGCTCTATAAGAAACTGCACGTACATGGCTATTGGAATGTGGACGAGACAAAGATGTCCAAAAGTATAGGCAATGTGGTTCGACCGGCTGAACTGGTTGCCGAGTTTGGGGTAGACTGTCTTCGTTATTTTACGTTGCGGGAGATGTCTTTCGGACTTGATTCGTCTTTTAGTGCAGATGCCATTGTTGCCAGAAGAAATTCTGATCTTGCCAATGATCTTGGGAATTTATTCAGCCGCTCAACTGCCATGCTGAACAAATATACAGCTGGTGTTGTCCCGGCACCGGTGGCAACGGAAGACGATACGGTGCTGAGTGCCAAGGCTGCAAGTCTTGTTGAGACATACAGGCAAAGTATGGGGGATTTCCAGTTTCATCGAGCGCTGGCTTCTATATGGGAACTTATCAGTCTTGCCAACAAATACATTGTCAGCAATGAACCCTGGGCGCTAGCCAATGATCCCGAGCGTGAGCAACGATTACATACGGTCCTCTATAATCTGCATGAAACCCTTCGTCTGCTGACCCTTTTGCTGCAGCCGGTGATGCCAGGAATATGCAGGGAAATGGCTAAAGGCCTCGGCATTGCAGAGGGTGATCCTCTGGTGACATCCCTTGACACCGCCGCCTGGGGAGCTCTGCTTCCAGGGACTAAGCTTGTGAAGATTGATGCTCTTTTTCCGCGTATGGAGACCAGGAAGAAACAACAGGCTCCTCAGCAGAAAAAGAAGCAGAAGAAAAAAAAGAAGTCTGCTCAGAAAACAGAAAATATGGAGGGGCTGATCACCTTTGATCAGTTTCAGGATCTTGAGTTGCGGGTGGCAGAGATTGTGGCGGCAGAAGCCATTAAAAAATCTGACAGGCTCCTCAAGCTCACCGTGAAGGCCCCTGAAGAGCGAACCATTGTTGCAGGAATTGCGGAGTATTATAAACCCGAAGAGATTGTAGGGCAGCAGGTTCTGATCGTTGCCAATTTAAAGCCTGTGAAACTGATGGGTGTTGAATCGCAGGGGATGGTGCTGGCTGCTAAGGTAGAAGAAGGTGGAAGCAGTCGCCTGGTGTTGTCTGCTGTGAGTGCTCCCGTACCTGCTGGCGCAAAGGTTGCCTGAGTGAGGTCTGAATATTTTTTTGATCATATAAGAACGGAGTGTTTCAATGTTTGTAGTCAATAATTTTATGATGGCCATTGCTCAGTTAATTGATTTTCTGCTCACTGCCTATATGTGGATTATCATCGGACGGGCTGTGATTTCCTGGGTGAATGCCGATCCCCATAATCCAATTGTACGCTTCTTGTATGAGGCCACTGAGCCGCCCCTCAGTAAAATTCGAAGTTTTATACCCATGAGTATGGGGGGGATTGACTTCTCTCCCATGATTTTGATTATGGCAATTATGTTTTTGCAGAGTTTTCTGGTACCCACCCTGAAACAGTTGGCAATGGGATAAGCACTACTGATGATTTGATTTTGTCCCGGTGTGTTCACCGTTGTTTTTTTGTTAACGGTCATTATTTGAAAAAGGAACTGTTATGTTTACAACCCCACAGCTCATTAAAGATAAAGAATTTGAGCCTAAATTCAGGGGCTTTGATCCCATAGAAGTTAAGGAATACCTGGGGGAACTTGCAGATAACTTTTTTGAATTGCAGGAGAAATGCAAGGACAGGGGGGGGGAGCTGGACGCTTTGCGTGAGGCAAAGGATTCTTCGGAAGAGTATAATAATTCCCTTGAGACAGATATAGAATTCACCAGAAAAATATCTGAAGAATTAAAGGATGGTTGTGCGCAAAAAGAAGAGAAGGTGAAAGAACTCGCTGCAGAAGTGGAAGAACTGCAGCTTCGCATTGCCGACATGGAGCAGGAAAGCGCAGATCATGAGGATGAACTCAGTGCCGTGGAGGCCGGGCGAAAAGAAGCGGAAGAAGCTTTAAAGGATATAAAAGCTAAAGCCGGGCTTTTGGTTAATAAAATCGATATATTACAGGAACAAAACAGTGATTTGAAAAAAGAGGAAATCGATTTTAAATCCACTCTGGCCACTGCCCAGCGTTTTGCCGAAGATCTGAAAGAAAAGAGCAGGTTGGAAGCAGACGAGATGGTTCAGAACGCAGAAAATGAGATTTCCCGGATTCGCGATGGTGCTCAGGCAGAGCTGGAGCGTTTGCCCAGGGAAATTGAAATTCTGGAAAATAAAAAGCATGAGGTGAAGGCGGAGCTGAAGGCAATTCTGGAAAATTATCTTGAGACAATTGACGTTTTTTATCCTGACGATCATCAGCTGACAGAACAGCAGCAGGATTTGCCGGGTCAGGAAGAAGACCTGCTTTTTCAGAAGATTGAACTCAATGAAGATGGTTCAATAGCCCCTGAAGATGTCGGAAAGCTGGCGGCCGCTGAAGAAGGACATATGGTCGAGGATGAGGATCATGAGGAGAATGAAAGGGTCCTTGAGTCATTGCTTCGCGGGGATACACAAGATACGGACGATGATGTGGAGCTGAAAGAAATGTTTAATCTGGCAAGCGAAGGGGAAAAAGAGTCTTCCTGAGTGATGCGTTATATGGGCAGCTATAAGGATGGACGGGTACTGCTGCGCTTGTATATACAGCCCAGATCCTCCCGGAATGGGTTTGTCGGGATCTATGGGGATGCCGTTAAACTAGCCATTACAGCCCCTCCAGTTGATGGAAAGGCGAACAAGGCGGTTGTTGGCTTTCTTGCCTCTTTCTTCAAAATAAAGAAAAAAGATATCAGTATTAAGCACGGCCTGCAGTCCAGGACAAAATCGGTTCTTCTTGCAGGGCTGGCTAGTGATGAGATACAAACGCGAATAGAGACAGTTTTGGAGTGAATGGGAAGGAGAAAACAGATGAAAAAATATGTGGTTGGCAACTGGAAGAGTAATAAGAATAAAAAAGAGGCCCAGGAGTGGTTCTCTGAGTTTGCAAGTCTCTACACCCCTGTGGATGGTCTGGAAGTGATTGTCGCGCCATCGTTTATTTGCCTCTGTTCCCTTTCTGAATATGTCCATGCCCTCGAGATTAAAAATTTATCCCTCGCTGCCCAGGATGTCTCTCCCTTTCCCAAAGGGTCTTACACCGGAGCAGTTGCTGCAGATTTGATCCGGGATATGGTCGATTATGTTATTATCGGGCATTCTGAACGTCGGCGCTACTTTCATGAAACCTCTCAGGACACAGCCAATAAAATGTCAGAAACTGTGGACGCTGGCCTGCGCCCCATTGTTTGTATTGACCAGCCCTATGCCATGTCACAACTCACCGCCCTCCATGATATCGATAGCGATGAAATGCTCCTTGCCTATGGACCGGTGGAGGCGATGACGGCCCGGATTCCTGAGCAGGTAGGCCGTGTGGCAGAAGCAACACAGTTTATCAGTCAGGTTCATCCCAGGCGGCCAGTTGTGTATGGTGGATCATTAACGGTGGAAAATGCGGATGAGTATATAGCACTCCCTCAGCTTTCCGGCCTCTTTGTGGGACAGTCCAGTCTTGATGCGCAGGCATTTGCAACGCTTTGTAATAAAGTCGGTGCATCCCTTGATACTTGATTTTATGATAACTTTTTCTGGAAAAATAAAAAAAAAAGATATAAACTCATGTCAGTATGCTGTAAAAAAAACGAACAGAGCTGTGAAGAGAAAACAAATGAGGCTTGTTATGAATGAATTGAATCATGCTCCGGCACCTTATCGTCTGGGCTTAGCTGCTTTTTTGGCCCTTTTTCTTGTGAGTGGGTGTGCTGAAGTACGCTATGATACGAATGTAAAGACTTCTACCGTATCCCAGGGTGGCGTGCAGTCAGTGGCAGGGCAGTCTGATAATGCAACCGCATCGTATAATGCCGGCAAGGACGAAGGGCGAACAGTTTCTTCCCCTGGAAAATATGATGGTGTAACGGCCAATTATTCGCTGCGTCCAGGGGGCAATGCGAAACAATCCGTAGCTACCCGGTCGCAGGCAGCTCCTGAGGAACGGGCAGATTATGTACCCGTAGTTTTGGATGCCGGTGTTGTTCTCTTTGAATTTGATAAGTGGGTTATTAAAGAGTCTTATTTTGCTGAACTGGATCGTTGGGTTGAATTTTTGCAGATGAACCGATTGATGACGGCAGAAATTTATGGGCACACCGATAACAAAGGTACAAGCAAATACAATCAGCGGCTTTCTGAAAAACGAGCTCAGGCTGTAATCAATTATCTGGTGAAGAATGGTGTCGCAGCAAAGAGGTTGACAGCCAGGGGCGTTGGCGAGAGCCAGCCTGTTGCTCCTAACAGCAATGAAGACGGTCGACACAAAAACCGGCGTGTGGGTGCGGAAGCGAAATACTAGAGCTTCATTTTTTCTTTTTCTTGGGAATAAGAAAAGAGACCACAAAGCCGGCAGAGTAGATCCCCGCTCCAGCGAGACCGATTATCCCCAGTATTCCCAGAAAACCAGGGTTTCGGGACAGGGAGTCAGCCAGAATCAGAATGGAAGAGCCGACAATTAAGGCGGAAATGATCATGGAGATACCCATGATTCTGCTCGAAGAGTCAACCTTGTCGGCAAGATGTTCCAGGCGCTTCATTTCCAGATTCAGGGTAAAGCGGTTATTCCGAACCTGATCCAGAATACGGCGGGCATCGGAGGGCAGGTTTTCAATCAACTCCATATATTCGTTGGCGCTACTCTGCATGCGGTGCCTGATTGCGGAAAATCCGTAGCGTTTACTCACCACCTCCCGTATCTGTGGTTCCACATGAGCAAGAATATTGAAGCTCGGGTCGAAATGTTCTGCAACACCTTCAATGGTAGTCAATGCCTTGGTAAGTAAGATTAAATCGCTGGGGCAGATTATGTGATAGCGTTGGAGCATACTGAAGAAATCTGATAAGAGTTTTGTGATATCCAGCTGTTTCAGATCTGCGTCCTGGAAGGTGGACGCCATGACCCCCAGGTCTGCGCGAAAATCTCTTTTGTCAGTAATGGCCGGATCCACATCTGTAAGCTCAATAATTACTCTGCAGAGCTTATCTACATCTCCCTGAATGGTAGCAGCAACTAAGTCTACGAGCTGTTCTGCCGTATTTTTGTCCAGGTGTCCTGTCATACCACAATCGATAAAACAGAGCTTTTGTTCCGGCCCCGGGAGGAGAAAGATATTGCCGGGATGGGGGTCGGCATGGAAGAAGCCAAAGCGAAGACACTGTTTAAAGACCGCATCGGTGCCATTTGCCACGATCGCTGTTCGTTCTTTTGCGGTTAAACTTCCGGGCTCAATGGAGGAGAGGGGACGACCTTTAATCTCCTCAAGGGTCAGCACATTGCGGGTGGAAATTTCCTTGTAGACCTTGGGGAAACTGATATTCGGGTCATCGTTGAAATACCGGCGCAGCCTGTTCGTGGCCTGTGCTTCCTGAAGAAAATTCATCTCTTTGGTGAGTTCCCTTGAAAATTCTGCTGCAACTGCCACAGGGCTGTAACCAAGATTTGAAAAGTAGTCTTCCACAAACTGGGCAAGCCACTCAAGCAATGCCATATCTTCTTCCAGCAGTTGCCGATTACCTGGGCGCAGTACCTTTAAAACAACAGAGTCACCATTGTGGAGAGTTGCCCTGTGCACCTGGGCCATGGATGCAGCTGCAAGGGGTTTTGGGTCAATGGACTTGAATAGTGATTGAAGGCGGCCCGGAAATTCGGTGGACAGTACTTCGTGGATTTCTTTATAGTCAACCTGTCCGACGTTGTCCTGAAGGCTTTTGAATTCTTCGGCCCAGTTCGGTGGTATCAGATCGGGACGGGTGGCAAGGATCTGCCCAAGTTTTATATAGGTGGGGCCAAGTTCTTCAAGAACCTGCCGCATCCGGGAGGGACGGGAGGACTCGTTGTCGGGTTGTTCGCTCTCGGGCAGGTCACTCTTTTTAGTACCAAATCTGTCGAGGCCAAGGTCGACGATGATCTCCGTAAAGCCAAAGCGGGAGAGCACTTTAAGTATATCTGCCAGTCTCCTGGTGGAACGAATTGTTTTGTGGATGGAAGTTACTTTCATATACTATTCAGTATATGGCCTGGGCTATATAAAAGGCAAATAAATTCGTGATGGTATCGTATTTATCCCCCTCAAGGGAGGACTGAAAAGAGTACCCTTTTTTCGGGTGAAAACTCTCCATGCACTTCTTTGCTATAATGAAAGCCCGAATCGAGCAGTTCTGCAGTGAAACTTTCAGGACGCCCAGCTCTTTGTCAGGTTTGTAGAGAGGGGACAGCAAACAGGAAGTGTTTTTTATAAGGCAGCCAGGCGTTTGATTCGCTCCTGTACAGGTGGATGTGTGGAGAAAAGTCCGGCAAGCGTACCGCCGCTCAAAGGATTAACAATATACATTTGTGCCGTTGCCGGATTGATGTCAAGGGGGCGGCGACGGTTGAAGCTTTCCAGCTGTTGCAGGGCGGAAGCCAGAGACAGGGGATGGCCACAGATTGCCGCTCCTGTAGCATCGGCCTGGAATTCACGGCTTCGTGAAATTGCCATCTGGATAAGAGATGCCCCAAGGGGTGCAAGGATCATCATAACAAGACTCCCGATCAGTCCACCGCCACCGTGGTCGTCATCTGAGCGTCCGCCACCAAAGATCATCGTCCACTGTGCCATGGATGCCATGTAGCCGATGGCGCCGGCCATGGTTGCGGCAATGGAACTGATGAGGATGTCGCGGTTCTGGATGTGTGCAAGTTCATGGGCAAGAACACCTTCAAGCTCATCCTGTTTGAGAATGCCCATCAATCCCGTGGTTACCGCTACTGCTGCATGGTCAGGATTTCTGCCAGTTGCGAAGGCATTTGGCGTATTCTGGTGGATAAGATATACCCGTGGTTTGGGCAGTTTTGCACGTGAGGCAAGGCTTGCGATCATCCGGTGCAGGTCTGGAGCCTCTGTGGCACTTACTTCCTGAGCGCCGCTCATTTTAAGAGCCATTTTGTCGCTGTACCAGTAGGCGAAAAAATTCATTCCCAGAGCCATCAGCAGGGCAAAGACCATGCCGTTAGTCCCTCCCAGAGCGCCACCTGCCACCATGAAAACTGCAGTAAGGGCGGCCATCAGGAGCCCGGTCTTTATCATGCTTGTCATTTGTTTTCCTCGTCTGTGTGCTGGGTTTGTACCATTCAGGAGAAGCGGACAATATGCAAGGTGTCAAAGACTGTCAAAGCTCTTTCAGATCAAATTCCGGCTGTAAGGCAAAGGCTTCATCGACAAGGTCCTGGAGTTGCGGCTGTATGCTTGCTGATTTTGGAATAGCTGGAAGAATGGGCAGGAGTTTTTCAACGGATTTCGGTGCATGCAGGCGCATCTTGTTCTCCATACTGATTGTACTGCTGCTGCTTAGCCCTCCGGACATTGTTCCGGATACGGACGTGTCTCCATCAAGATTGCGAAGAAAAAGCATGATGCCACTGATATCATTTTTCTTGTAAAAGAGTTTGATCTCTTCTGCGATAACCTCATGCTCTTCCACAAGGGCGGCAATGCGTGCCCGATAGCTCTCCACGTTGTCAAAAAGGGATTTGTAGATGGCAAAAAACATATTGCTAAATCGAGCTTTCCTGAAAAAGCCATGAACCTGCTGGTTTTCAAAAAGACGTTTACGGATGGTGGGGGACGTTGTCACATAAGAATCGAAAAAGAGCACCTCACCCAGTCGGGTGAGATCATAAAAACGGTGAATAAGCCGGTCTTCTTTCAGGAGGGCATAGATCCGCAGCAGGTCAAAGCCGATCTCTGTCTCCAGGGTCAGGGTGGAGGCAATGATTTCCTGCTGGTAGTCACTGGAGTCCTCCTCAATGATTTTTCGAAAACCGAAGTAGCGTTCAGCAATATCTTTTTTGACTTCAAAGGCTATGGTTTGGGCAAAATCTTCCATCTTTGAACCTCGCTGAATTGGGAATGATGTTATTTACTCTACAAAATGCTATAAGTTTTATCAAAAGTTATCGACGTACAAAAAAAATGCACCCTTCTTTTTTATAGGAATTTTATATGGGATATACAGAGCTTGATAATGATTTGCCTGCCAGAATAAAAGAACAGGCAGATATTGTTCAGGTCATAGGAGAGTGTGTTGAATTGAAAAAGGCAGGAGTCCGTTTTCTTGGATGCTGTCCTTTTCATAATGAAAAGACCCCCTCGTTTTCTGTGCATCCGGGACAGCAGTTCTTTCACTGTTTTGGCTGTGGTGCTTCCGGTGATGTTTTTGAATTCCAGATGAAGTATCACAACCTTGATTTTCCCACAGCCATGAAAGAGCTGGCCAGGCGTTATCACGTCGAGATTCCTGAAAAACCAATGTCTCCACAGGAACAGGAGAAACGCCGCAGGCGTAAACTGATGTATGCCGTGAATGAGAAGGTGGTGTCCATCTGGAAGGAGTGTCTGCACCAGAGTGGTCTTGCGGTTGAGGCGCGAAAGTACCTTCAGCAAAGAGGTATTCCCCTCACTGTCCAGAAACAGTTTGGTCTTGGTTATGCACCCTCTCCCGATAGTGCGGGCTGGGATTATCTTGGCAGTAGACTCAAAGGCGAAGAACATCAGGTTGCCATTGAGCTTGGTCTGCTGGTTAAAAAAGAAAAAGGCGGGACATACGACAGGTTTCGGGACAGGGTGCTTTTCCCTATTTATGACAGACAGGGAAAGGTTTTAGGCTTTGGCGGGAGGATCATTGGAGAAGGCCAGCCTAAATATATGAATTCACCCGAAAGCATGATCTTTAATAAATCAGCCTCTCTGCTTGGTCTGTATCAACAAGGGGACGCAATACGACGCCATAAACAGGCAATTCTGGTGGAGGGAAACTTTGACCTGGTCTCGTTAGTGGTACATGGTTGCCCCAATGTCGTGGCTCCTCTGGGTACTGCCCTTACTGTGCAACAGCTCAAACTGTTGAAAGGGTATGCCGAAGAATGTGTGCTCCTTTTTGACGGGGACAGTGCAGGTGTAAAAGCTGCCATGCGTTCCGTCCCCCTGTTTTTAGGTGAAGAATTTGCTGGCAAAGTGGCACTGCTGCCGGAAGGACACGATCCTGATACGTTTATCCGTGAAAAAGGGCTGGCAGCCCTTGAAGAACTTTTGGCCAGGGCCATGCCGCTTCCTGAGTTTACCTTACAACAACTAGTGGAAGAGCATGGTCTGACTTTGGATGGGAAGAGTCGTATTATTAAAGAGCTGCAACCCCTGCTCAAGGCTGCGAAGTCATCGTTGCAGCGTTCTCTTATGCTCTCACATTTCAGTGAAAGCATTGGCATTTCTGCAGGGGATCTTGGTTCGGCAATGGCTGCTGTCGTGCCACTCTCTGCAGTACCTCCCCAACGTCGCAAGTCAAAAGTGGAAGCAGAACCAGAGCGTCTGGCCCCATTGACATCATCACAAAAACGTATTGTCAGTCATATTGTTCTTTATCCGGATAGTGTCGCAAAACTTGAGCATGCCGGGCTGCGAAACTGCCTAAGCGGAACCATTGGTGAGGTGCTGCTGCTGCAACTTGGAGCACTGCTTGAAAAATCCGAGGACGTGACTCCGGAAGACCTGTTGGATCACCTGCCCCAGGGCGGGGAGCGTCTATTTGTTTCTGATATTCTGCTCTCCTCAGCAGAAGACAGCACAGGGCTTTCCTACCAGGGGAATGATGGCGAAATAACAGAGCTTCTTGCAAAACTTGAACGCGATCATTTGTTGCAGCAATCCAAGGCGCTGGAGGAGAAGATTTTCGTCTGCAAGAATGAGAACGATTACGCTAAGCAATGTGCTTATGCCCTTGAAAAGGTTAAAGTTGACCAGCGGTTACAGGATCTTCGGAAAAAAAATGTTGTTTTTGAATAATAAAATTGCTGCGTAATGTTTTTCTTTAGTACGTGGGAACTCCTTGTCCTTTAGGCGTCTGGGTCACTTTTTGCTTTCTTGTACACTGGGTCTGTGTGAAAAAAATCCTATTTTTTTAATCGTTTAGGCCAAAAAAAGGTTGGATATGAATCCATTTTTGCTATAGTATGCCGTTGGGGAAGAAGGAAAGGTGAATATGTTGGCCTGAAGGAGACATGTATGGCTGAGGGCGGAGAAGCAAGTGATGGTGTTGTTGACCTGACAGGAATTTTTGATTCCGAAGAGAAAGCTCGCTCTGTGGGCTTACCAGAAGGGGCCGACAACAATGAGCGAGGACCTAAAATTGGCGACCAGCGAGAGGGCTTTTTTAAAGGTCGTCGTAAAGGGCAGCGTCGTCTCGCCCGGAGTCGTGATAAACGGGGTGAGCATGCAGTAGATCCCATGTCTATTTATCTTCGGGAGATGGGTACCCTTACACTGCTCAAGCATGAAGAAGAGCTGGAGCTTGCCCGGATGATGGAAGAGGGCCTGCTCAGGGTTCAAAATGCAGTTCTCTCCACCCCCCTGGCTGTTCCGGCCATCGGTGAAATTGCCAATGAATTACGCAATGACAACCTGAAAATATTTAATGTTATTCGTGGAATTCAAGACCCTCATTCTGCAGCTGTTGAACAAGAAAAGACAGCGTTTCTGGAAAAAATAGATAAGGCAGTTGCGCTTGATGAAGAGCGTCAGGATTTACAGAAAGACTATCTTGCCTCCATTGATGTTCCGGAAAAGGCTGAAAAAATAGCAGAGCAGATGAAGCAGATCGGTGTTGATATTGCTTCCCTGTTTGCTGATGGAATTATTTGCACCCGCTGTGTCAATGGTGTTGCCTCTAATCTAAAAGAACTTGCCAAGCGTTTCAGGCGAATACGGGTGGATGTTATTGCCTCGCATAAGTTGGCGGCCGTAGACGGCGGACAGTCAGACCTTACTCCTTCCGAACTCGAATGTCAGGTTGGGCTGCAGTTAAAAGAGGGTTTTGGCATGGGCTATAGGGCCCTTAATATCGTTCTCCATGATATGGAAACAGGGCGAGATGTACACAAACATGCCAAAGAATCTCTGGTTCGTGCCAATTTGAGACTGGTTATTTCAGTCTCCAAAAAATTTGTTAACCGGGGGCTGCAGTTTCCAGATCTGATCCAGGAAGGAAATATCGGTTTGATGAAGGCCGTGGAGAAATTTGATTATCATCGTGGATACAAGTTCAGTACCTATGCTACCTGGTGGATTCGTCAGTCCATTACCCGTGGTATTGCCGATCAGGGTCGAACTATCCGTCTGCCCGTGCATATGATTGAGACCATCAATCGACTGCTTAGGGTTTCCAGGGATTTTATGCGTGAAGAAAATCGCGAACCCTCTCCTGAAGAGATTGCTGTGCAGCTTGGTACCGATGTGGAAAAGGTGAAGGCGGCATTGAAAACTGCCAAGGATGCCATCTCACTGGATACTCCGGTTGGTGAAGATGAGGAGACGTATCTGGGCGATTTTATCGAAGATTGTTCAGGGATCGGTCCTCATGAAGCTTCCATGATTGAGAGCTTGAAAGAGTGTCTTGGCAAGGTGATGGCCTCTCTCTCGCCGCGTGAAGCAAAAGTTGTGCGTATGCGTTACGGGATTGATGTGGAATGTGACCACACCCTTGAGGAAGTTGGTAAATGTTTCGCTGTCACCCGGGAGCGTATTCGTCAGATTGAGGCTCAGGCTATCCGCAAATTAAAGCATCCTACCCGAGTTGATGAGTTACGGGTTTTTATGACTGATTAGCACCTTGAGTTCTTTCGTTTTTAAGAAAAAGTAAGCCTGTTTTTGCTTGTTTTCACTCCGTTTTGTCAGTGCCAGTATTTTTTAAGTACGGTTTTATCTGCTGCTTTTTTCGCTCTTTCCTGCAGGTCGTAACGTTTATTGCTGTGATCTGAAAACACTTCGTTCGGGCCAGGTTCCTGGCATTGTATGGCAAAAAAAACAATAATTGACTGGATGGCACTTAGTTTTATTCCCGGCCTGGGGACGAAGACCTGTCAACAGCTTATAGAGCGTTTTGGCTCGCCTCAAGCTGTGTTTGCGGCCTGTGCCAGGGGTGGTACCCCATGCACTGGTATCAGCCAAAAACTTCTTGGGCCCCTTTCCTCCCCCGCGCCATTTCGTGAGCGGGCAAATTCACTATATAAACGATTGGAAACCGGGGGAGCCACAGCTTTATGCCCGGATGATAAAGAATATCCCGTTTTTTTAAAGGAAATAGCAGATCCGCCAACTGTGTTGTATGTGCAGGGGAGAGTAGAGTTGCTGGACTCTTTATGCGTTGCCGTGGTCGGCTCTCGCGCGGCAACTGGTTATGGAAAGCGTGCCGCCTACTCGCTGGCACAGGGGCTGGCAGAATCCGGGGTCACAGTTGTCTCGGGGCTTGCAAGCGGAGTGGATAGTGAGGCGCACAGTGGGGCTTTGTCCGTGAAAGGTGCCACCATTGGAGTCCTCGGTTGTGGTCTTGATGTCGTCTATCCTCGGCACAATGCTCAACTGTATAAGCAGATACGGACTGAAGGCCTGCTTGTTACGGAGTATCCACTGGGGACACGACCCGATGGGTTTCGCTTTCCTGCCCGTAATCGAATTATTGCAGGGCTCAGTCGTGGTGTTGTGGTGGTAGAAGCTGCGCGCAAATCAGGGTCTCTAATAACTGCTGAAATGGCACTTGATGAAGGGCGAGAGGTGTTTGCGGTACCTGGGCAGATCGACTCGTTTAAAAGCAGTGGTTCACATTGGCTCTTGCAACAGGGAGCCAAGTTGGTACAATCAGTTGAAGATATTCTTGTGGAATGCAGAGGGGACGCAGGTACTTTATCTGTGACGACCAGTGGCAGTGATGCCTCAGGTGATATACAGATTGATCCTGAATCTGCAGGATTACTGGAAAAAATTGATGTTTATTCCTGTTCAAGGAATGAATTAATCGCCAGTTCCGGTCTGGGGAGTGCCAAGGTCACTGAACTCCTGCTGTTACTTGAGCTGGAGGGCTTGATAGAGATGCTGCCCGGTGATGAAGTGAGAAAACTAACTAAAAAGGATCCGTAAAAGAAAATGCTTGATATACAATTTGCCCCATCCATTTTGTCTGCTGATTTTACACGCCTTGGTGAAGAAATCGCCGCCGTCGATAAGGCAGGTGCCGAAGTAATTCATATCGATGTGATGGATGGGGTCTTTGTGCCAAATATCACAATTGGTCCCCTTGTGGTAAAGGCGGCCCGCAAGGTTACAGATAAAGTACTGGATGTGCATCTGATGATTGCTGATGCGGATAGATACATTGAGTCTTTTGCCGATGCAGGTGCCGACTGGATAACAGTACATGTTGAGGCCTGTACCCACTTACACCGTACGGTGAGTCAAATTAAAAAGCTTGGTAAGAAGGCGGGCGCTGTCTTGAATCCGGCCACATCACTGTCAACTCTTGATTATGTCCTGGAAGATCTGGATCTGGTCATGCTGATGAGTGTGAATCCTGGATTTGGCGGGCAGTCTTTTATTGAATCTACTCTGAGTAAAACAGACAGCCTGAAAAAACGTATCGATCAGCTTGGTCTTGAGGTTGGTATTGAAATAGATGGTGGTATCAGTCCGTCTACCATCGGGCGGGTGGCAGAGGCCGGCGCCAATATTTTTGTGGCTGGATCAGCGATTTACGGCTGTGATGAATATGCACCGGTGATTGCCGAGATGCGGCAGTTGGCAGAGGTCGGGAAGGAAAAACGAAACTGAGGGGCAGCTATGATACAGGAAGGGAAATCCATTAACGAGTGTGAATCTTTTCGAGTCCTTGCGCAGCTGGCAAAAAATCCATTAGATTTAACTGAGCATAGGGTTCTCACTCCTGAGCGGGTACGTCAATTTTGTTGCAAAGGGGAATGCTTTGATCTGCTCTATGCCTGTCAACGGGTAAGCGATGAAGTGGTAGACACCCTCCAGGATCTGGCGGATGAATGTTCGCTGGTGGAGCAGCTTGCTGCCATGCAGCAGGGTGCAGTGATGAATTGTATCCATAACTATCCTTCTGAAAACAGGCAGGTACTACACACTGCCTGTCGTGATATTTTTGTAGAAAAACCTGCCTGCGAATCTGCTGCAAAACAGGCACGGGTCGAACTTGAAAAACTGAAAAAGTTTCTGGGTGATCTTGAGCAGGGCCGTATTTGTAATGCGGAGGGGCAAGCATTCGATACGCTGATTCATGTCGGGATAGGGGGCTCTGACCTTGGTCCCAGAGCAATGTATGAGGCGCTGCGGGCCTATACAGATGAAACCCGTAAGGTCTTCTTTGTTTCCAACGTCGATCCTGATGACTCTGCCCAGGTTCTGGCCCAGGTGGATCTCAGCCGTTGTCTGGTGCTGGTGGTTTCAAAGTCGGGAACCACCCTTGAAACCCTTGCCAATGAGACCGTAATTCGCAGTGCTCTGTCTGCTGCAGGGCTTGATCCTGACAGGCACTGCCTGTCGGTAACCGGTGAATCCAGCCCCATGGATAATCCACAGCGTTACCTTCGTTCTTTTTATATGTATGACTATATAGGTGGTCGCTACAGTTCGACATCCATGGTTGGTGCGGTAACGCTGGGTTTTTCCCTGGGCTATGCGCAGTTGCTTGAGTTTCTGCAGGGAGCAAATACCATGGATCGGGCAGCCTGTGAAAAAAATATTCGCAGGAATGTGCCCTTGTTGCTGGCCATGCTTGGCGTATGGAATCATAACTGTCTGGGAATGGATACAGTGGCGGTTTTACCCTATAGCCAGGCTTTGCACCGCTTTCCTGCACATTTGCAGCAATGCGATATGGAATCAAATGGGAAGTCGGTGGACAGAAATGGTGCGGCCGTGGCGGGGAAAACCGGTCCCATTGTCTGGGGAGAACCCGGAACCAACGGTCAGCATGCTTTCTACCAGCTTTTGCACCAGGGGACAGAAAAAACCAGCGTTGAATTTATAGGGTTTCGCAAAAACCAGCGCGGAAAAGATCTGAGCATGCAGGGCACGGAATCACAGCAGAAGCTGGTGGCAAATTTGCTTGCACAGTCCATGGCTCTGGCCATTGGTAGGGATGATGAAAATCCAAATAAACGTTTCTCGGGAAACCGGGTAAACGGAATTCTCATGGCTGACAGGCTTACCCCGAGTACAATGGGAGCATTACTTGCCTTGTACGAGGCCAAAATTGTATTTCAGGGATTTTGCTGGAATATTAATTCATTTGACCAGGAAGGAGTGCAGCTGGGAAAGATACTTGCCACTGAAATCCTTGAGGTAATGAGTGAAAAGAAGAAGAATGTTCCCCTTGCAGATGCGTTCCTTGCAGCGGTAAAAATGTGCTGATAATTTCATTTCTCAGAAAACTGAATAATCATTCAGTTTTCTGTTGATTTCAATTCGTTTTTTGTTGACAAAGGTCAAGTTCAGAGATATCTTCCCACGCTGAATGACTATTCAATAGTATGTTTTTATTGTCTGCTTTTTTTTTATCACAGGTTACTGTTAAAAGACCAGGCAGACGGGAGATAAGCGTTATACGCTCTGTCTGTCGGTTTTGAAACAATTGCTTTTGATGTGTATATTCTGGTGAAGGTTGAAGTTTTTTAATCATTTTAAGGAGGAAAATTCATGGCAAAGCATGATACACCCCTGTTGGACGAGCTTGAAAAAGGCCCGTGGCCGAGCTTCGTTTCCGACATTAAGCGTCAGGCCGAGGTTAACCCTGATTGTTGGGATATCTTAGGTCAGGTCGAACTGTCTTACAAAGATAAGATCACCCATTGGAAGCACGGCGGAATCGTTGGTGTTTTTGGATATGGTGGTGGTATTGTTGGTCGTTACTCTGATATGCCTAAGCAGTTTCCAGGCGTTGAGCACTTCCATACCGTTCGTGTTAACCAGCCTGCATCCAAGTACTATTCCACTGAGAACCTTCGTCAGCTGATGAAGCTCTGGGATAAACATGGATCCGGTATGACCAACATGCACGGTTCTACTGGTGATATTATTCTTCTCGGTTGCCGTACAGAGGCTCTTGAGCCTTTCTTCTGGGATCTGACCCACGAAATGGGACAGGATCTTGGTGGTTCCGGTTCTAACCTTCGTACTCCTGCCAACTGTCTTGGTGAGTCTCGTTGCGAGTGGTCTTGCTACGATACAGAGGAAGCATGTCATCACCTGACCATGCATTATCAGGATGAGATTC
>JAOZKN010000188.1:1947-3076 GCA_029935315.1 Desulfocapsa sp. | reverse complement strand
CCTATCAATACAGTTATAACGGCAACAATCAATTTATGGGAATGGAAATCCCCGGCAATGGTTCGGTAACTGTCAACAGCTATGAGTGGTTACAGGCGGCAAGTCTGAGTTATCCGGGAGGAAGCAAAAAACTGATGGGATATGACCCTATGATGCGACCTCAAAGCATTGCTGCTCAGGATCCCGCAGGAAACCTGTTTTTTGAGCAGGAACTTGGATATGATGGTGTTGGGAATCTTGTCAGCAGGGAGACCCCGGCTGGAAGTGACACCTACAGATATGACAATGCCGCTCGTTTAGCTGCTGTGGAGAGTCACACCGGGAACGATGAACTGTACCAGTATGATATGCTTGGTAACAGGATTAGCAGTGGTGAAGTTCCAGTGTCTGCAACATATAATGAGAACAGTGAACTGCTGAGCCATGGTGACTCCTCGTTCCAGACAGATGCCTCCGGCAATATCAGTCAAAATGCTGATGGGGCAGAGACCTTCAACTATTTTTATGATGAATCAAATCACTTGAGCAGGGTTGAAGATGGTGCCGGAGATCCCATTGCAACCTATTATTATGATCCTTTCGGGCGCAGGCTCTGGAAAGATGTTGCCGGAGTAAAAACCTATTTCTTCTATGCGGATGAAGGACTGGTCGCCGAATATAACCAGGCTGAAACAGTTGTAAAAACGTATGGTTACAAACCAGGATCAAAGTGGATGACAGGGCCCCTGTTTATGAAGCAGGGAAGCAGCTATTACTATTATCAGAATGATCATCTGGGCACGCCACTGTCTCTGATTGATAGCAACGGCTTACTCGTCTGGCAGGCAGAATATTCTGCCTTTGGCCAGGCAGATATCGGGCTCTCTGCAGTGGAGAATAACCTGCGTTTGCCCGGGCAATATCACGATGCCGAAACAGGTTTACACCATAATTATTATCGGGACTATGATCCAGCCATTGGAAGATATCTCCAACCCGATCCCATAGGGGTTTTGGGCACCACTGCCACCGGCAAAAAACGCCCGTCAACATCATGTGGTCAGCAATCAGGGGGAAGAGTAGATCCTAATCTCTATCCATACGCTGCCAGCAACCCGTTGAATGTTATTGATCCCTATGGCGACGTGTT
>JAOZKN010000188.1:0-1847 GCA_029935315.1 Desulfocapsa sp. | reverse complement strand
CAGGAGCTGACCCTTGAAAGGCAGGCATTTGACGCCCATATGCGTATAAACAACGGCCTAAGCCATATCTCTTTGGAAAACGTGGCAATTGAAGTCTTGTTTACTGATGAAAACGGAGACCCGGTTCTGGCATCGTCAGACCCGAATCACGCCACTGCCCTTTTCTTTATACGTACTGACTCCATGACCAATATTGACGATATCGACGGAGCAGGAACCGTTGCGCCTTCAACAACAGCGGATATACATTGGCTGATTATTCCCGCAACCGGTGCTTCCAACGGCATTGAACAGGGAACACTCTATTATGTCGGAGCAACCTTATCGTATCTGCTCGGCGGAGTAGAGCATGTCACTCAAATAGCACCTGATTCTATTTTTGTAAAACCAATGCCGGAGCTTGTTCTGGATTATTTTCTTCCCAAAAATATTTATGGTGACGACGCTTTTACTCCGGAGATCGAACCTGCAATCCCCTATTCTCTAGGAGTGCGTGTCAGGAATAATGGTGCAGGAATTGCGAGCCAACTCAAAATTGATTCTGCACAGTCGGAAATACGTGAAAATGAACAGGGCTTGCTGATTAACTTTGTACTTGAAGGGAGTGAGGTGAATGGAGAGCCTATGATCCCTGATCTTCGTCTTGATTTTGGTGATATAGGGCCTGGATTATCCGGCACGGGGCGGTGGATAATGAGTTGTTCCCTTTCGGGAAGCTTTGTTGATTTTACAGCTGAATTTTCTCACTCAGATGAACTTGGCGGTGAACTCACCTCCCTTATTGACTCTGTCAACACCCACACTCTGCTGGGGGATGTTGTGGTTGATCTGCCGGGAAGAGACTCCATACGGGATTTTCTAACGATAGATGCCGGTGCTGTTACTGTCTTTGAATCTGACAGTTTTGATAATGTGGTTGTAAATCATTCTGCTACCGCAACATTAGAGTTTGTAGCTAGTTCTGCAACTCAGGAGGAGTATTTACTGACCCTTCCTTCCGGGAATAGCTTTGTGTATGCGCAACTGACAGATCCTCTCTCAGAGGGAAAAATACTGCATAGTGTTATCCGTTCTGATGGTAAAGTCTTATTATCAGATAACTTCTGGCTGAGCAAAGAAAGGGATGGGAACCAGAATTGGCACTATTTTCTGAACCTGTTCGATACAGACAGCACAACATCCTATACGGTTATATTTGCAGATTCTTCCGTACTGCCCGGGGCTCCCGTGTTACAGTTCATCCCCGACCGGACAAAAGCGGAAGAGGAGTTGCTCTCTTTTCTTGTTGAAGCCAGTGATCCGGATGGAACAATTCCGTCTCTATCAGCTTTTCCCTTGCCGGCCACGGCAAGCTTTACTGACCGGGGAGATGGGACTGCACTGTTTAATTGGACACCAACTGCAGGCCAGTCCGGTACGTATACTATCGTATTTACTGCCTCCGATGGTACCTTGTCCGGCAAAAGGGACGCTGTCATCAGCATTTTCCCCCTTGACGATAGAGATGGAGATCTGCTTCCCAACAGTCTGGAAGATACTACGTGTACAGACCCTGACAATGCCGACAGTGATGGTGATGGTCTGTCCGACGGGATTGAAGATGCTAACCATAATGGTAGTATGGATACTGGAGAAACAGATCCATGCGATGCAGACACTGATAATGATGGATATACAGATGGGGAGGAAGTCGCTGCAGGAACGGATCCTTTAGATGCTGCTGACAACCCAGCGACTGCTGCCTCGTACACACTCAGAGTACTTTTTGCAGGAAATGGATCTGGAACCGTAACCATTACCCCACCGGATATTGACTGCACAACTGACTGCAGTGCGGATTTCTCGGG
>JAOZKN010000187.1 GCA_029935315.1 Desulfocapsa sp. | reverse complement strand
AAGCACAGGCAAAAGACTATTTTGAAGAGTTGGCTGCGGCTTCTGTTTTTCGTATATCAAGGGTTGCTAAACGCTCAAAAATCACTACTCCAGTGGTTCCTGCCCATCTTGCCGAAAGCTGGCAGAATATCAATACTCCTGAACAGCTCCGAAAATCATTACATTCATAAATGAATAACACGCTTTTGCAGCTACTTGTATGTTTGAGTGGCTGTGTATATAGGCATATGGTTTAATTCAATTGCGGACTCTTTTCTTTTTCGTAATAATGTGGTATCGATAGGCAGTTTGTCACTGTTTCCTATTCCCTTCTGATCCGGATTCCTAAATGAAAAAAATATTACAAACGCTCTGCTTTTCTTGCACTCTGCTCTTCGTTTCCTGTTTGACGCACGATGCACAGGCTTTTACAGTGCGTCAGGTCAAAGATATTCAGACCGGTAATGCGAGCTCTATTCCCCAGTTCTTTGGCTTTTATAACGGAATGACATATTTTTCTGCCAACGATGGGACAACTGGCAATGAACTGTGGCGCTGTGATGGCACCACAAGTGGAACAAACCGTTTTATGGATATTTACCCAGAGGAACATGAATCAGGGCCAAGGCATTTCACGGTTGCAGGTGGAAAATTGTTTTTTTCTGCTGAGGACGCTGGCCATGGCGATGAATTATGGGTTTCTGATGGAACACCTGACGGCACAGTGATGGTGAAAGATTTAGTTATCGGGCCCCAGCCTTCTTTTCCCGACCATTTTATCGCGTTTAACAATGAGCTTTATTTTGTTCCTGCGAATGGTGACTTTGGCGGAGAATTGTGGAAATCTGATGGGACTGTTGAAAATACTCAACCTGTGAAAGATATTAATCTGTCTGGTCAGGCCATAGATATGATGTTTGCTTCAAATATTGTTGTTGACGGAACATTGTTTTTTGTTGCTGACGATGGAGAGACAGGGACAGAACTGTGGAAAACTGATGGATCCGGCGTTAATACTGTACGGATTGGTGAGGTTGCAGTTGGTGCAGATGGGTCTCGACCCAAATATCTGGTGGGTTTTGAGAATACCCTCTATTTTGTGGCTTCCGATACTATGACAGACAATGTCTACTTTTACGATGGCACTACAATTAACCAGTTAAAGGATATCAAACCTGGAATGTCCATGTCATATCCAAAGGAATTAGTTGTCTCAGGAGGGAAACTCTATTTTGCAGCGAATAAAAATCTAAATCAATACAGCATAGGAGGGTATGAACTCTGGGTTTCAGATGGCACAGAGCCAGGAACAAGTAAGGTTCAAGATATACATCCTGATGCCAATGCCGGTTCCAATCCTGGGAATTTCACAGATGTTGAAGGGACACTCTTTTTTACCGCAAATGATGGCAGTAATGGAAGGGAACTATGGAAAACGGATGGTTCTGCAGCTAATACTGTGCTGGTGAAGGATATTTATCCCGGCAGTGATTCTTCAGATCCTTCACAGTTAACGGTTCTGAATGGGATAGTCTTTTTCTATGCTGCAACTCCAGCTGAAGGGCGTGAGCTGTGGCAATCAGATGGTACCACGGAAGGGACAGTGCTGGTCGCTGATGTAAGAACAGGCCCTGGAAGTTCTGACTCAGAAGGAGGCGAGGTTGTTTTGTCGGGCAGTAATATTTTTTTGAGGGCAGATGATGGGAATACAGGTGAAGAGTTGTGGATGGTGACCGATTCTGCTCCTGTTGTAATCAAAATTAATAGTAATCCGGAAACAGCCAGTAAACAGATTGCAACCAATGATGAAGTTACTGTGCTTGTGACACAACTACTGGTGAGTTTTGACCAGAATGTTGTTTTCGGAGATGCCAGTGCTGACAATGATGCTGCCAATCCAGCAAATTATATGCTTTTAAGGCAAGGATCCAATGGCACGTTCGATACCGAGTCTTGTCTTGCAGGGATCAGCGGTGATGATGTTACTGTTGCGGTCAATGCTGTCAGCTATGACCAGAATGCCCGGATAGCAACTCTTTCTGTTAATGGTGGGACTGTCCTGGCCCCTGAAACATATAAACTTTTTGTTTGCGGTACAACCTCCATCGAGAATTCGTTTGGTGACAAACTCGATGGTAATGAAGATGGGACTGGAGGAGATGACTTCTCTCTTAATTTTTCGGTTGTCCTGGATACAGATCAGGATGGACTTAAGGACTCTTTGGATAATTGCCACACCGTATCGAATCCGGATCAGGCAGATGGTGATAAGGATGGTGTTGGTGATGCATGTGATAATTGTGAGACGCAGAGCAACCCTGATCAGATGGATAGCGATGGCGATGGGCTCGGCGATACTTGCGATAACTGTACGCAGATAAGCAATGCTGATCAGGCGGATGGCGATAGTGATGGAGTAGGGGATAGTTGTGACAATTGTGCGAATGATCACAATGCAGATCAGGCGGATGGTGATGCTGATGGAGTAGGGGATAGTTGCGATAATTGCTCGGCTATATCCAACGCAGATCAAAGCAATCAGGACAACGATAATTTTGGCGACATCTGTGATAATTGTCCGCTGGTGGATAACAAAACCCAGACAGATGGCGATGGCGATGGGGTTGGCGATGGCTGTGATAATTGTGATGGGCAGAGCAACCCTGACCAACTCGATAGTGATAGCGATGGGTTTGGTGATACCTGCGATAACTGCGACACCGTATCGAATCCGGACCAGGCAGATGGTGATAAAGATGGTGTAGGTGATACCTGTGATAATTGTCCGTTGGTGGAAAATACGACCCAGACCGATAATGATAGCGATGGGTTTGGTGATACTTGCGATCTTGATGACGACAATGACGGCATGCCAGACACATGGGAGTTACTGTACGGGTTAGATCCTTTTAGTGACTCTGACCGGGACGAGGATAACGACAAGGATCAGTTCAGCAATTACGAAGAGTACGTAAACGGGACCGATCCAACTATAGCTGACAATCCAATAGCAACATTTCCCTGGACTATGTTTCTTCCTGCAATTACGGGAACAGTAAATGAAAAATAATATCTGCCGTTCCATGAAGAAGTTAAGGATGTGAGAGATAAAAAC
>JAOZKN010000186.1 GCA_029935315.1 Desulfocapsa sp. | reverse complement strand
CACCCAAACTCAGTTACCAACAGGCATTTTTCTTCTGATATATCTAGTAGCAAGGGTTGCGGTGGGGTACTGACTCATTTCTAGAACCCTTCGCTCAGTCAATCCCAAATGTATATGTGTTCATACGTTTTATTTGAGGAATGAATTTAGATTCCAAAAAATTGATTAGTCTTCTACGATAGCTGTTGCAATTTGATTTTCAATCAAGATTAAAAGCCAGATTGCGCAATCCTTTCTTGGTAGCAGATTGAAGAATTCCGATACCACGCACAACCATATTCCCGGCGCGTTGAGTCTGAACACCAAAAACATGTTCAACTCTTAATCGAATTATAGATCTTGTTCTGTTTCACTGTCGCTCTCAGTTTGAAAGTTTACGATTACGAGATCCTTTTCGTTGAAGGTGTTCCCTGTAACCCTTGGCCTGCAAGTTCTCCATTGCAGCTTAAGATGCGACACGCGGAATCGCCCCAAACGTCATCACTGGTATTGTGTTACGTAACACCTCAAAACAGAACACAACCAACTTTTATTGAATTATATTATTGCTGATGGTTATGCGCTTTAGACACTTTACTTTTCAAGGAACTCTTATAATAAATCATGTACATTTCCTGATCCACTCCCAAGAAATCAGAAAGCGCAGGAAGGTATTTCATTATAACTTGGCATCGGTAGAGATTGATAAAATTCGTTAAGCAACCAATGGAAATTTTACCTCGAGCAGCAATGGATTTAGTGAGAAAAAACAAGCCGAATGATCGGACGTTGGGTTGTTCCGGGTAAGAGCCAGCAAGAAATAAACGTGGTCTATTCACCATGCTACAAAGCCGCACTTGATGTGGTCACACAATTATGGTAACAATAATCACCTACCACGCTCAGAGGACGAGGTTTGGGGAAGCCCCCCCGAAGGGGTCATTGTCGTAAGGAAAGCCCCTAAAGGGGCTAGTTGATTTCCAGTTTATTTACTGTTTTTATCAAACTTGTCCTGATGTTGGATATATTTTCTTATCATTTCCTCATCAAGACCAACTGTGCTTGCACAATAGCCTGTAGCCCAAAAGCTCAGGCCGGTCATTCTTTTTGTACCCAATAACTCACGGTGAATTCGAATGGCACTTTTGCCCTTTATAAATCCAACCGTATTGGCTACACTAAACTTAGGTGGTATGCTTAAGAGCAGGTGAATACGATCGGGCATTGCGTGGCCTTCATGCAACTCAACACCCTTTTGACGACACAAATCTCTTATGATGCCACCTATTTTTTTCTTTAACTTACCGTAAATTGCTCTTTGACGATATTTTGTTATGAACACCAAATGATATTTGCAGTCCCACATCACATGGGACTGTGACTTCCATTCCTTCATAGGTTACTCCTCCTGCTCCTTTTGGGACTTTCCTTGAAGGAGAACCTAATACCATATATTATCTCGCCGGAACGGTAAAACCTCTTAGCGTCGCTCGAGCAAAGCCCGAGGTTTAATTAAAAGCAATTATTTCTAGGGTTTCAACTACCCCCTTAAATGGATATATAAAACACCAAAAGTCACCACGCTGTAACTATAAAAAGAGCGCCATCTTGCAAAAAGTAAAATTACCAGAATGGTTTACCGTAACTTCACACACTATCCCATTGGGTTTGTTCGTGTATTTCTTTGTAATCACAATTGTCGCCCCCGATACTATGAGAGATTATCTCTGCAATGACACATCTAATGGCGCTGGTTTAATAGAAAATCTTACTGTTATCATATTAATTCCAGGTATCATTGCCGGGCTATACAGTTTTTTGCAATTAAGACGTATCATGAAACCTTGGTGGATACCTTACTGGATTCTTATGTGGTCTTTGGCCTGCATTTATTTTATGGGTGAAGAAATAAGCTGGGGACAATGGTATTTTCAATGGGATACTCCTGAAGGTTTTTCTCAGCTTAATTCTCAGAATGAAACAAACTTACACAATATGAGTAGCTGGCTTAACCAAAAACCAAGGGCATTAGTCGAACTCTGGATTTTTGTAAGTGGAGTCATTCTCCCCATCTACAGGAAATTCAAACAAAAACAAAAGCAAAATACCATAAACTGGCAATACTGGTTTTTCCCTCTATCTTCAATATTAACGACAGGTGTTTTTTTTACGATCATTCGACTAGCTGACTGGTTTGGAAGCAAAGACATTCATCATTTGCTGGGACACAGTGAACTTAGAGAATTGTGTGTAGCACTTTTCCTGAGTTTATTTCTTATTTCATTCACTATCCGAGAAAAAGAGTTCCTACCCTGAACATTATAAGTAAAAGCATTCTGCAAACAGCCCCGTGCTTCCTATCTGATGGAGCGCCATTGTACAGACTCAATATGGTACCTACTCATTTCCAGAACCCTGCGGTCTGTCAATCCCAAATGTATATTTATTCATACGTTTTATTGGAGGAATGAGCTTAAACTCCAAAAAAATGATTAGTCTTCTATGACCGCTGTTGCAATTTGTAAAATATCGCTTTTTCGAACATTGTGGACCATTCCATTCTTGCTGGTAATTTCCGTATAATTACCATTACTCGATGTTTTTTCTGCATAGTATGTTTTCCCTGATTTCATTATTACAACTTGTGTCCCAATTATCTTATCCCTTTCATGCCGAAAATCTCTAATAAAGCTAACGCTGGAAGCATTTAATGCGGACGGATGGTTGCTCAAGAGATATACTGTAATGAAGTGGTTCCCTTTGGTTGAACAGTATCCTTTGTTTTTTATGTGGATTCTCTGCTGTTTTACATGCTGCCATTTCAATCATTGCAGCATTTCGACATAGGCCTCTTCAGGGGGTTTTCTCCCAAGACTTGAAAAAGGCCAGGATTTATTGTCCAGTCTTTCAAGGACGGCCAGACCCTTTATTTGATGTCCGGACACCAAGTCTTTCAAAAACTTCCCGCCGAAATCCTTCGCCACCAGTTAACTACCACCTTTTGGAGAACAAATAAAGCTGACATCTTTTCACTTTTCAGTGGTGGTCAATATAATGTCAACAGTATTACCCATTCCTTCGATACTGAACAGCCTCAGCAACATGAGACAGCTCAAGCTCCATCTTCCCATCCA
>JAOZKN010000185.1 GCA_029935315.1 Desulfocapsa sp. | reverse complement strand
AAAGGCAAGAGCATACGTTCAACAAAACCATAAATAGTAACAGCAACGGCTGTATTGCCATGTGATGCATAATTGGAAAATGCATCAATGCCACTTTGAATAGGAGGCCAGATAAAGCTTAACATTATACCAAGAGCAATAGCAGCAAAGGATGTGGCAATGGGGACAAAGCGCTTACCGGCAAAAAAACCGAGATAGGAGGGCATACTGATACGGTAATATTTATTAAACAGATACGCAGCAAGTCCACCGACAATAATGCCGCCAAAGACCCCGGTTTCTATGGAGTCGATGCCCATAACCTTGGTGGTTTCCATGCCAAGTACCTTGGCCATTACACCAAGTGTTGCAGTGAGTACGGCGTAGCCAACGGCAGCAGAAAGTGCAGAGACTCCATCGTTCTTGCAAAGTCCCAATGCTACGCCAATGGCAAATAACAGGGCCAGATTACCAAAAACTGCGCCTCCAGCTTGTTTCATCAGTTCATTAGCAATATCTGGAATGATACCAAAACCAGCACTACCAACGCCAAGCAAAATACCTGCAGCCGGTAAAATAGCCACCGGCAGCATAAGAGATTTTCCAATTTTCTGTAAAAAGGCAAACGATTGATTCCAAAGATTTTTCATGGCTATTCTCCCTGCCTTTTATTTTCGGCCAGTGCTCTCACTTCGGCTCCGGATACGGTATCTAACGCCTCTGCTGCAAGCAGTCTGCAATCTGTCTCAGACCACCTTCGAACTTCCGCTTTTATCGCCGGGATGGCAGGGACAGAAACAGAGAGTTCATCCACTCCAAGACCTATTAAAATTGGTACAGCCTGAGGATCAGAGGCAAGGCCTCCACACACACCCAGCCATTTCCCCTGACTGTGAGCACCATCTGCTGCCAGTTTTATCATTCTTAATACCGAAGGGTTGAAGGCATCAGCCTTGGCAGCAAGCTTAGGATGTCCCCTGTCCATTGCCAGGGTGTACTGGGTCAAATCGTTGGTTCCAACGGAGAAAAAATCCACTTCTTTTGCAAATTGTTCGGCCATGACTGCTGTTGAGGGTACTTCAACCATGATACCTGTCTCTACAGGTGCAAGGTTAAGATGCTGGCGTTCTTCCTCAAGCATGATCTTAGCCTCACGAATCTCTGCGATGGTTGCAATCATTGGAAACATGATACGTATTTTACCATGAGCTCCTGCACGCAGAATAGCACGAGCCTGAACTCTGAAGATATCAGGACGTTCCAGGCCTATGCGGATACCGCGTTGCCCGAGAAAAGGGTTATCTTCTTTGGGCATGGGCAGATAAGGGAGGGGTTTATCCCCGCCCACATCCAGGGTTCGGATAATGAGCGGTCTGTCGCCAAGCGCCAGCACTACATCCCGGTACACTTCATACTGTTCTTCTTCAGTCGGTGCTGTCATCCGCTCCAGGAACAGAAATTCAGAACGCAGTAAGCCAACACCTTCCCCGCCAAGTTTCACTGATTCTTCGGCATCCTTCAGCCCTCCGATATTGGCCACAATCTCCATCTGTTTGCCATCGGTGGTGATTGCAGGATCAAGGGCTGCAGCCAGATCTTTTTCACTTTGCTCTTTTAAGGCTGCCTGTCTGCTTATCGTCTCATTAACAAGTTCGATGGATGGATTAAGTCGAAGGCTTCCTTTGCTGCCGTCCAGAATAAGTTGAGCGCCATCTTCAATATCAAGGGCTCTGGCTTCGATTCCTGCGATTGCCGGAATATCAAGAGATCGTGCAATAATAGCCACATGGGAAGTGGCACCACCGGTCACTGTACAAAACCCTTTAACTTTTTCCGGGTCAATGGTGGCTGTAAAAGATGGGGTTAACTCTTCAGCAATAAGAATAGCCTGATCAGGGATCTGCAATTCTTCGGTTTCTTTGCCGGTGAGAATCCGTAGAACCCTTTTACCTACATCACGAAGATCATTGGCACGTCCTGCAAGGATTTCATTCTGCAGGGCTGCCAGCTGTTCAGCATAACTGGTGTAGGCGTGCTGCCAGGCATACTCTGCACTTTTTCCCTTGGCTGTAAGGCTCCTTGTCATATCCATCAGATCAGGATCATCAAGGATCTCGCGATGGGCAGCAAAAATAGCTGCCTTTGATGGGTCGGCCTGTTTGTGGAGATTGGCCTGAAGCGCTTCAAGGTGATTTTTGGCTTCTTCAATAGCACTATCTAATCGTACATTTTCCTGATGGCTGTTGCTTGCAGTTTCAGAGAATTCAAAGGATTCTTCTTTGATCTGAAAGGCGGTACCCACTGCAATGCCCGGGGATGCTGTTACCCCAAGAAGAAGGTCAGGATCTCCACTATCTTGTGTTGTCGCAGGCTTCTGATCTTTAGCGGGTATAATGGCGGCGGGAGATGTTATCGGTTGCGTTCCTTCATCCCCAAGCCCTGCTTCAAGCTGCGGCAGAATTTCTGCAATGGCAGCTTCCCCGTCTTCACCTGTTGTACGAATTTGAACTTTATCAAGATGCTGAACATTCAATTTCATAATGCCTACAACACTTTTGGCATTGGCTGTTTCTTCACCTTTGAGTAATTCAATTTTCGCTGCGAACTTTTTGGCGATTCCTACCAATACAGCTGCAGGCCTGGCATGAAGTCCAGTGGTATTTGGAATAATCACAGCGTCAGACACTGTTCTATTTCCATCTTCCTGTTCAGTAAGGCCTGAGTCTTCCTGCAAAGTGACAACAAGCAGATCCGTCTTCCCTGCAGTTGCCAGGCCTTCTGCTTTTTCGACGGATGCAACCAGCTCACCATTCGTTAAAATGATCTGAGTAAGCAGACTTTTGGCATGGGTGGCAATGTAGTCAGCATCAAATTCAATGAGTGTATCCCCAGCTGTAACCTGATCACCCTCTGCAACGACTGCTGAAAACCCCTTTGATTTCAGAGAAACGGTATCAAGCCCAATATGCATCATCACTTCAAGCCCGGAAGAATGGGTGAGTGTTACAGCATGCAAGGCACTGTGCAACTGGGTGACTTTCCCATCAAATGGAGCAGTCAACTGTGAAGTGACGGGATCAATGGAAATACCATCACCCACCATTTTTTGAGAAAATACCGGATCAGGAACCTGTTCTATGGGAAA
>JAOZKN010000104.1 GCA_029935315.1 Desulfocapsa sp. | reverse complement strand
GACAATACATGTCAGCAATCGGAATGGTAAAGCCTCTGCATACTCTGGTTGATTATTACACACACATCAAAGGCATTGAGTATCTGATCTGTGTAGCTTTCTTCGTAGCATTCCCAGTATTCTTTAAATATGTAAACAAGGCTCCAGCAAAGGTTACAGCTGCAAAATAGCAAATATTCAATAAGGGTATCGACCCTGCATTCATAGCCTCCTGTTCATCGGATCTTACATTCGGTAAACAGGAGGTTTTTTTATTTGCACTTATTCAAAGATCTACTCCAGCATAAACTGCCATAGAAATACAAAAAATCACAGGCCAGCTTAAGGTTAATCGGTTACGCAAAGCACTATGGTAGCGAGGAATTTTACGGTTAAAGGCGTAGAGCAGGGGCCGAAAATACTCCCTACTCGTAATAGCAACGGGAGACATCTCAAATTGGAGGCGATGGTGATATAGTCCTATCTTTGGTCTGAAATTTAGATTTTTACGATTTTACCCATATTAACGATAGTTCATAACAGACAAGCGGCATGTGTATTTCGACACCTCATTCGCACTTCATGCCACCATTAATCCATGCCATGACTTGATATCTCCATTCATCCATTCCGCCCTTGACCAGGTCGGCTTCTTGCTTTGCAAAGGGGAGTTTGCCACTATTTGGGGTGGCCCCTTCGATGCCCCAAAGCACGCGTGGATCGTTGAACAGGTGGTTTTCCATTTGAGTTGCCAGCAAATCGTTACTCTTGAACTCGGCGTGGGAGGCTTTCTTGATTATTTCACAGGTTTGCCGCGCATCCATACCTGAGAGATAAAGCTCCGGCATGGCAAACCAGTCGTCAACGTGTTCAAAACCAGTGATTTTCGGGTTATGGCATTTTTTGCATCGATTTACGTCACGGCGTTTGGCATGAGAATTAAAATACAATCCATCTTTATCTTGTTCATGAAAATCGTGACAGATGGTGCATGCTTTGACATGGAATTTGGCGTACAGATTGGTGCTAAACAGGGTGTCATCAGCATGGGCAACGCTACAAGAAAGAAGCAACAAAATTGAAAGAAGATATTTCATAATTAAATCCTGTTTTAGCATACATTGTACTGTAGAAAATAGTCGAAGATATATCCAATGGATATACGTCACAAAAAGAGTTTCATATCAAATATGAATAACACTAAACAAAGCGCTTGTACCGTGCCACCGGAATCAACGAACAAGAAATTCCCAGAGAGGTCCTGTGTATCCACGGCCATGCATCTTGCTTACTGTCCTTGCCGAAGCATCCCCACCAGATCCCACAATCCAGTTGATTCGCTGTCCGGATCGCTGTCGCACCTGCGCCTCGATTTCTGCAGGAGTGATGGCATCACTTTCGTAATAAAAAGGTTCCAGCAGGTTGCTTTCTTTTGATATCTTCCCTTCAGCAAGGGCAATATCATAGAGTTTCGTGTGAGGATATATTCTCATTCCTGTGAAGAAGAAGTGTACCGTTTCCTGTAACTGCTCCACTCCATCCAGGGTATCATTCAAGGTTTCCACTGTTTCCCCCGGGCCACCGAGCAAAAAATAATGGGCTATATGGATATCGGCATCGATGGCCTGCTGGTGGGTGGCAAAAACATCCTTTTTCCGAAATGGCTTTTGATAATTTTTCAGCATCGTGTCAGACAGGGATTCTGTGCCAAATTCAATATGACTCAGCCCACAGGTCTTCATGGTCTTAAAATAATTCTCCGGCAATTTCACAGGGGCAAAGAATCCTCCCCAGGGAATGGTCAGCCCCGCTTGTTGAAAGGCTTCTGCCACCTGCAGGCTATGCTGAATATCTGAATTAAAAGCCGAATCAGTGAGAAATATGTATTTTGCTCCACGCTCCTGTAAATCCAGGGCAGTCTTTGCAACAATGCTGGCATCCACACGCCGGTGTTTACTCCCTTCTATGTGGGGATAGGGGCAATATATACAGCGAAAAGAACAGCCCCGTTTCGACTGCAGGTTGAGCATTCCGCCATGATCAATATAAAACTGCGTGTGACTGCCAAGGCCTGATTCTCTGGTCTGCTCACCATTCCAGGGCACAGGTGCCTGACTGCTACTGGACGTTATCAGCCCCGGAATGCTATCAACGGGAAGATTATGCTCCAGTGCATGGGCAAGTTCTGCAAACCGCTCTCCTTCCCCGACGATACCATAATCCGGTTGTATTTTATTAAAGATATCCCGGGCCAGAATTGTAAAACCAGCACCACCGCAAACAATAGTTGCTTCACTCGCAGTTCTCAGCCAGGCAATGAGCTCTTTCTGCTTTTCTATAAAAAACAGTGGGTTGCCAATTTCAGTATTATCCACATTACGAAGGGAGATACCAATAATAGCGGGAGCAAAATCCTTGATCAACTCCGCTAAAGAGTCCTGATCCAGAATATTCAGATCAGCAATCTGCACCTGGTGTTCATCCTTTAATAAAGCACCTGCAACATAATCAAGGCCTAACGGGTAGACGGGATAGGGAACCACATGGGTATTGGGAGAAATCAGGAGGATCTTCATTGCAGGGCCAATTCCATGGCCGTCAGCGTATGACCAAAGCCCAGAACCATAACAAACTTTCCGGCAGGGATTTGTCCCGATTCCAGAAGTTGCGCTGCCATAACCGTGGCCACCGCAGAAGCGGAAGAAAATTCACCGGTAAATTTCCGGTAGTGAATAACGGGGACGTCAAGATCGGTTTCTTGCATAAACTGATCCAGCTGTTGCTCCCCCACCTGTGTCCGGGCAGCAGGAATCCCGGCCAGGATCATCCCGCATTTGTTACGAATATCTTCTCTGCCGCCCAGGGAGCGAATCATTTCCTCTATGCCCTTCTCCCCGGCGCATCCATAGAAACAGGAGCGAATGGATACCTTCCCCGGAATTGCCTTGCGGCAGAGGTAAAAGCTACCACCACCGTCAGCCGCCACACCGGAAAGTTGCGAGGAAACATCCAGCAGGGGGGAAAGAGGAGAATGTGACTCATCGGCGGCCAGTAAAAATGCAGTGTTGTAACGTGTTTTCTCTCCCAGGAATGCCTCCGTTGCCAGCAGAGCCTGCTCAAAGGAATAATCACCGCCACTACTGGTCAGATTAGGTCCCGTTGCCCCATGATGAATTGCAATCTGCCCGGCAGCACTATTATGCACCGAGCCCACAAAATCAATAGGACTGGGAAACTGTTCATTGGTGTCCTGCAGGTTCTCCAGGAAATCATAGGTTTCCGAAAGGGCCCCCCAGCCACTGCCCATAAAAACAGCGTGGGGAGACTGTTCAAGTCCGGAGTCTTTTTGGGCAGCTGCAGCCAGCGCCAGCGCCATTTGCGAAAAGCGCTTCATCCTGCGTATTGCACGTGGAGGCAGCTCCTCCGCAACTGTCTTTGTCTCCAGTGTACCGGCCATGGATTCCAGGGTAAAAAATCGTCCCAGACTATCCATTGTGTGTCCAGCCCCGGTGATACAGGCCTTGCCGACAATGGACAGGGGGGCTTTATCAACTTCTTCCTGCACACTTTCTTTCTCTGTATCGGCAAGTAGCAGACAAGCGTTATTGCCCCCGAATCCGAAAGAATTGGAAAGAATGGCTGCCACAGGTTGTGACACGGGAGTCACAAGGGGCACAATGCCGCATGCGGGATCCGCCTCTTCGCAGCCTCCATTTGCTGGTAAAAAATCATTTTCAAGACAAATCGTGGAGACCACTGCTTCAATGGCTCCGGAAGCAGCGAGTCCATGCCCACTTAAACCTTTAATGGAAGACAGCGGTGGCGGAAAATCAAACAATCTGCGTACGGCCTTGGACTCGGCAAGGTCATTCTCAGGAGTTCCGGTTCCGTGTAAATTGATATAATCCACATCATCCGCAGTGACTCCAGCATCATCCATGGCCTTCTGCATCGCATGTTCAGCACCTGTTCCCTCAGGATGAGGAGCTGCAGCATGGTGCGCATCACAGGTAAGGCCACTGCCAAGAACCACGCCATGGGAATGTTCCGGCTTTACAGTGCTAAGCAATAAAAAGGCGGAGCCTTCGGCCACAGACATTCCTTCCCGTGACACATCAAAGGGCCTGCTTCCTTTTTTATCCACCAGTTGCAGGGAATGAAAACCATAATAAGTCAGCAGACAGAGTGAATCTGCGCCTCCCGCCAGCACCCATTCCGCATCACCGGCCTCAAGCATCTTACAGGCCATGCTGATGGCGACCGTTCCGGAAGAACAGGCGGTGGAAAAACTGAGCAGCTCTCCGGTGCAATGTAATTCTTTGCCGATCTCTTCGGCAACAGTCCCCAAACCGTGATACTTGTACAGAGTCGCATCCTGACTTTTTTCTGCCAGCAACTTCTCGGTGCGGGATATTCCACCAGTGGTGGAGCCAACAATAACGGCGTCAGGGATGCAATCATATCCGACCATGGCCTGCTTAGCCGACGCAATGGCCAGCCTGTGAGTTCGGGGCAAACCAGAACCCACATCAGCTATGTCCACCTGCCCCACAGGCAAAGGTGGCTGTTGCTGAACGGAAAAAACATGCAGGGGAGCAATGGCAGGACTATTGTTCCTCAACGCAACAAGTGTGGCATCGACACCAGTACCGAGGGGACTGACAATGCCAACACCGGCAACATATATGGTGGGCCGTTTACTGCTCAAGATACTTCCGGAGAATTTTCACGTATAAAATCAACAAGGTTTTTCAAGGTTGAGAAGACCTTCTCGCCAATTTCCTTGTTGTTAATAACAACGCCATAATCCTTTTCCACCATAACTACCATTTCCAGGACATCAATGGAATCAATCCCCAGCTCACCGCCCACCAGCTGTGCATTCTCATCGATGTCTTCGGGAGTAACATCTGTCAGATTTAAAATTTCAATCAGTTTGTCTTTTATTTGTGCTGTTAATTCGTCCATAACGTCCAATATAAGTATGATTATCTGTGTAAAAAAAATGATTACAAGAACCCTCAGATACTACCAAAGGATGCTTAATTTACCACCATAAATGTTGCAATTTAACACAAAATTCTTGCCCGAACAAAAAGCCGGGATAATTCTGACGAGAACTTACCTTCTCAGCCAGAAGACACTTCAAAGAGACAGGTAACAATAGTGCCACGATACATAACAATTTGTAGACAGGACAAATATAAATTTAAATAAATTTGACTTTCACTCCCTCATTGTGATTCAATCCAACCAGTTGTTTGTGCGATTTATTTTCATCAAACTCAGAAGGAGAGAAGTTATGCAAATCAGAAAAAGTCTGCTGCTATCGCTGTGGACAACTTTTTGTATTACAACCCCAGGTCATACAGCATTAAATGACATTGCTGTTTTTGCACCGGGTGTTGACAATGGTATGACGATTCAGCAGCAAAATGATGTCGCAAACTATTTGAAAGACCCTGCCCGTCTTCCACAGACACAGGTGTACAATCATGTTACCCAGGGAGAACTGGCCACCTGGATGAACAGCAGAATGTCTGACGGTAAGTCCGACGTCTTACTTATTCTGGATTTGGCACCGGAGCAAATTTTTGATGGCAGTGACAATTCCCTGGCTGAAACCTGGATGGAAAACGGCAACATGATTATCTGGACAGGCTCCAAACCATTTGACTCCTTCGTGGATAACGGAGGATTGAAAAGTTCTGGCGGTGAACTCTCTACCGTACTGGACTTACGGGAAGCAAATTACAGCACCCCACCCGTTTCACCATATCAACAACAGAAACACACCAGTGTCTCCTCTAACGAGACAGGATTCCATAATTACATACCAAGCCTGGATTTAAATTACAGCACCGAATATATGCTCGATTACGGCGCAGTACTTATGACAGCTCAAAACGTAAACAACTGGGACGATGCTCCCAATATGGTTGTTGACGAGGTCTTTTCCGAAAGTAGCGGCACAGGTTTGCATACCGTCAAGTATCTGCACCAAAGCGATGCCCTTGTTCTCACAATGCGACAAACTGAAGATGACAGAAAAGGGATGGGCGGTCAATACGCACAATTTTACAGTTCCAACAGTGTGGCTATAAATGATGTTCGAAAACCTGTGCTCTACGAATTCCTCAGCAATTGGGTGGCAAGAGACATCAATAATATCTATGTGGAAGCAGGAGCAACGGGTGGCAATGGCAGCGAGGCCAACCCTTACGGAAGCATTCAGGCGGGTATAAACGCTGCCGACGAATTCTCCCGTGACCGTGTTCTGGTCAAGCCCGGCACTTACCATGAAACACTTACCATGAAACGCAGTGTTAAACTGATAAGTGCTGGTGAAGATGCCCGGATAAATATCATCGGCCACCTTGATGACTTTGACAACCCTGAGCTGAATTACACCTACAACACCTTTGCCGAAGTAAGCGCAAAAAAAGGATTAACCCGTGCTGAGAGTGCCATTATTGATGGCACAGGAACCACTCAGGCAGCAATGATAGATATCCCCAAAGGAGCAACACTTGGTACCTGGGTGGACGGCTTTACCATTCAGCATATGCCTGAAGTAGATACAGGCGTATGCGGTCATCCCCACACAATCGAGATGCGTGGTTCTTCCCCCCTGCTCATTGACAACATTGTCCAAAACAACGGCAGCGCAGGACTCACTGCCATGGCAGTTTTTAACGAAAATAACACCTGCCTGAACAATGACTTCAGCTACAGCAATGTACAGTTTGACGCACACCCCGCCCTTATTAACAATATTATAAGTGCCAGCAATGGCCCCAATATTGCGGCTAATTTTTATGCCTTCCCCATCATTTATCATAACGAATCATTCAATAGCGGCTATTTTGGTGACGGCTTGCCTGAAAGTATTATCGAATCACCGGGCATCGGTATTAGCCATGGAGCCAGACCCTATGTTTACAACAATGTAGTGTATGACTCTTCATGGTCCGGAATTGGCGCCAAACGGGGCACCAATAAAGAAACATGGACTCATAAAATCGACAGGGGTACAAGCCCCTGGATAGTGGATAATTACATTTTCAATGCGGGAACAGCAAATGTAGTTAATGGCAGTGCCGGAATCGGTGCACTCAACACCGGCAGTGGCGATGGCCATCATTTGGAGGACTCTAATGACATAGACTTTCACTTCATACATCATAACTTTATCTCTAATTCCAGTGGGGCTGCCATTGCCTGCACCTATCAGGCAGACGAAGATGGAACATTTTTCACTGTACCAAAAGAAACGGTAGGCTTTGTCTACATAACTGAAAACACCGGGGTCAATACTGGCAACGCAGGTATTGGTATCCATGGAATTTTTGGAGCAGAATGGATTCAGCACAATGAATTTGCCGAAAACACAAGGGCTGGTATCGGCATGAAAGATGGAGCCATTGCAGGCCGGATTGACAACAACTTCCTCCACCACAATGCAATGGCTGGTATCGGCTTAAAATCAGGTTCTGCTGCTACCTACATAACGAACAACACCATTAGTCACAACACCTTGGCAGGTATTGGCAGTGCAGGCTATAACGATGACGGAACCCGGAACAAAACTCATATTGCCAGCATAGATCACAACACCATCGAATGGAACAAAGCAGCCGGCATTGGCCTGACCCACGCTGAAGTCACTCAAATCCGGGCCAACGAGATCAACTACAATGCCTTACCAGGTATCACAATAGTAGAGGACTCTGACGTTGGTGATGGTACCACGGGATGGATGGCCGAGAATAACCTTAAAGCAAATGGAAGGGGTGATCTCCAGGAATGCTACATCAATACCGCAGGATTAGTAATTGCAGATGAAGGTTCCACAGCCTTTATTTCTGGTGGTATCATTGAGGAAAGTGGCCTGGTAAATGTATCAATCGGCGAAGGTACCATGGTTACCATGGCCGGTACAACTGTAAGAAAGAATCAGGAACTCGGCCCCAATATCTATATTGCCGGAACTGCAGATATCCAGAATTGTCTCCTTGACGAAGCAGCAACACCGGGACTTGCCATTGGAGCAAGCGGGGTACTGTCCCTCACAGACACCATCATACAGAATAGTGGAACAGCTGGCATTTCCATAGATGGAGCTATCATCACGACCTTCAGTGGAAACACTATCTCCGGTAACGGAGCTGCAGGCATTGCATCGGGTAGTATTGGTGCTGACCTGCATATTGAGAATTCTTCCATTACCAACAACGCTGTCCCCGGAATTGTTCTGCAAAATCTGGAATATGATGTAACAATATCAGACTCGATTATCAGCGGGAATGGTATAGGTGGAGTGCGAATGGACAATAGTAAAGGGCTTGACATTGAAAACACCATTATCCACAACTTTAAAGGTGGCGTCATTGTCCATGATGACACACTGGAACAGGCTGCAGTTGTGAATTTGTCTAATTGTGACTTGGATCACGACGAATCCAACCTTGCCATGTGGGGTGGAACATCTCTCACTGTGACCGATTCTGCTCTGCATGGTGTGGAAGTGCATAATACCGGAACCGTATCAATCACCGGCAGCACAAACAACACCTGGAATATCGGGGTACTTCTCGACGCCGTGGGCTGGGCAGAAGTGATTGACAACCATCTGGGCGCCAGGTGGCCTCTGAAGCTTGAGGGCACACCCGGAAATGTCGTCAACAACATAACGGAAGGTGAAAGTGATGGATATGTATTCAATAATACGACAGTAAACTTCTATCACAACACCATGTATGGTGGTGAGAGTGCAGTGAAACAGAATGGTGTTGCGGCCAATCACGGTGCAACCGTATATGCCTACAACAACATTATCACCGGGGCTCAATCCGGGATGAGAGTAATGGGTGGCTCTGTTATTCACGCAGATAACAATATGTTCTGGGGATGCCGCCGCGAGTTTTTCGCCTGGTTTCCCACAGACGGGACCTTTCATCTTGGGAATAACAATCTGATTGATGTTGACCCGGAGTTTGTAGATCGGGCTAATGGTGACTTCCACCTGTCAGCCACATCTCCTGCTATAGATGCTGGTGATGATGAGATTGAAGTTGCTGATGATATGGATGGCGATTTCAGGCCACAAGGAAGCAGTAGCGACATTGGAGCAGATGAGGCTATTTAACGTTCCCCTACCACGAAAACTATGTAAATCCGGAAAACTTTAAATTCCCGGAACCCATAAACCCTTGAAGCGAACATTCTCTTCAAGGGTTTTTTTTATGCTTTGAGCAATGACAAAAAACTTATTACCTGGTATCACCGCTAATCATATAGATATTTGGAGTAGATAAGTCTTTTCGGAAGAAGTACGATGGTCTCCATATTTCATATTATCGTTAATATTCCTGATGAGGGGTGAGAGTGTCCCGGTTACTTGCATTTGCCAAACGAAGAGTTCTGATACTGTCCTACATGGCCTTTTTCACCCTTACTGCAGTACTTGTCTCCCTCATACAACAAAACCCCCGCTACCTGGCTCTTTTTCTCACCATCGGCATTGTCTCTTCTCTACACGAATACCTCATTTCAAAACGACCTGAGTTCAGGCAGAAAAGCAGAATAGCCCTGCAATTATTTGTGGGAGTATTTATTCTTTTCGGTATGGTCTCTCTGCGTTCGGGTGTGAATTTTCAATTTGTTGAGATCTTTTTCGACCTTGCTGCCGGCATCATTTCCGGTGCCTTTATTCAACTGTTTGTTGCCAGATTTTTCCTTCCCTTTTTCTTTGGCAATGCCTTTTGCTCAAGGGCATGCTGGAACGGGGCAGTGTTTGAACTGACTCCTCACCTGGGGAAGAAAGCACCCACAATAAAGAAAAGACACTCCTTACTTGCATGGTCGTATCTGATTGCTTTAATCGTAATTGCCTTGTTTGTGGCCCAGACCAATAACCCCGCGCTGGACATCAACACCAGAAGAGCATGGCTTATCAGTGAAAACGTATTAATTATTACGGGTGGTTTTCTCTTGTCTTTGACTTACGGCACACGTTCATACTGCCGTTTACTGTGTCCTTTCCTGACCATTTCAGGTCTTTTCTCAAAATTTTCTGTTTTTAAAATTACCCCGGTACAACATGATGCGTGCATCAATTGCGAACTCTGTAATAAGGCCTGCCCCATGTATATCGATGTACGAAGTTTTGTTCAGGGAAATACACGTGTGAACGACAAGATGTGCATTGTCTGTGAACGATGTGTCTCGGCCTGTCC
>JAOZKN010000027.1 GCA_029935315.1 Desulfocapsa sp. | reverse complement strand
AGAAGTTTCGTATCCAGCTTCAATTTGAGTGTTAGTAGTTGTATTTGTGTTAGTAATCATGGTGTCCTCCATATTGGGTTGATTTAACTTATCTTCTAGTTTCTATGCCTTTTACATAGCATCAACCATGCCAGTTTCCTTTTCTCGCTGTAATGATTTGTGTGGAGATGATAACGTGCTGTATTTGCGTTGTAATAAGTAGTTTGACGGCCAAAGTGCTCCCGCAACACTTCTGCTGTCGCAGAGTGAGACAAGTGTCAATTGTGTGGCATCAGATTGGAAAAGTGTAGTTTTGCTCCAACGGATATGTTGCAAGCTTTATGGATAGGTGTGGCAATAGTTGAATTGTTGCTTTACTGCTCTTCAAAATAAAAAGATCGGGGACACCATACTTAGTTTCCCTCAGGTAATCCCCAGGTTTTGCCGGGGGACAATAAAAGTTTGACGGTTCCTGAAAAATGAAGAATCCTCCAGACTCGTGGACCGTTTAAAGTCACTAGAAGGAGGCTTCAATGAACAACATTCCCACCTTGAGTCACTTAAGGTGGGAATGTTCCCGTTCTTCTTTGTCAGCTATTTCATTTTATTTGTCGTTTCAAGTAGGTGGTTGATATTGCAAAGTTATGGGGTGAATCTTACCATTTATTTGCAATGTTAGCATTACTATTACAAGACAATATCCTTTTATATCGGCATGTTGGGTCGTTTCTCGGGGCCGACTATATAGTGACCGTGGTCAAAGTCAATTTTAAAACTTGTGAATGGCCAGTGGTAAGATCTGCTATTTCACGTAATCGTTAAACATTGCCCTCCTCCTGTATCGTTGGTTTTGACATACGATTTCAAAAATCAATATCTCTCCCCTCAACCGGAACTGACCCAATCTGGCCTAATCAGGAACAAGGAAAACCCATGTTTTTTTCTCAGACAATCTTGCCAATGGACTTATTCTGACATTATTTAACGTATCTATATAAAAATGGGTATTTTTACGGATAAATAATCTCTGGGTTTATGCTACACTTAAAGAAATAGTAGGAGAGTCTCCTTCTAATAAAAAAAGCCAAACCTGCTGCAAAACAGGGACGGAAAGCCACGGGTCTATTTAGATAGCCGGGTTGCCTATTTGAAAGGTGACTCGGCTTTTTTTTTGTTCCAGAAATATTGTCGAAAAAGCGATTAGTTAGCGTCTTTATGTGTCTTGTTGTCTGAAGAGCCTTAATTAACCAGGCTTAACTATCATTTTAAATAAGGAGATTGGATATGAAAACGTTTGAAAAGAGTCGATCAATAATTTCAAACAATAACCATCGCGTTCTGCTGCAGGATGGAATAACAAAAATATTTGCCATCTTTTCTCTGTTCTCATTCGTGTTTCTCCTCACAGCGATCCCTGCGAGGTGGGTCCAGGCAGACATGGAGGCAGACCTGGAAATTCAGGCACAGCGTGCTACTTGTGAAGAGGGTGGAGTCGGTGGTTGTTACGACGACATACTCGGTCAACAGAACGATATGATAGTTGAAGTTGATGAGCTGCTTGATGCAATGGATGATGCGGGCCTGTTCTCCATCATCCGAGCACAAACAGGCGTTGATGCAAAGGCAGATCTCAAGGATAGATTGGATGCCTTAAAAAGAGAACATGGGCGGGCCATTGCAGTAAATGCGGCTACCAGCGATGACGAATACGACAATGTTTTAGAGAAGTCCGATAAAGTGCCGGCGAAAAATTGTAAGGATTCAGATATGACCTTCTATAACTCCCTTGTTGAGGAACTTAATAACCCCAATGACCTCGTCTTACCAGCCGGTTACACCTGGGTGGATACAGGGAGTGGCAAGAATCAGTTCGGAAATGGCAAATGCGATCTTTTTGATGCTGAAATGGAGGATGAGTATGGCAACATTGTCACTGTGAAGGTAAATGAACGAAAAGAAAATATGTGCGAAAAAATCTGTGTAGATAAGAGGAATGCTGCGGGTGAATCCAGAAAAGGAGAAAACAAAGGAAGGTTCCTTGCGAGCATGGATGAAGCCATCTCTTCAAGCCGCAATGCAAATCTAAAAATTTCTGTCCAGATTGCAAGGATCCATGAGCTGGGGATTCTTTTTTCAGAGCTCCAATCATCAAGAACAAGACTTGCAAATACTGATGTATGTGATGTCTCAGGTGGCGATGAGCTGGGTAACTTGTCTGCAGAAGAAGTTCTCCAGATTATCATCACAGTATTTGACGGAATAACAGTTGTTACTGACATAGTTGTGCAAGTTCTGGACTTCGTCAAAGATATTGCGGAAAAACCTTGTGGTCAGGATGTCGCAGGATTTAATGGTAATACAGCCTGTACCCCCGCTGTGTTGGTCTATCATATAGCAAATGGTCTCAATGATGTTATGAAAAATGGTGTTACAATTCTCGGGGACGCGAAAGAATTTGTTGCACTTGCTGCAGAACAAGATGAGGCACAGGATTCACTCGATGCTAAAGCATGTACTAAACAAATCAGGGATGAATTCCGTGATACTGGTAAAATCGTCTTGCTGCAAGAAGACGTGACGACCATTGATGGAAAAGTAAATGCTCTGACAGCAGCGGCTGGTGATACAAACACAATGTTACTTGAAGTTAAGGAAGCGTTGAGATTGATGAATATTATTATAGAACAAAATCAGGATCTCCTTCTGATGCCTGCAGGTCAAAGAGAAAATTTTAATAAGTAAATATCGCCCGGTTAGTATGTTGTTTTTTGTGCAATACATTGCCTGGAGAACAGCAACGCCACAATCTGAATATAAAAAGCTCTGGTTTAACGGATGCCAGCGCCCTGAAAATTTATTTCGATTGTGTGGGGAGAATCCATCTCCGGTTTTCCAGTTCAGTCCGTTATAGAATTTTTCCATGGGAAGGTTCCTCCACAAGTGTGCGACCTCCCTGAGGACCTAAATGACAACTGTCAGGGGATAAATATGGGTAGAACAAGGATATTATCAAAAGCTCTGGTAGCTCAATTGTTTTTGGGCATATTATTCATGGGTCTGGCAGGGGCAAAATCTCCACAGAATAACTCTGGGGGCGGGCCAAAATTTGTCCCTGAAGAACTCATTGTCAAATTTAAGGGAGGGGTAAGTGACAGAGAGATAGATGCCATCAATATGATCACTGGCACTTCTGTGCTTTCTGTTAACCGCATTGCCCATTTCATGAGATTACGGATTCATGGCAGTGATCGCTCTGTTCGACAATTAGTCAGAAGGTATCGTGCGAGAGAAGATGTTCAGTATGCAGAGCCCAACTACATTGTCCATACCTCGCTGTTTTCGGATGATCCCTCCTTTTCTCAATTATGGGCCCTTTACAATTCCGGACAGTCAGGGGGCAGCCCTGGAGCTGACATTTATGCGACTGATGCCTGGGATCTTGAGACCGGCAGTTCTTCTGTTGTAGTTGCCGTTATTGATACCGGAGTTGACTATGATCATGAGGATCTGTCAGCCAATATTTGGATTAACGAGGGAGAGATACCCGGCAATGGTATTGATGATGATGATAATGGATTTATAGATGATATCCGCGGCTGGAACTTCATTGACGACAACAATGATCCAATCGATAATAACGCCCATGGAACCCACGTGAGCGGAACCATAGCCGCAGTTGGGAACAATGGGACAGGTGTATCAGGGGTAAATTGGAAAGCACAAGTCATGTCCCTTAAATTCCTTGATGCCCAGGGCAACGGTACCACTGTAAATGCAGTTAAGGCCATCCAGTATGCAACAATGATGGGGGTCAGGATTGTAAACAACAGCTGGGGAGGTTCAGGCTTTTCCCAGACTCTTAAAGATGCCATCGTCGAAGCTGATGAGGCAGGAGTCATATTTGTGGCAGCTGCTGGCAACAATGGTTTGAATAACGATATTTCCCAATTCTATCCCGCCAACTATGATGTACCCAACATTATCACAGTTGCCGCTACTGATCATAATGACACCCTCGCCGTTTTTTCAAATTACGGTCCATCGTCAGTGGAGGTGGGTGCTCCTGGAGTCGATATATTTAGTACTACCCTCAATGACACATATGGATACATGAGTGGAACCTCCATGGCAACGCCACATGTGTCAGGTGTTGCGGCTCTTCTTCTGGCACAGTTTCCAGCTTTAACGAACGATGAAATAAAAGAACGAATACTTAATTCTGTTGATCCGGTTTCCTCTTTAAAGGGTATGGTCATGACAGGCGGCAGGCTAAATGCCAATGATGCATTGTTGGGTGTGGTTCCACCAGAGTTGCCGGATCCTGCTATTATATTTGAAGATGATATGGAGAGTGGGACAAACAACTGGACAGTGTCCGGAGAGACCTCTCTCTGGCATCAATCCAGTGAACGTTATGCCAGCCCCATGACTTCATGGTATTATGGGATTGAGGGGGAACTCAATTACGATACAGGGGGGAAAAACCTGGGATCAATCACTTCTCCATTAATAGACCTGACAGCTTTCACAGCATCCACCCTGAACTTCGACCATTTTCTTGATACCGAAGAATCACTCCATTACGACAAGGCATTTGTGAGGATCAGCAATGATGGAGGGAACACCTTTACGGATGTGTTTACCAGGCTCACCACCAATGATGTTTTTATTCAGGAGACCTTGAATATTTCAGCCTTCGATGGAGACATCATTCAAATCCAGTTTTCCTTTGATACAGGAGATGGTCTGTATAATAATCATGAAGGCTGGTATGTGGATGACATAATGGTCTCCGGACAAATTGCCGAAGTGCCAGCCAATTTATTCCCAATAGCCGATGCCGGGCCAGATCAAATGCTCAGCGATGCCAACGGCGATGGGGTTGAATCAGTAACCTTAGACGGTTCCGACTCCTATGACCCTGATGGTATGATAGTTGCTTATGAATGGAAAGAAGGAGAAATTGTTTTGGAAGAAACCGTTGCCATCAATGTCAGCTTAGCTGTAGGGAGTCACATCGTGACCTTGACCGTAACAGATGACAATGGGGCATCAGAATCAAATGATGTCAGGGTAGTTGTTGATCCTAATCAGCAGCCGTCAGCTGATGCCGGTAGTGATCAGATAGTGATCGATGCAGACTCCAATGGCAGCGAAAACATAACTCTGACCGGCACCGGGTCTTCAGATTTCGATGGTACCATAGAGCAATATGAATGGAGTGAAGGCGGAATAGTTCTGGGTACCACAGCCAGCATCGCAAGGAGCTTTACTGTTGGCCAACATACTATTGTTTTGACGGTAACCGACAGTGGAGGTGCGACGGACATCGACACAGTTCTTCTCACGGTAAAAGAAGCGCCCCTGTCAGGCCCAACCATTAATATCTCTTCCATCGATATCAACTTTATTAATAAGTTCAGTGCCAAAGGCTTTGTTCGTATAGTGGACAACACTGGTGAGACGATCTCGGGAGCCATTGTAACGGGTGTGTGGTCATTAAATGCAGAAGTGCTTAAACAAGTTTCTGCAGCAACGAATAAAAAAGGGGCGGCCCGTCTGGAAACCGGCAAAGTGTCGATGCAATCAGGTGACACCTTAACACTCACTATACTCAATGCCTCCAAAGAGGGGTTTGAATATGTGCCCACCGATAACGTGGAAACAAGTGATTGGGGTATGGTACCTTGAGCAGTTAGAGAAGCAAGGGTTTTAATAATAAGGGCTTGTCCATTTTTTGACCATCGACCAGCCAGCAACGTAAGGAATAGTGAATTTTCACTATTTCAACTTCGGAAAGATAATCTGTCCATAGTGGTTTTACTTTTCAAGACTATTCCTTATAAAGTGGTTACTCAAGAACTGCGCAATCCTTTTATTTTATACCATCCAGCTATGCAGGCTGCTGCCTTGACTTGATTACTATCTCTGCAACTGGTGAGTAAACTAAAGACAGACAATAGCGTCCTAATGAATTTGTTGTGCTGTCAGGATTAGAAAAGAAATATTAACCCTGTCCCCATTTTTACATTTCTTTTATCGGGAATCCAGTGTGTTGTTAATATGATATGTTTTTTCCTGGTATTCCGTGCCTTAAAAATATGTCCAACTACAAGCGACCACCAATAACTGCAGGTATAAACATAGGCCATGGAAATCTGCTACATTGCATATGGGCTATATGAGTCAGCCATGGAGTATAATCCACACTCCCTCCCCCGACATCAATCTTGTTGCAGGAAGCACAGGCAGCAGGGCCGGCAGCATCACCCCACCAGTTTTTTTCTGCTGTGACCGTGGCCGTTTTAGCGCCACTGATCTGCAGCCCTTTACCGTTGCCGACAAAACCATTGTTACTCAGGGTAAAGGTTTCGTTTGAGTCTAAAAACAACCCGGCAATCATGTTGCTCTCCAATGTATTGCAACTCAGTTCAGCTGCTTTGACGTCTTTGCTCAGGAAGATGCCGTTGATGAACCCGGTCACGTTGTTTCCGGAAAGAGTCGGTACACCAAAGGTGATACCATCAGTGAGGTTATCCACATTGAGGAAAATGCCGTTATCAGTTGCACTGGTACCGCTGATACTGTTGTCAGCAATGCTTATTGCCCCGATGGTGAGGTTTGCAGTATCCGGAGCCTGATTGTGACTAAGGTAATTGGAGAAAACTCCGGACCCACTGATGTCGGTCAGGATGTTCCTGTTGATATTGAGTTCACCGATGCTCACCGTAGCACCACTCCCTGTTTCAAGTCCAATCAACTCTACAGTAACACCGCGGTGGATCTTGTCCATGGTGTTATCCGAAATTTCAATGTCACCCAGGGTCAAACGGCCCGTACCCCGAAAACCAGAACCAAGACTGGAAAATCTTAGCGCAACAGCGCTATCGGCAATGGTATATAACTTGTTATTGGTAATGCTGATATCACCAATGGATGTCACAGTAGGCCCCGTATTATCTAGGGCAATGGTGTCATTCATGAATACAATGCCTTCGGTCATGCTGGCAATCTTGTCGGGATTAAAGGTGTTGTTGTCTATGGTGACAGCTCCCTTGGTATAGGATGACTTGTCTTGCATTCTTGTACCGGCGCCTAAATGAAAAAGCATTATCCCGGTAGTTGGACTTGTCAAGGTGTTGCCACTGATGTTGACGGATTGAATAGTGACAGAAGCATTGTCCTCCAGAGCGCTGGCTGTGTGATCTTGCATTATTACCAATGCCTCACCAGATCTTGAGGTAAGGGGATTATTCCTGATGGTCATGGATTTAACCAGCAATGAAGAATCTTCAAACAAATGGCGACCTGATGAAGTATCCTCGATCATGCAGGCCGTCCTCTCTGACACTACAGTGTTATTGATGAAGGTCATAGGTTCACGCACAACTTTTGACAGGCCAAATATTCCGTCACCCGTTGCGTGATTTTGTATGATGACACCACTATTTGCATCACTAGTCAGGGTGTTGTCACTGATGGTGGTCGATCCTATGGTGATAACTACCGTATCCTCCCAGTACTGTTCGCCAATCATAATGACGGGACCTTGCATGAAGTATAACGGTATGGAGGCTACAGCAACACTGTTATGAATAACCCTGATACCTGCGGTGGTCACCGTTGATTCATCGCCAATAAAGTGAATCATATGGCTGTTGGGGATAACGATTCCGTCACAGCCGGGGTTGCTTATGGGATCACTGGTGATGGTGTTGTCCTGCACGGTCAGTCCACCATGAACAACAGCAGAACCGCCGCTGACAGTATCAACAATCATGTCACCCCAAATTATAGCGGAAGAATGCTGGTTAGTGAAACTGTTATTGCTGATAAGGGTGCTGCCGACAGTAAGTCGTGTGTCTTCGAGATAACTATAAGTAGCGTAGGAAAAAACAAAGCCACTCTCTCCACCGGTAAAACTGTTGCCGGTGACGGTAATATCACCAACAGTGGCAGTCCCGTTAAGAAGTTCAGCAATGACAAAAGAAGGAATCGATACGCCAGAGCCGCTACTGAGTTCAAAGATATTCCCTGAGATGGTAAGACTGCCGATGGCAGCGGTCAAATTCTCAGTACTGGAGTCAAATGTTTGCTCAAGCAGTGCCTGGACACCGACGACAGAAGTCCTGAAGACATTGTTGCTAACGACCATAGCACCATAAGAAACACTGCTGCTGAGGTTATTCTCAATGCGCATAAAGACAACACCCTCATTAACAGTGTTTTCAAAGATGTTGTCGGTGACGGTAAAGCCGCCTTCGGAAAATGCAATGGCAGAACTGGCATTTTCAAAGGTGAATCCGGACACACGAATTCCTTTTCCATCAATAGCTAAGGCAGCCCCAGGTGTATCGATGGTTACCGAAGCGGCCCCATTTCCCTCGAGACTGATATAGTCCCCGCTAAAAGTGATCGGAAAAACCTCACCATTAGCAGCCAAGTCATAGGTTCCAGCTGCAACAATAATACTATGCGGAGCAACAGCCGTCCCTCCAGAGACTTGCCCGGCGGCATAGGTAATGGTCTTCCATGCTTCGGCAAGACTCAGGCCGCTATTGCTGTTACTGCCACCATCGTCAACATAGTACGTTGTCCCTGCTGCCAGCCCAGGCAGGAACAGCATGGTCAGAACCCATGTTGCAAAAAGTAACCATCGACTCTGTTCTTTCATCGTATTCTCCAAGGTATTAAATAGCATCGTGTACAGTTGAGACAAGACAACTTCGCAATATTGTATGATATGACAGCCATATACTCTCTGTCAAAGGAAAAAAATATTATGGGGGCAGCAGATAGTATTCGGTTTAATGTTTTGCTTTGAAAGCAAGTTTTTTGCCATTTTCGGCTGAATTTTCCATCCGGTCTCTTTTGTATATTGCTGGGCCCCAGGCGAAACAGTGCCAATGGTTCAACGAATTTCGGAGATATGATACCAATTTATGTTTTTTTACTCAGGCCTACACACTCTTTGCAAAAATCAGATTAGCTCAGTATAGTAGCAACCGTCTTACAACTGAGAACAAAATTCTACATATCTATCTGGTTAATTCATGGCCCTCAAAAAAAGTATTCAACTACAAGACTGTTTTAAAACATATACAACAGATCAGGATAAGGCGATCAGCCCGGAAGAAACTGTTGCAAGATTCAAAGAGAAGCTTGAACATCTTAATCTTGATATCCTCAAAGAAGTTAAACGCATAGACAATGGCAGGCTGGGAATTCCTGTCTATTTTTCTGTTTGCGGCGAAGATGCCCGTGCCATGACCGGCACCAAGAAACAAATGGGGAAGGGCGCATCAGCCATACAGGCACAGGCTTCTGCATGTATGGAACTTGCTGAGCGATTTTCTTTTTTCACCTTCAAAAATAATCCCGACAACTTTCTCTTTGGAGATTATCAGCAGATGCGTGAACAGGGGCATCCTGTTCTGGATGTGGCATATCTTTTACAATCTGTGCATGATACCGTCCATGATAAAACATTTGTTGAGGATATCCTGCAAGGGATACCCATGCAATGGGCCTGGGCAACAAATCTGACAAAGAACAGTGAGGTTTTGATCCCGTTTTCCTGGTTTTTTGCCATTAATGAGTTTAACGGGCCTTCTGCCGGAAATTCAGTTGAAGAAGCTGCCCTGCAGGGGATCTGTGAAATTGTAGAACGCCATGTCTGTGCACTGGTGACACATAACAAGATTAAGACCCCGTTAATTGATCCGGCAAGTGTGAAAGATCCTGTAGCAAGAGAAGTTGTCGATATTTTCAGCAAAAATGATATCGATCTCTATCTCAATGACTTCACATTGGATACCGGGATCTGCACCGTGGCGGCCCTTGCCATTGATCGTTCCACCTTCCCCGAGAAAAGTGAAATAGTCTATACCGCAGGAACGACACCCAACCCTGAAAAAGCCCTGATCCGAGCGGTAACAGAAGTTGCACAGCTGGCTGGAGATTTTAACTCCGGTTCCAATTATATTGCCTCAGGCTTACCCAAGCCCCTGGCGATGGATGATGTGGCGCACGTCTATGAAAGTGGCCTTGGCATTACCATTGATGCAATGGCAAATCTTGGAGATCAGAATATTCGTGTTGAGGTTGAGAACTGTATTCAGTCCATTGCAAGTATTGGTATGGACACCTTTATGCTTGATGTGATGCATCCTGATTTAAAAATTCCTGCAATTTATACAATCGTACCCGGGGCCCATTTTCGTGAACGATCGATGATCAATGATGTTGGACTCTTTGCTGCAAAATTGCTGGCCCAACAGGAAACAGATCCGCAACTCCTCGAAGAGAAACTGGCAAGGCTTGAAACAATTATACCCGATGCGTATTACCTTTATTTCTACAGGGGAAGAAATCTCTACGAATATGGTGATGCTTTACAGGCGCTCGATCAGTTTGAGAAAGCCCTGGATCTTTCGCCAGAGCAGGAAGATCTCCCTTATATCTACTCCTATATGGGCAGCGCATATAAAGATCTCGAACAGTATGACATGGCTCTTGAGATATTGGAAAAAGGTCTTCTTGCAGACGAAGAACGACCTGATATTTATAACATGATTGGAGTCTGTCACTTTAAAAAAGATGATTTTCAAAAAGCTGTGACAAGTTTTGAGCGGGCAGTTGCTTTAAATCCTGCGTCTGCCATGGATTATGCAAACCTTGGAGTCAATCATCGTAAACTGGGGAATCTGGATCAGGCCATTCATTTTTTCACCCTTGCCCTGTCCCTGGATTCGGAAATAGAATTTGCAAAGACGCAGCTTGCCGAATTGTTGGCTGATTAACAGAACACTTGACCATGTCTCTCACAAACGTACTTACCAATAGTAATCCTCGCAGAATTCTGATCCGTTCCACAAACTGGATTGGGGACGCGGTGATGACAACTCCTGCTGTTCATACAATCAGAAAGAATTTCCCCGATGCTGAGATCACCATGCTTGCCGTTCCCTGGGTGGCCGATATCTTTCGCATGAGTCCTGACGTGGACAATCTTTTTATTTACGATAAGAAGCATCTTTATAAGGGCAAAATGAAAGGGCCCATAAAGCTTGCCAAAGACCTTAAGCAATTTGGATTTGACATTGCCTTTCTGTTACAGAATTCATTTGAAGCTGCACTTATCACGAAGATGGCCGGTATCCCTGTGCGGGCCGGCTATAAGCGTGACGGGAGAGGGGTACTGCTGACCCATGGGGTTAAAATAAATAATGAAATCAGAAGCAAACATCAGGTACATTATTATCAGGATTTGCTCAGTCAGCTTGGTCTTGAGTTAGGTCCGGATCCTTTGCGGCTCCCTCTTATCGAGAGTCTTGAACACTGGGCCCGGGGATTTGTTGATTGCCTGAAATATCAAAGCCCTATTTCCCATGCAGACCTTGACCGAATTGAGGCCTTTTCAGGGATTCCCGCAATACAGGCAATGAACAATGATCGGGTGAATATTCCCGTTATCGGATTTAACCCTGGAGCTGCTTTTGGACCTGCAAAACAGTGGCCAGTAAGCAAATTTGCGGAACTGGCACAGCTTATTTGCGAACATTATGGTGAAAGTGGATGTGTGGTGATGGTATTTGGCACAGATGCCGATACTGAAGCTGCTCAAAAAATTCGTAATGCGTCTCCCCGTTCTGCATTTCACGTACTGGACATGACAAGTAAAACAAGCCTGAAACAGGCCATGGCACTGATTAAATGCTGCGATGCCTTTGTAACAAATGACTCGGGCCTGATGCATGTTGCCGCAGGGCTGCGGACTCCGAGTATTGCCATCTTTGGTTCCACCGACCATATAGCAACGGGACCTTTTGCTGAGAATGCAATTGTTCTCAGGCGTGAGCTTGATTGCTCACCTTGTTTACAGGCCCATTGTCCCAAAGGTCATCTACGTTGCCTTGAATCCATCAGTGCACAGGATGTGTATGAGGATCTTGCCAGGATGCTCTCGAGAAACCTTATAGCAGATGTATCCACATCAAATTACGCAGGGAAAGCCAGTGACAAAACTTAAATCTGCTGTTTTTCTAGATCGTGACGGAACCATCAATGAACAGATGGGCTATATCAATCACACCTGTCGTTTTCAGTTATTGCCCGGTGCTGCCCAGGCCATAAAGAAGTTAAATGATGCTCATATTCCCGTGGTTGTTGTTTCCAATCAATCAGGGCTGGCTCGCGGGTATTTTCCCGAAGAACTGCTTGTGGCTGTGCATGAAAAAATGCATACACTTCTTGCTGAGGAAGGGGCCAAAGTTGACGCAATCTATTACTGCCCCCATCATCCGGAAGCCAAAGAAGAACGTTTTCGAGAATCCTGCAATTGTCGAAAACCTAAGCCTGGGTTAATTTTACAGGCCTCTAAAGAGTTGGGTTTAGATCCTGAAAAATCATTCGTTGTTGGGGACAGGTGGTCTGACATCAAAACGGCTGCCAACTGCGGGGCAACATCAATCCTTGTACGAACCGGATACGGAAGAGGGGATGAACAGTATATTGGTCCTCAGCAGACGATTCAGCCAGATTTTAAGGCAGATGACTTGACAGGGGCAGTTGATTGGATTTTGAAGCAATAAAAACCCAGGAGAAATGGAAAAAACAAATGTCATTCATCTGAGTGACACATTCCCGGAATTCAGCCATTCTAAAACAAATTCTGTTCCATTCGAATAACTCTAATATCACTTACACAACATTCTCCCGAAGATTTCGTAACCGTAGAACAGAACAGGGAGCATCGCGGTAAACATGCTTGGCACAAGTATGACTGAAGACCTCGTTGATTTCACGAAACCTGTTGTGATAAACAACAATCAAATCCGCTTCCCATTTCTTGGCAAGTTTTACAATCTCATCATAATGTTTTCCTGAACGTATATGAAACTTGATTGAATCGTCACAGTTTTCCTGGACAAATGCTGTTAACTCATCGCGGAAATGTTCAAGGGCTTCTTTACGGACTCTGTCTGATATAAAAGATCCGACAATTGGCATGCCAAATCCTGGCATAACACTTATAAGCCGTATTTCAGCACCAAATGGCTTTGCTATTGCTGCAGCACCATCATAAACAGCTTTGGCTGCAATGGGACGATCAACGTCAATGGGGACGAGAATTTTCTTAAACATGATACCCTCCAGAGGTGACTGAAACTGGTTTTCAATATAAGCCAGAGCTGCATGATTGTCTGCAACCCTGGACTTTTATCTGTTTTAAGTTCATTCGCTACTGATTTGCTAACGCTGGTTGCATTTTATGTTTATCCCTGCGACGTCTCTGGGCGAGATAGACAAGTGCAAATAATGCACAAGCAGGAATAAACACAAGTTGCTTTGGAAGTCTGTCAGTGGGCATTTGAATGTTCAGGATTTCCTGGTCAAAATCGATACCTGCTTTCTCTGCGGCACTGCCAAAGACCACATTGTCTATGAGTATTTTATCTTCCTCATTTCGTGTTTCAATGCCAATACCATCCAAACGCGCCTTACCTGATTCGCCATCGCCAACAGGCAGCATGACAGTTTTGGTAAATTCATCGCCATTCATTTTTTCGCCCTTGATCATAACCCTCATCATGGCACCGGGTTTAATATCAGCCAGTAAGGTTTCAAGTTGGGTTGGAGATTCATCTGTAAGCGGCGGAAAGATTTTATCCCACACAAATCCTGGTCTGAAAAGCATAAAAGTTACTAACAGAAGCGATACCGTTTCCCATACACGGGATTTGACAAGAAAAAATCCTTGTGTTGCAGCTGCAAATGCCATCATGGCAGCAACTGCAGCAACTACAACAAGTATCAGTACAAACCAGTTGTCCACCCCAATCATTAATAATTGGGTATTAAAAATAAACATAAATGGGAGGATGGCTGTTCTGATATCGTAGGTGAATCCCTGTATACCCGTTTTGATCGGATCACCTCCGGAGATCCCTGCTGCCGCAAAAGCAGCAAGTCCAACAGGAGGTGTATCATCAGCCAGAATGCCAAAGTAAAAAACAAAAAGATGGACGGCGATCAGGGGTACTATCAGTCCATTCTGAGCACCAAGATCAACTATTACCGGGGCCATCAGGGTGGACACAACGATATAGTTTGCTGTGGTGGGCAGTCCCATACCAAGGATTAAACTGATAAGGGCAGTAAAGCCGAGGATCAGCATAAGGTTACCGCCTGAAATATACTCAACGAATTCGGTCATGACCAGACCGACACCAGTGAGGGTGATCGTGCCAACCACAATACCGGCAGCGGCTGTGGCAACACCAATACCAATCATATTTCTGGCACCGGCAACCAGGCCGTTGATAAAATCATTAAATCCATTCTGAAAACTAAAGTCATCGTCATTACTTTTTCTGAAATAGCCTTTTAAAGGTCTCTGACTTAAAACAATGACGATCAAAAGGACTGTAGCCCAGAATGCGGAGAGGGCAGGAGAGAGACGTTCCACAACAAGGCACCACATTAGCACAACAATGGGGAGCAGAAAATATAGCCCTGCCTGGGCGGTTATCCATAGGTCCGGTAATTCTTTTATATCATGGGTTTGTTCAAGTTCCGGGACTTTGGTCGCATAGTTAATAAGCCCAATATAAGAAACAGCAAGGAGTCCTGATACAATATAAAGTGTGGCCCCACCTGCTACAGTCTTGATCCAGCCAATGCCGTAATATGTCACAGCAGCCATAACCAGCATAAAGAGAAAGCTGAAGACAAATGAAAGTAATTTCTGGGCAAGCGTTTGAGTAACTTTTTTCTCAAGCCCTTCAAGACCCATTTTACAGGATTCAAGATGAACAATATAGACAAGGGCTATGTAGGAGATAATTGCTGGTAAAAAGGCGCATTTAATAACTTCAATATAGGTAATACCAACATACTCCACCATAAGAAAAGCAGCGGCCCCCATAACAGGCGGCATAAGCTGTCCGTTCGTTGAACAGGCTACCTCAATGGCACCAGATTTTTCAGCGCTGAATCCTACCTTTTTCATAAGAGGAATGGTAAACGTTCCGGTGGTAACAACATTGGCAATAGAAGACCCTGAAACAAGGCCGGTCAGGCCTGATGAAACAACGGCAGCCTTAGCGGGGCCACCTTTAAGATGTCCAAGGCCGGCAAAGGCAGTACGGATAAAATAGTTACCAGCACCTGCAGATTCCAGGAGCGCACCAAAAAGAACAAACATAAAAACCATGCCGGTGGAAACGCCAAGGGCTACACCAAAAACACCTTCAGTGCCAAGCCAGTAATGGGACATGCCTTTATTGAGACTAGCCCCTTTATGGGCAATAACATCCGGCATAAACTGGCCGCCGAAGGTGTAAATACAAAATATTGTAGCAACGATCATCAGTGGAGGACCGAGTGCCCTGCGTGTTGCTTCAAGCAGAAGTACAAGGCCTGTAACAGCAACAATAATATCCATTTGGGTGGGATCGCCTGGGCGTTCGGCCAATCCTGCATAAAAGAAAAATAAGTATGACGCACAAAAAGCGGCAATCATACCAAGAATCCAATCCTGCACAGGTATGTAGTTTCTGGGGGATGATTTAAAAGAAGGATAAGCGGTATAAGAGAGAAAAACTGCAAAAGCGAGATGAATAGCCCTTGCCTCAGTATCGTTAATAACAAAAAAATTAAATATAAATGGAAGAGGAGATGCATACCAGAGCTGAAAAATTGTCCACAGAAGAGGAACGAAAAAAAGAACCTTTTTGGGAAATGCTCCGGTGGGATTTCGAGCGCCGGAATCTGTCTCGGCGATCATCTCTTGAAGTTCTTCATCGGTTTTGATATTTTTGTCTACTTCACTCATGCGATGATACCTTCCGTTATGATTGTTAAGTGGGGTTAGAACAAATAGCTTGAAGAAATGTGGTGTGCCAGACAACTATGGGGAAAACAAAAAAGGCGTACCGTGTACCGGTACGCCTTTTAAAATCAGCCTGGTCTGTTACATAAGCCCAGCTTCTTTATAATACTTAACGGCTCCATCATGCAGAGGAGCAGAGAGACCATCTTTGATCATCTCTTCTTTTTTCAGGTTTTTAAATGCAGGATGAAGTTTCTGGAACTGGTCAAAGTTTTCAAATACTGCCTTAACAACGTTATAAATAACGTTTGCAGGAACATCACTTGAAGATACAAAGGTTGCACCTACACCAAAAGTAGGAGTGTCAGCGTCGGTTCCACGATACATTCCACCAGGGATAGTAGCGCTACGATAGTAATCGTTGTCTGCAACAAGTTTATCAACTTCAGGACCTGTCACACTCACCATAACGGCATCACATGAAGTCGTGGCTTCTTTGATTGATCCACTTGGATGGCCAACGGTGAAGACCATTGCATCAACTTTATTGTCACAAAGTGCTTTAGACTGCTCTGATGACTTTAACTCAGAGGCTAGTTTGAAATCTTTCTTTGTCCAGCCAAGAGCACCCATAAGAACTTCCATGGTGCCACGTTGGCCTGAGCCGGGATTACCAATATTTACGCGTTTACCTTTCAAATCCTTAAAATCTTTTATACCGGAATCGGCACGGGCAACAACTGTGAATGGTTCAGGGTGTATGGAAAAAACTGCACGAAGTTTTTTGTTTGGTCCTTTCTTCTCAAACTTTGAAGTTCCGTTGTAGGCGTGATACTGCCAATCAGACTGGGCAACACCCATATCAAGTTCGCCAGCAGCAATGGTATTCAAGTTATAAACAGAACCACCGGTACTTTCTACTGAGCAACGAATTCCATGTTCTTTTCTGGTTTTATTGACAAGACGACAGATAGCACCACCAGTAGGGTAATAAACACCGGTAACTCCACCGGTTCCAATGGTAACAAATTGTTGGTCGGATGCAAATGAAGGGGCAGCACTGAGGGCAAATCCAAGTGCGCAACATACTGCCATTCCTGTTACAAATTTTTTCATTTTTTTCTCCTGAAAAGTGAGTGAAAGTATTGATTCCAGAATACATTTTCCGTAATCATTGTTGAAAATAATAATTTATGGAATACCATTTAGTTAAAGGTATAGCAAATCTTTTTGATAAAGAATATTAAAAACTGGATTGTGTCAAATAAAAGAAAGAGAAGCCTTATGACTATCAGCAATTGTGGTGGAACCATGAGCAAGGGTAAAGTTGTTACCACCATGTCCAACAGGAAAACTACCCCACACGGGAATGTCTACAGATTCGGTGAGTTCAAGCACCCGTGTCCATATTTCTTCATGAAAACGAATAGATTCGAGGCTGTCCATTTCTTTGGAAGGGGAAAAATCCCCTAAAAGAATAGCCGCCGGAGCTTGTAACAGCCTAGCCTGAGCAAGCTGGCTGAACATTCTGTCCAGCCTATACAGGGGTTCGCCTACATCTTCGAGAAAGAGGATGCTATCTGTTAAATCCGGCTGGAATGGTGTTGACAATATACTGATAAGACTGCTGAGGTTGCCACCGACAAGTGGACCTTTCACCGTTTCTCCACCACGGAGTATCTCTATGGATTTTGAGTGAATGGGTTTATTCCACCTGCCGGAGATACAGGCGTGGAAGCGTTCAAGGCTTTCCCTGCTGCAGGATGAGAGCGTGGTAAGCATGGGCCCGTGAAATGATATCAGATCCAGATTCTGCTTCAGGATGGTGTGGAGAATGGTGAGATCCGAAAAACCAATAAGCATTTTTTGATGTTTTTTCAGCTCCTCCATATCTAAAAAGGGGAGGAGTCGAAGACAGCCGAAACCACCACGCAGGGCCAGCAGTGCTGATACTTCATCATCAGCCCACATCTTGTGAAACTCAAGGGCACGATTTTTGTCCGTATCTGCCAGGTACCCTGTACCGGGCCATAGCTGCCGGGGAAGTTTGACTTCAAATCCCATTTCTTTCAGGATAACAATCCCCTGCTCAAGACGATCTGTCTCGAAAATTTGTCCGGCCGGAGCAATAATACCGATACAATCACCGGGCTTCAGTGGTCCTGGTATATCTGTATGTTTTCGCATTATTAGGACACCATCAACATGTATAAAACAGGGAGTGTAACCCCCAGAGAGTAAGCATGGTATCCACTTCTTCAATACGTTTACTATAAGGGGCAATCAGATGCGCCATACCACCTGTGGCGATGATTTTTATATCTTCATCGTTGGGACAAAGTTCCGCCTGTATTCTATCACTAAGCCCGTCAATCAGTGCTCCGTATCCGTTTAAGATACCGCTTTCCATGGCTTCAACAGTGTTTTTTCCAATAACTGTGGCCGGAGCTTTGGAGATATCAATCTTCGGCAGTTTTGCTGTTCTGCTGGCAAGGGCATCGAGGGAGATTGCAATTCCCGGTAAAATAGTTCCGCCAAGATATTCACATTGAGAAGAGACGCAGTCAAAGGTTATGGCTGTGCCGAAATCGATGATAATAAGATTCTTTTTGTAACGTTCCCAGGCGGCAACTGCATTGACCAAACGATCAGCACCAACTTCTTCGGGGCGATCTATCTTAACACTGATTCTGCTTGCAATACTCTTTGAGCTGACCACGAAGAGAGGTTGTTTTAAAAAATCAGAAAAATATGTATTGATACAGGAAATCCAGGCAGTCTCAAGGGACGGGACAACACTGGCCAGAATAACGCCATGGATATCTTTTTTATCGATTTTAGCCATGGAGAACAGGGAATGGTAGCGAATGGCGAGTTCATCATCCGGTCGTTCCCGGTCAGACTTAAGACGCCACTGGCCGACAAGTTTGTCCCCGTCAAAGAGACCGGTAACCGTGTGTGAATTTCCAACATCTATGGTGAAAAGCATGGCGTATCCTTGTAATAATTACGCTTTAACGTATGAAACTGTTTCCTTTCCTGATAAGCTTGCAACAGAAATCATCAATAGAACAAATACTATAAAAGAAAAACAGAGAAAGCAATGACAGATACCATAGTTGTCACCACAACCCTGGATAAAAAAGAAGATGCTGTGTATTTAGCCAAAGAGCTTCTGCAAAAACGTCTGGTAGCCTGTGCTCAGGTGAGTGGACCAGTGGATTCACTGTACTGGTGGAAAGGGGAGATTGAACAGGAGCAGGAATATACGCTGCGTATGAAAAGCAGCCAGGCCTTATGGGATAGCTTAAAAGAGGCAATAGAAGAGCAGCACCCCTATGATGTTCCTGAAATCATAGCAGTTGAGATATCCGCAGTAAACACAGCGTATCAGAAATGGCTGATAAAGGAGTTGCAGGAATGAGTGCTACAGATAAAAAAGAAAAAAAATCATACCGTAGAAGAAAACCTGATAAATTTATCTGCCACTGTTGCAAAAAGGAGTTTCCCTACTGTTTCAGTTGTCCCTGTGGATTTATGATTTGTGAAGCATGTTTTAAGGAGAACACCTGGGGGATTTCCAATGGCCCAACGTGGATCTGTCCCGATTGTGAGCGTATTCGTATGACGTATTGATTTATTAACGTTTAGAAGAATGGCTTAAATGAATTTTTATCATCTCTCGGCATTTGGAGAACTGCCTTCGTGATCAAGTCAAAAATATTTTACAAATCAATGCTGATGGTCTGTGCAATTATTCTTGTATACACCATAGCCTTATTTCTGATAGTTCTCCCTCAAGTTGAAAGCAGGACGCAATCCCTTGAAGAAAAAAATGGAAGGGAAATTCTTAATAAAGTCACCATGCTGACTAAAAATATCCAGGAAAATCTCGATATTTTCGAAAAGAATGCACTGCGTTATCACGAGACAGAGTTGAAAAATCTGACGGATTCTTTCTGGTCCATTGTACAGACTAAATATGAACAATCACGTTCAGATAATGTTGGTTCAATTCTTCAGGAAAGAGGGGAAAATTTTAAAAAAAATCTCATACTCTTTTACAACAAGAATAAGAACAGAATGAGCCAGGAGGAGCTGAAGCAGGCCATCATTAATTATGTGAATATTTTCAGATATGACCATGGTTCAGGCTATTTTTTTATTCATTCAAAAACTACGGTAGTGACACACCCAATATATCCTGAATTTAAGGGAAAGGATTTTGCTTATATTCAAGATCAACAGGGTGTGTATTTTGTTCAGGAATTTCAGAACATTTGTGAAGAGAGTGGCTCTGGTACATTGCATTACACATGGAAACACGCGAAGACAAAAGAGTTTGAGGACAAGGTTGCTTACGTGTTCACCTTCAAGCCATTCGACTGGATAATCGGCACATCTGCATCTGTTAACGTTTTACAGGAAACGCTCAAGGAGGAAGTGATTTATCTTACGACCAAGATTCGCTACGATCAGGACAACTATTTCTTTATTATTGATTATGATAATAAAATAATTGGTCACCCTTATATTGAGCTAGGAACAGACTACAGTAAAGAGCTGGATTCTCAAGGGAATTTGATTGTTCCGCCAATGGTCGAAGTTGCCAGAGAAAAGGGAGAAGGGTTTACGCGATACTGGTGGACGAAAAATCCCGACAAGGAAGAAACATCTGAAAAATTAACGTACACAAGAGATTTTCCACACTGGAAAATGGTTATTGGTACCGGCACCTATATTGATGATATCAAACAAGAGGTTGATAAACGCAAGAATGAGCTGATTGAACAGTTGCGCCAGATCATGAACAAAAGCACTATTGGGAAGAGTGGCTACATTTTCATTGTTGATAGTCAGGCGAAAATGGTTGTCCATCCCAACGAGTATATGCAGGGAAAAGATACCGGGAAAATGAAAAACCGTACAACCGGGAATTTTATTTTTGATGATACGAAAAATGCTGGGCATACCGGGCAACCAATGTATGCCAAATGGGATAAGCCTTCTGATAAAGGAAATTATATCTATGATAAAATTTTCTGGGTTGAATATGTCCCCGTATTTCAGTGGTATATTGTAGCTTCCGCCTATACGAGTGAATTACAGGAAACATCCAGCCAATTAAAAAAATCAATCTTTTTTCTTGGGGGTGTGATCCTTCTGCTTTCCTTGTTGGTGAGTTTCGTGTTTTTCAGAAAACTTCTCCAGCCAATTTCCTCGCTTTCATCCCTTGCCAGTCGCGTGACTCAAGGAGATTATTCTACCAGGTCTCCTTTGCAGAGAAATGATGAACTTGGTGTCTTGTCCCATGAGTTCAATACAATGGTTGATACCATTGAGGACAATATTCTCAACCTTGACAAGAATGTTGCGCAAAAAGCTAAAGAAATTGAAGAGCAGAATGTCATTTTTGAATCACTTTTTTATGAGTCCAGTGATGGAATATTACTTATTCAAGATGGAAGTTTTATTGATTGCAACAGAGCAGCTTACCGGATGCTGCATTATGACAATAAAGGTGAATTAATCGCTCTCAGTCCGTCTGAAATTTCGCCTCCAGTGCAGGCAGATGGCAGGGATTCTGCGGAGAAAGCTGCTGAGATGATTAGTATTGCTCAGAAAACAGGTTCCAGTCACTTTGAATGGGTTCATCAGAAGAAAGACGGAAGTGATACATTTCTTGAAGTAGTGCTTACTCGAATTGTCATTAAAGAAAAAATCTTAATCCATGTTGTCTGGCGTGATATCAATCAGAAAAAAGTAGCTGAGCAAAAATTACAAAAAACACTTGCAGAGTTCAGTGCGGTAATGGATAGCATTGATTATGGAATCCTTTTTATGGATGAGACCCTGCATGCTATAATTGTCAATCGTGCGTTCCGGGATATGTGGAATGTATCAGATAGCTTTGTTGCACGACATCCTTCTTTTAAAGAACTGATTGAGTTTAATCGTTACAACAATCTCTATCTTGTTAAAGACAGCGAATTTGAACAGTATATGGATGAGCGTGAAGCGGCAATACGGAGAGGGGAAATCGTTCCCACTGTTTTTGAACGTAAAGATGGTACGCTTTTGCAGTACCAGTGTGTGGTCCTTCCTGATGGTGGGCGAATGCTGACCTACTTTGATATTACTGAACTGAAGAATACCCAGGATCAACTGGCCAGGGCTCAAAAAATGGAAGCAATTGGCCTGATGGCTGGTGGCGTTGCCCACGATCTCAATAATATCCTCTCAGGAATAGTGAGTTACCCGGAGTTACTCCTTCTCCAGTTACCTGAATCCAGCGAATTAAGAAAACCCATTGAAGCAATCCAGGAGTCAGGAGAAAGGGCTGCAACAGTCGTTGCTGATCTGCTTACAGTTGCAAGAGGTGTCGCCAGTACCAGAGAACCTCATGATATTAATGTACTGATTCATGAGTATCTGCATTCTCCCGAATGTGCAAAATTACAATCGTTACACCAGGGTGTTGTTTGCACGGAACAACTTGATGCAACACGGGCAATCATTTCCTGTTCTCCCATGCATATCAAAAAAACTGTTATGAATCTGGTGACGAATGCCATAGAGGCTGTTGCGCAACAGGGAAATGTCCGTATTGCTACCACTGATATGATAACTGACAGCGATATTTGCAAAGAGGTGGATATAGCCCCGGGGCGATATGTCGTTTTAACGATACAGGATAATGGCCCTGGAATTAGCGCTAATGATATAAGCCATATTTTTGAACCATTTTACAGTAAAAAAGTAATGGGCAGAAGTGGCACTGGTCTTGGCCTTACTGTGGTGTGGAATACCGTTGAAGATCATGGTGGACAGATACGTGTTAAAAGTAATGAAAGTGGAACACGCTTTACTCTCTACTTTCCAGTGAGCAGCAGGAATATTAAACAGCCTGAAGAGACGCAAAAGGGAGTCATTGGTACGGACAGGGAAGAGCATATTCTGGTTATCGATGACGAGCTGCAATTGCGGGATATAGCCACCCATATACTGACAAGTCTTGGGTACAGAGTAAAAACAGTTCCCTCAGGTGAAGAGGCGATTGCTTTTATCGAAGGCAATCCGGTGGATTTGATAGTAATCGATATGCTTATGGAACCTGGGATAAATGGGCGGCAGACCTACGAAAAGATACTGGAACTGTATCCTGAGCAAAAAGCAATTGTCGTCAGTGGCTTTGCTGAAAGTGAAGATGTGAAGGCCACATTAAAACTTGGGGCAAGTGGATTTATTAAAAAACCCTATTCCATTGAGCAACTGGGACAGGCTGTGAAGGCTGCGATCAGCAGTTAGTCGACCAGGTAATGCAGCAGGGGGCCATTGACGTTGCCTTTTACCAGCTGAGTGTGTAGGCCTGCCCGAATAACCTTGTCCATAAATGTCCCAGCCTTCAGGAAGGCCGATTTTGCATCGTTGCCCATGCAGAGAAAAGAGGCAAGGGCAGAAGAGTAAGTGCAGCCTGTACCATGAAGATTGTTGTTTGCCAGGCGTTTTCGTTTGGATTCAGTGTTTGACCCGTCAGCCATGATTAAATAGTCACTGATCATATCTCTGTCGCTTGCAAGGTGGCCACCTGTAACGACGATACCTTTCATTTTGGGATAGTGGCCAAGTAAATTTTTTGCACAGGCTATGGCGTCTTCAGTCCCCCGTATTGTTCCTCCGCTTAATAGTTCAAGTTCTGAAATGTTTGGCGTAAGAAAGGAAATATTTTTTAGAAATCGCTCTTTCAGACATTGGAGGCCATCACCTGTGAGAAGGGACTCGCCGGTACTCGCAGCAAGAACCGGATCGTAGACCACAGTCCCGGAATACTCCTCAAGGATATCATGGATTTTGTCGGCGATTTCCAGGGTTCCCAGCATCCCGATTTTGATATGGCTGACAGCATGATCTTCCAGTACGGCTATAATCTGTGCCTGAACAAATTCGGGAGCAAGGGGTTGGATGTTTTTTACACCACGAGAATTCTGGACGGTAAGGCAGGTGATAGCTGCGGCGCCGTACACGCCTATGGCTGTCATCGTTTTTAGATCTGCTTGGATACCTGCACCACCAGATGGGTCAGACCCTGCAATAGATAGGAGTGTGGAGTGAATTGACAATGAAGTTCTCCATGAAAAAAACGTGGTTTTTTACTGAAAGCTGCCCTGACGAATACTAATATTGCAGTGCCTCTGTTCCAATTGTTGCTAAATATAATAAAATGCAATATTATTGCAATATTCTAAAAACAAACCTCCATAGTAACCATAGCAGTTTACCAGGAAATGCCGCCAAAACCACAAATTTACGACGAAAGTAAGGTCAAGACCCTCAGTTCCCTTGAACATATCCGCAAACGTCCGGGAATGTATATTGGACGATTGGGGTCAGGAAGCCATCCTGACGATGGTATCTATATCCTTTTAAAGGAAGTCATTGATAATGCAGTCGATGAATACATCATGGGTGCGGGAAAACGTATAGACGTGAGCATCGCTGATGATGGAAAGGTGATGGTGCGCGATTTCGGACGTGGCATCCCCCTTGGAAAGATTGTTGACTGTGTCTCTAAAATCAATACCGGAGCAAAATACTCCACCGATGTCTTTCAATTTTCAGTGGGGCTTAATGGTGTTGGTACCAAGGCAGTAAATGCCATGTCTGACTTTTTTAAAGTTACAGCGTTTCGTGATGGAAAGTTTGCAACTGCTGAATTTAGTGGTGGAATATTAGACTCGGAAGCGCAGGGTGAAAGCCAGGAAAAGGACGGAACGTGCATTGAGTTTTTCCCTGACAAGGAACTCTTCTCTGAATTTGAATTTGAATTTGAATTTGTTGAAAAACGTCTCTGGCGCTATGCCTATCTCAATGCCGGGCTCAAAATCTACCTGGGTAAGGAACTCTTCCATTCAGAGAATGGGCTCCTTGACCTGCTGGACAAAGAGCTGAGTGGACAAAATATCTACGACCCTGTGTATTACCAGGATTCTACCCTTGAGTTTGCATTTTCCCATACCGAAGGATACAGCGACACCTATTATAGCTTTGTCAACGGAACGTACACCAGTGAAGGCGGAACCCATCTCTCCGCTTTTCGGGAAGGGCTGCTCAAAGGAGTGAATGAATTTTCAAACAAAAAATTCACCGGTAATGATGTCCGGGATGGAGTGGTTGGCACCATTGCCATTAAGATCGTTGACCCTGTCTTTGAATCGCAGACCAAAAATAAACTCGGCAATACAGATATACGTTCCTGGATAGTAAACAAGGTGAAGGATACCGTGTCTGCCGCCATGTACAAAGATACAGAGCTTGCCGACAGAATTCTTGAAAAAGTACAGCGCAATCAAAAGGTGCGCAAAGAACTGCAATCTGTCCGTAAAGAGGCCAAGGCCAAGGCCAGAAAGGTAGCCATTAAAATTGCCCAGTTGAAAGACTGTAAATACCATCCTTCCCGTGACAAGCCTTCGCCCAAGGATAGAGAGAATATGATCTTTATCACAGAGGGGCAATCTGCTGCCGGTTCCATTGTCTCTTCCCGGGATCCAATGACCCAGGCTGTTTTCTCCCTCAAGGGAAAACCGATGAATGTGCTTGGGCAAAAACTGGCGCTGCTCTACAAGAATGACGAGATGTATGCCCTGATGCGCTCTCTTAATATTGAAAACTCCATTACAGACCTGCGCTTTGATAAGGTGATCCTGGCAACGGATGCCGATGTGGATGGCCTGCATATCAGAAACCTGTTACTCACCTTTTTTCTCCATTATTTTGAGCCCCTGGTCAAACTCGGGCATGTGTATATCCTGGAGACACCTATCTTCAGGGTGCGGACAAAAAGTGAAACGAAATATTGCTATACCGGGAAAGAGCGTGATGCAGCAATAAAAGTCCTTCAGGGAAAGGGTAAAAAGACAAAAAAAGCCGTGGAAATCACCCGCTTCAAAGGTTTAGGGGAGATATCTCCCAAAGAGTTTAAACAGTTTATCGGACCGGATATCATCCTTAAACAGGTGGCCATGGGATCGGTCAGTGAGGTGTCAGATATACTTTCCTTTTATATGGGGAAAAACAGTCCTGAGCGAAAACAGTACATTATGGAACATTTGATTTAAGTGTTGGAGAGATAAAACGTGGATTCACAGTTCGGTAGACTACAACAACTCTTTGATTATAATTTTCTGGAGTATACTTCTTATGTAATTAAGGAGCGGGCCATTCCGCATATTAATGATGGCCTGAAACCGGTGCAGCGGCGTATTCTGCAAACACTGCACAACATGGACGATGGACGTTTTCATAAAGTTGCCAATGTTGTTGGTGCCACCATGAAACTCCACCCCCATGGTGATCAATCTATTTTTGCAGCTCTTGTGAACATCGCCAATAAAGAATTCCTCATTGAGCGCCAGGGGAATTATGGAAATATTTTCACTGGCGATCAGGCCTCCGCACCCAGGTACATTGAGTGCAGACTTTCCCCCCTTGCCAAAGAGGTTCTGTTCAACAAAGACCTCACCACATTTGTTGACTCCTATGACGGGCGAATGCTTGAACCCGTAACGCTCCCCTGTAAAATTCCAATGCTTCTTATGCAGGGAGTTGAAGGGATTGCAGTTGGCATGGCCACCAAGATCATGCCCCATAATTTCTGCGAACTTCTGCAGGCGCAAATAAATATTTTAAACGGAGAAGACTTTGAACTTTACCCGGATTTTATCCAGGGCGGCCTCCTTGATGTCTCTTTGTACGATCACGGCAACGGGAAAATAAAATGCAGAGCGCGTCTGGAAGAGGCCAATGAAAAAACGATTCTGATTAAAGAGATACCCTATACCACAACCACTCAGTCTTTAATCGATTCCGTGGAAAAGGCTGCCAAAGCCGGTAAGATAAAAATCACCTCCATCAATGATTATACTGCAGAAGAGGTCGAAATTGAGGTGAAGCTGGCACGTGGTATTTATGCCAAAGATACCATAAAAGCACTCTATGCCTTCAGTGATTGTGAAGTCCCTATCAGTCCGAATCTCACCATTATAGAGGGCGAAAATCCCACGACTTCAACGGTTGAGGATGTTTTACGCTTTAATACAGAAAAACTTGTACAAGATCTGCAGGCTGAGCTCGAAATTGACCTTGGCCGTTTGCTCGACAGGCTCCATGCACGCTTGCTGGAACAAATTTTTATAGAAGAACGACTCTATAAAAATATCGAAGAAGAAACCAGTTACAAGGCGGTCGTTGAAAGTGTGGATTCTGCCTTAAGCGCCTTCACCAAAGAGCTTGACCGTGCTGTTACCAAAGAAGATATCGAAAGACTTCTGGAAATCCGTATTAAACGAATTTCCAGGTATGATATCAACAAACAGCTGAAAGAAATCAAAACAATCCGTAAAGATGTCAGGGTTATCAGGAAACATCTTAAAGATATGGTCGGCTACACAATCGCCTATATAGATGCATTGCTTGAAAAATACGGAAAACATTATCCACGGCGCACTGAGTTAAAAGAATTCAGCGAAGTGAGTGTACGTAAGGTTGCGCTTTCAAATTTGAATGTGCAATACGACAGAAAAGAGGGCTTCCTGGGCTATCAATTAAAGAGTAGCGAGGAGAATGCCGAATTTCCCATAGCCTGTTCAGAATATGATCGTCTGTTACTTCTGTACGACACAGGAGCCTATAAAGTTGTGCAGGTTGTGGATAAACTTTTTGTAGGGCATGATGTCCTCTGGATTGGCAAAGTAAAAAAAGGCCTTGTTTTTAATATGGTGTACAGGGAAGGGCGTGAAAACCTCTGTTATGTAAAACGATTTGCTACACCAAAATTTATTCTTGATAAAGAGTATCGTCTGTTTGAGGCCCATAAACGTTCAAAAATCCTTATGCTGTTATTTGGGGAAGAGAAGAGCTGCAGGGCCAGTCTCGTGCCTTCATCACGTGCAAGAACAAACCTTGTTGAAATCTTCTTTGAGGATTATCTGATTAAAGGGCCTGCTGCAAAAGGCAAGCGAGTTTCCACCAGGGTCGTGAGACGGGTTGTTGATACTACCGGGAAGAAGCCACCTGAAAAGAAGGTGAACTTAAGTCTGCCCGGGATGGATAATCAAGACAAGAATAGTGCTGAGAATGACTGATTTGTCGTTTTTTATTTGTAGTTACTCATAGTTGATCTGACACTTTTCCGAAGTAGGTTGAGTAACATCTTACAAGTTCACAGGAGCCACTCTGAACAGTGTTGAACTAAACCGCTTCGCGGACAAAACCACAGCAAAATCCACTACATAAGGAAATCCTCCCCTATATCCTACTCTTGCAGTACCTGATCATATAAAATACCTCCAAGTACGATGAGCATTTCGCTTGTCTGTTTTCCTACCACGGAGGTATTCATTATGGGTTCAAAATCCCACACAAACTTCACAAACTATCTGTCTTTGCAGCGATTTGCTCCAGCTACAAAAGATGCCTATCTTTCTGCTATTAAAGGACTAGCGGACTATTACAGCACTGGTGAGCCGGAACTGTTAAGCAACGAGCAGATCCAGGATTATCTGTTCTACAATATACAAGAGAAGAAACTGGCGTGGGCAAGCTGCAATGTCCTTTTTTGTGCTCTGAAGAAATATTATGTCGATTATATTGGCCGTACCGAAACAAATC
>JAOZKN010000184.1 GCA_029935315.1 Desulfocapsa sp. | reverse complement strand
CCATGGAGGCAATGCAGGAAGGATACGATGGCTCAGGCCTTGGTCTTCTTTTGCGTGGTCTTCAGTTTGATGATTATAAATACAATTCCAGGAATCCTGTTCTCTCCGGTATCGCCCACACTGAAGAATCGTGGCACCGTCTGAACAAGTTTATGGAAGACCGCGGTTTTGAGCTTCGTTATGATCACGAGTTCGAGACCCATCCCGGCCTTATTGAAGCCAAGGACAGATATCGTTATTTTCTTCGGGTATACAAGATGCCAGATACACTGGCTGCAAAATCTGAAGAAGAAATCGAGACAGAGCTGATGCTGACCCGCCTGGCGCTGCGAAAAGATGGCGAAGATCACGGAAATGATCTTACAGCCTTCTCGTTCTGGCCAGACGTTGCAACCATTAAGGAAGTTGGCTGGCCACTTGAAATCGGTGATGGTTTAGGCCTGAACGACAGTCGTATCAAATCCCGTGTCTGCATGGCACAGGGTCGCCAGAACACCAACTACGGGATTAACCTGTATGCCTGCCACCCCTTCTTTATTCAGGGAATCGCATCCATGACCAACGGTGAAAACACTGCGTTTGTTCCCATCCGTGACTGGCTGCTCGGCAAACATTTCCCCGGGTATACCGGATATCAGAGTGACTCAGAGACATTTACCCATATTCTCCACTACACTCTGAAGCAGTTAAAACTCCCCCTGCAGGCGTACAAGCATATCATCACCCCTCTTCAGAATGAAGAACTTGCAAAGCATCCCCAGGGAGAATTTTTGACAGGGCTTCGCAATGCCTGCAGGCGTCTGATCATTGACGGCCCCAATGCGGTGATTGCCACTCTGCCCGACGAATCCTGCATGCTGGTTATGGATCAGAAGAAGTTGCGACCTGCAACCGTTGGCGGCCGTGAAGGCGCCTGGGCTTTTGCATCAGAAATGTGTGGCGTGGATGCCATGGTTCCTGATCGTGATCCAGCCAATGATTTCCAACCAATGCGTGAACACACAATTATCGTACCACCAGAACGAAAGGAAGTGACAATATGGTCTCAGCACGATCCGTATCCGTTGGACCAGGCAGCTTAAGCTACACTGACCTGCCCTGGATAATCCAGCACCGGGAAGATAGATGTACCCTTTGCGGACACTGTACCGCAGTTTGCCCTAAAGAGGCCATTTATCTCGCCTATAGACGACAGAGGATGCCAAAACTTGACGTCCTCAAGAAGAAGCGTGGCAATGAATACCGCACCTTTGTAGGTATCCGCCAAAAGAAAAATATGGCAAACGCCTGTATAGGCTGCGCCATGTGTTCGATGGTCTGTCCCAACGAGGCTATACAGCCCGTTCCAAATGACAACGAACACAGAACCATCTTCTTTAATAATCAGAAAGGGGTGCCTAACAAGCGTGGTGGCCGCCGTAATAAAACCGGCCCGACCCTTCTTGACAGGATGATGTTCAACCGCATTTCCATGCTCACTGATCCAGCACTCGATGCTGGACGCCATGAGTTTAATGTGACCACTACCCTGGGCCGTACTCTTGATCCTGCTGAATTTCTCAAGCGGACGAAAGAAGGCGGATGGATTCCACCCACACGTGAGATCTTCCCTTTTGTGATCGGCTCCATGTCCTTTGGTGCATTGTCACCCAATATGTGGCTTGGCCTGTTACAAGGTGTTGCATACTGTAATGAGGTTCTTGGCATTCCGGTTGTTATGTGTACCGGTGAGGGCGGCTGTCCTCCATGGATTCTGAAATCACCCTATCTCAAATATATTGTTCTGCAGATTGCTTCCGGTTATTTTGGTTGGGATGAAATCATCCGTGCCATTCCGGATATGCAATGTGATCCTGCTGCCATTGAGATCAAATATGGTCAGGGTGCAAAACCGGGCGATGGTGGTCTGTTGATGTGGTATAAGGTTTCTAAACTTATTGCCCGTCTTCGCGGAGTTCCAGAAGGTGTTGATCTGCCTTCTCCTCCTGTTCATCAGACTCTCTATTCCATTGAAGAATCCGTTATGAAGATGATCCAGACGCTTTCCACTGCATTTGGACATAAGGTACCTATCTATCCCAAGATTTCAGCATCAACCAGTGCTAAATCCGTACTGAACAATCTAGTACGTAACCCCTATGCCGGTGGTCTTTTGATTGACGGTATTGACGGTGGTACAGGGGCAGCATTTAACGTCTCCATGGACGCAACCGGGCATCCCATTGCCTCAAACGTACGGGAATGTTATCTGGACCTTGTAAAACAGGGTAAACAAAATGAAATCCCTATTTTTGCTGCAGGTGGTATTGGCAAAAACGGAAATGTGACCCAGAACGGTATGGCCCTGATCATGCTCGGCGCCTCAGGGGTTCATATCGGAAAATACATTATGCAATCCGTTGCCGGTTGTCTTGGTAACGAGAAAAACCGCTGTAACGTCTGTAACGTTGGTATTTGCCCTAAAGGGATTACCAGCCAGAATCCAAAACTCTATCGCCGCCTTGATCCTGATCTTGTGGCGGAACGTGTTGGCGATGTCTTCATGTCTATTCGAACCGAGATGAAGAAAATCATGGCGCCCCTTGGCCGTTCACAGAGTCTGCCGGTTGGTATGTCTGATGCCCTGGGTATTGTTGATAAAGACGTGGCAGATCGCCTGGATATTAAGTACGTCTGTTAAGTATTTTAAGTTTGTAAAGTTAGCTTCCACCTGTAACTTTCAACTTTATTTATAGAGGAGTTTTTCGTGAGTGCGACTGTTATTAAAGGCCTGAATGAAGATGGCATAAGAATCAATTCCATGGAATTTGAAGCCATGGTTCAGGCAGCTGCTGCAAAAAGCAATCATCTGCAAATCGAATCCATGGGTCAGCATAACCTGGGTATTCGCCTGCAGCGTGAAGACGGGCTTGAAATTGAAGTGTCCGGCCCAACTGGCCAGCGTCTCGGCTGTATGGGTATGCCCGGTACGTCCATCACCTGCAAAGGTTCCTGTTCCGATGATGTTGGCTACCTGAATATTGGTGCTGAAATCACCGTCCTTGGCGATGCCACCAATGGTGCCTGTAATGCCATGGCCAACGGCAAGGTTTATATCGGTGGCTCCATCGGTGCTCGTGGTCTTACCATGACCAAATGGAATCCAGCTTTTGAGAAACCTGAACTCTGGGTTCTCGGTT
>JAOZKN010000103.1:9086-10347 GCA_029935315.1 Desulfocapsa sp. | reverse complement strand
ACACGCTGCTGCTGGCCACCGGAAAGCTGACCGGGGAATTTCTTGGCCTGATCGGCAATCTGTACCCGCTCAAGATACTTCATGGCAACGGCCTCAGCTTCTTTACGGGGCTGTTTCTGCACCCAGATGGGAGCCAGGCAGCAGTTTTCCATAACAGTCAGGTGTGGAAAAAGATTGAACTGCTGAAAAACCATGCCGATATCACGACGCACACGATCAATATGCTTCAGATCATCATCAAGGGTGATTCCGGAGACGATGATATCTCCTTCCTGGTGTTCTTCCAGGCGATTCATACAGCGAATCAGTGTGGATTTTCCGCAACCGGAAGGACCACAGATAATAATACGCTCGCCTTTCGTTACCTTAAGGTTGATGTTTTTGAGTACATGAAAATCACCATACCATTTATTTACATTACGCAATTCAACCATTACTTCGCTGGATGTTGATTGCTGTACGGCTTCTGCTGTCATAATTTTTTCCATTATGCTTGGTTCATATCCATCGTCCGATGTTGGACGTTCGATGGTCGATGTTCGGCTTTGATCTCTTAGCGCGCATGCCCGGTATGTAACTTTTTCTCAAGATGCTGTGAATAACGGGACATGGAAAAACAGGATACCCAGTACACACTGGCCACAAACACGTAGCCTTCCACAGAAAAACCCAACCATTTGGGATCTGCAAATGCAGCCTGAACAACGGCCAGCAGATCAAAAAGTCCAATAATAAGGACGAGGGTTGTATCTTTGAAAAGTGCAATAAAAGTATTCACAATTCCGGGAATAACAAGTTTTAAGGCCTGGGGGAGAATAATAAAAGACATGGTTTTCCAGTATGACAGACCCAGTGCCTCTGCAGCCTCATATTGCCCTCTGGGGATGGCCTGCAAACCGCCACGCACAACTTCTGCCATGTAAGCGGACTGAAAAAAGACAATCCCGATCAGTGCCCGTAACAGTTTGTCGAACTGCCAGGTCTCCGGCATAAAAATAGGCAGCATCACTGAAGACATAAAAAGAACAGTGATCAGGGGAACCCCGCGCCAGAATTCAATAAAAATAACGGACATGGATTTTGCAATGGGCATGGAAGATCTGCGTCCAAGGGCCAGTACAATACCAATTGGCAAAGCACAAAACATGCCGATGGTGGCCAGAATCAGGGTCAGCATCAAGCCGCCCCACTTGTGGGTTTCCACAACTGGCAACCCAAAGGCTCCACCGTAAAAGAGAAAATAGGCAATAATTGGATAACA
>JAOZKN010000103.1:4377-8986 GCA_029935315.1 Desulfocapsa sp. | reverse complement strand
AGTGCAGGTGGCACCAGCTTATAAATCAGGAAAATCCCTATAATGGTAAAGATGCTATTCGGGATAGATGAGAATAGATTTTTTGTCAGCCAGGCCCGGGCACCGACTGAGCAGCATGGTGGTGGCTGGTCTGGCGTTGGAGTTGTAATATGTACAGTCATTGGCTCACCTCTCCACCAGCATAGTTTTATTATTGTACCAGTTCATAATGCCTGAAATCAGCAAGCTGATAGTGAGATACACACCCATGGTCATGGCAATAATTTCAATAGCCTGACCGGTCTGATTCAGTGTCGTTCCGGCAAAAACTGCCACAAGATCAGGATACCCGATTGCCGTGGCCAGGGACGAGTTTTTCACAAGATTCAGATACTGAGAGGTCAACTGCGGAATAATCACCCGCAGAGCCTGCGGGATGACAACAAGCTTCAGGACCTTAGTTCTATGCAGGCCAAGGGCCGATGCAGCTTCTGTCTGCCCGCTGTTTACGGCAAGGATACCAGAGCGTACCGCTTCGGCAATAAAAGTTGCCGTATAAACGGAAAGAGCGATAAGGAGCGCGGTGAGTTCCGGAATAATCGTCATCCCGCCACGAAAGTTAAATCCCTGCAGAGCCGGGATATCCCAGCTTAACGGGGCCCCCACAGCAAAGAACACCAGCAGTGGCAAACCAACAATCAAGCCGAAGGCTGTTCTGCCAAGCTTAAACTGCTGCCCTGTTTGCTCCTGCCTTTTTTTCGCCCATCTACTGATTACAACTGTGGCAACTATTGCCAGGACAAATGTCCAGGTAACAAAGCCAAAGCCATCGCCCAATAGTGGCTGTGGAAGATAAAGGCCACGAATATTCACAAAGGCAACCTCACCGGCAGACCAGCTCTGCCGTGGAGAAGGCAGGGCACGGAGCACAGCAAAATACCAGAAGAAAATCTGCAGCAACAGGGGAATATTTCTAAATATCTCAACGTAAACCGTTGCAATTTTCGCAATCAGCCAGTTATTGGAGAGACGGGCAACCCCCATGGTAAATCCGATGATAGTGGCAAAAACAATACCAAGTGCAGAAACCAGCAGGGTGTTCAATAAACCAACCAGGAAGGTGCGACCGAAGCTGTCTGCATCAGTAAAGGGAATCAGGGACTGGAGTATGCCAAATCCCGACTTCTGCGACAGGAACGCAAATCCTGTGGAAATCCCTCTTTTTTCCAGATTATGCAGAGTGTTACTTCCGATAAACCAGAAGAATCCTGCAACCATGGCTACCAGCAACACCTGAAAGAACAGGGATCGGTACTGGGCATTGTTCCACCAAAATTGTTTTTTTGATGATTTTGACATGAGAACAATATGTGTATGAGTTAAGGTTTCCTAAAAAAGTACTTACTGTCATTCCGGGCTCGCCCCGAATCCTCTACCTTTTACAGCATTGAGATCCCAGATCAGGTCTGGAATGACTGCAAAAACAAAAAAGGGATGCTTTCTCTTCCGAGAAAACATCCCTTATCCATACTAGGCTATTGACTAGCGAAGAGGAGGCGCATACATAATGCCGCCTTTACTCCAGAGTGCGTTGAGCCCTCTGCTGATATTCAGTGGAGATCCAGCGCCTACATTGCGATCAAAAACCTCACCGTAGTTACCGACCTGCTTGACGATATTGTAGGCCCAGTCATTGCTCAGGCCAAGACCTTTACCGGCAATTCCTTCAAGACCAACCAGTCTGCGAACAGCAGGAGCCTTGGAATCCGCTTTCATCTTGTCAATATTAGCAGAAGTAAGTCCAAGCTCTTCAGCTTCAATCATTGCATTGAAAGTCCATTTTACAATGTTCAACCAGGCATCATCACCCTGACGTACAACAGGTCCCAAAGGTTCTTTGGAGATAACTTCCGGAAGGACGAATGCATCTTCTGGTTTAGGAAGATGAGTACGCAGTCCGTAAAGCTGAGACTGGTCAGAGGTAAGAACATCACAGCGACCGTTTTCAAATGCCTTCAGAGTTGCATCATGGGTATCGAAAACAACTGCTTCGTACTTCATGTTGTTTACCTTGAAGTAATCAGCAAGATTCATTTCGGAAGTAGTTCCGCCCTGGATACAAACAGCAGCACCACCAAGTTCAAGGGCAGATTTCACACCAAGTTTTTTGGATACCAGAAAACCCTGACCGTCATAGTAGTTTACACCGGCAAAGTTGAGGCCAAGTGAACTGTCACGAGTAAGGGTCCAGGTTGTTCCACGAACGAGGACATCAACCTCACCGGACTGCAGAGCGGTGAAACGCTCTTTGGCATTCAGAGGTACATATTTAATTTTTTTGACATCGCCAAGGGTGGCAGCAGCAACGGCTTTACAACCATCAACGTCAATACCCGCCCAAACACCTTTCTCATCAGCGATGGAAAATCCGGGAAGACCTGTGGATACGCCACAATTCAGGACACCACGCTTCTGAACCTCTTCCAGTGTGGATGCTTGTACGGATCCAACTGTAATGGCAAAGGTCATAGCGGTGGCCGCCAGGGCCCAGGTAATCTTTCTCATGTGTTACTCTCCTGTAAAAGTAAAAAACTTAAAATTACGATAAGTCTCACAGTCATGCAAGCCTATCTCCGAAAACAAATCTTTTCTTGAAAATGATAATAGCAATCACAATCAGGATTGTCTATGAGAAAGATAAAAAACATTCTCATTTACTTCCCCAATCGAGGAATGCTCTTTTTCTATGCTTTTGTCAATGGGTATGATAAATTGCCCCTATGCACACACACGCATCCCATACCGTTCTCGTGGTAGATGATACTCCTGATAATCTTAGACTGCTATGCTCCATTCTGCAAGGTGCAAACTTCCATGTGCTCACCGCCGGAAGCTCAGAAGAAGCACTGCAACTGGTTAAAACCCGGACTCCAGACATTATCCTGCTCGATGCCATGATACCCGGCATGAATGGTTTTTCCCTGTGCCGCAAGCTCAAACAAGACGACACATACTCTGATATCCCTGTGATTTTCATTACCTCCCTCTCCCAGCAGGAAGATATTGTGGAGGGATTCAACGCAGGTGGAAACGACTATATCGTCAAGCCCTTCAACCGGCAGGAACTCCTTGCCCGCGTGCGGAATCATTTACATCTCTACGATATGCTCAAAGAGAATAAACGTCTAATTGAGCTGTCCGAATCTGCCAGCCGCTCAAAAACTGAATTCCTGGCATCCATGAGCCATGAGATTCGTACCCCGTTAAATTCCATCATTGGTATGGCGGAAGTGTTGACAGATACCGAACTCACGACAGAACAGCAGAACTTTGTTCGTATTTTCAGGTCTGCAGGAGAGTCTCTGCTCGCCATCATTAACGATATCCTTGACCTGTCCAAAATCGAAGCCGGCCATATTGAAGCAGAAAATATTGACTTCCACCTGCCCTCACTTCTGGATTCTGTAATATCCATCCTTTCTGTACGGGCGGTTGAGCAGGATATCAGCCTCTCCATTAATATCCACCCCGATGTCCCGACCAGCCTTCGCGGCGACCCCACACGCCTCCGGCAAATCCTTATTAATCTCGCTGGCAACGGTCTGAAATTCGCCCGGAATGGCACCGTGAAGATTTTTGTCAAAAAAGACTCTGAGACACAACTTTTCTTTTCTGTCACGGACGATGGAATAGGTATCCCCAAAGAGAAACAGGAGATCATCTTCGACAGTTTCACCCAGGCGGCCCCCCTCACCACCAGGAAATATGGCGGTACCGGTCTTGGTCTCACCATCTGCCGCAAGTTGACCAAAATACTTGGTGGCGACATCGGCCTTGAGAGTCACCTCGGTCAGGGTTCCACTTTCTTCTTCACCTGCGCACTCCACCTGGCCCTGAAAGATGTTACCCCCTCCACCCTGCATCCCATTCCATCAAGCAGCTGCGAAACCCTGAAGGCAGCCCAAATTCTGCTGGTGGATGACAATGAGGACAATCGCAACCTGCTCTGCCTCTATCTCCGCAATACACCATTTACCCTGCAGACGGCCAGAAATGGCCTGGATGCCTTCGCACTGTTCCAGAAGGGCTCCTTTGATATTGTTTTTATGGATCTTGAAATGCCCGTCATGGATGGCTACGAGGCAACAAAGCGATTTAGAAAGTGGGAGGAAGAACAACAGCTCAGACAAACCCCCATCATTGCCCTCACAGCCCATGCCTTTGTCCGCTTTAAAAAGAAATGCATGGCCACAGGATGCAGTGACTATCTCACAAAACCTGTGCTCAGAGACACCCTTATCCAGTGTATCGTTAAACACTTATCAGGGAAGACTGGCCGTGAACAAGCAGCAGAGGAGAACAGCTCTTCGCAGGTTAGCATTGACTGCAAAATTAAAAAACTGATTCCACCTTTCCTGAAAAACAAAAGACAAGATGCCATACAACTGCTACAAGCCCTTGACAGCAATGACTTTGAGCTACTCAAACAGCAGGCTCATACAATTAAGGGAACCTCGTGGATGTATGGCTTTCAATTTCTTGGTGATCTCTGCCTGAAACTTGAACAGGCCGCAGAAAATAACGACAAAAAAATGGCGCAGTCAATCGCTGAACAGATTCAACACCATAT
>JAOZKN010000103.1:0-4277 GCA_029935315.1 Desulfocapsa sp. | reverse complement strand
ATTTTACTCCAAGAGGTTAATCCATGGGGCAGCAAACCCGTATCGTACTTATCGACGACGATAAAGACGCCTGCGAACTTCTCAAGATGCAGTTGGAAAACAGTGGTCACATGAGCCTCGTTTACAGCACCAGCAGCAGTGATGCCCTGCCACTTATCAGAGAAGAACAACCCGATCTCGCCATTCTGGATATCAATATGCCTGAAACCCATGGTGTGGAAATTGGTGCTGCCCTGGCCGCTAACGCGAGTACCGCTGTTATTCCAATCCTTTATCTTTCCGCCATGGTCACCCCCGACGAAGCAAAGGATCTTGTCAAAGGTGAAAACAAACCCTCTATCATCTCTAAAGGTTCTCCGGTGGAAGAGCTGATTGCTGCCATCGACACCATTACCCTTCCCTGAACATATTTCTGCTTTGACTTCCACCCAACTAACCTCTGCCCGCTTTGCTGCAATTGAGACCTTAGTCCGTCTCGAAAAAGAACGTATCCCCGTGGGAGTTCTCTTTGAAAAAGTACTCAGGGAATATCCCGTACAACAAAAAGACCGGCAACTGGCAAATAACATCATCCACGGTGTGTTACGTAGTCGCAAATCTCTGGATCGTATGCTGCAACAACTGTGCAGGCAACCCTTAAAAAAGCTAAAACCCTTTATCCACCAGACGCTACGGGTAGGCCTCTTCCAGATTATGTATCTTGACCGTATCCCTGACTCCGCCGCAGTAAACGAATCAGTAAAGGCGGTACAGACGGCCAGACTCCCTAAACGGCTCCACGGTTTTGTCAACGGAGTGTTGCGTAATTCCATTCGTCAGCGCGATGCACTGCAAAAACTTGTCAACAACCCGGCCAAACCGATCCTCAATCACCCTGAATGGCTGATAAAACGCTGGAAGACACGTTTTGGCAGTGAAAAGACAGTGCAGATCTGCCTCCAAAACAGCCGACAGGCAGTTCTTGCCCTGCAGGTGAATAGCTGCCGGATCACGCGAGAAGAACTGCTTGCAATGTGGACGGATTGTGATGTAGAGGCAAAAACCTGCCTGCACAGTGACACAGGGATCATTCTCCCTGCATTTCACGGACAAATCAGTACACTCCCTGGGTTTGCAGAGGGGCTTTTTCAGGTTCAGGACCAGGGGGCCCAACTCCTTCCTCTGCTGTTACTGCCAATCACTGGAGAAGGAAGATATCTTGACGCCTGTGCGGGATCTGGTGGAAAGACGAGCGTGCTGATTCAGCTTTGCGATGCTGCCCGGGCAACGGTCAGTGCGGTGGAACCGGAGGCTGGGAGATGCAGACGATTTGCGGAAAACATGAAACGGTTGCACCCGCAACTGGATGTCCCTCTGTTTGAGGGAAGGCTTCAGGATTTCAGCAAGGCCAACAGCGACCTCTTCCAGGGTATTCTTCTGGATGCACCCTGTTCCGGAACCGGTGTAACGGGTCGCCACCCCGATATTCGCTGGAACAGACGCCAGGAAGATCTGCAGAAATATCAACAGACGCAGCTGGAGCTTCTGCGCAGTGCTGCCGCCCTGCTTGCTCCGGAAGGGGTACTTGTTTATGCGACCTGCTCTCTGGAAGAAGAGGAAGATGAGCAGGTGATTGAAACATTTCTTGCTGAAAATCCGGATTTTTCCCTTGAACAATGCAGGAGCCAGCTCCCTGAAAGTTGCGGAGATTTTCTGCAAAATGATTTTTTCGCACCACTTCCCCACACAGAAATGGATGGATTCTTCGGGGCCAGATTACGAAAATCTGCTTAATCACAACATGCATTCATACACCGGAAAGGCATTACGCCGCGCCAACCGTCACCTGGAACTCCCCTTTTCACTTCGCCTCAGGAAAAGCGACATTGCCCTGTTATGTGAACATCTGCTGAAGATCGTCCCCAAAAGACGGGCAGTCTTCTCAGGTACATGGGAAAAGCAAGAGGTGCTGGCAAAGCTCTTCTACCGCCCTCTCCACATTCGTCGCCACCTGCAAAGAGAGACAGCAGGCTGCCAGGCACTGGCCAAAGCCGGGATTCCTACACCGAAAGTATTATATGCCGGCAAGACAGATAACGCATCAGTCGGCGTTCTCTTATTCGAATATCTGCATCCGATCAGCTCTCTTCGGGACGTATGGAATGCCCTGGAATTCCGGGAAGAGAAACAGCTTCTATTCCGCCAACTGCTCGACATCATCGCTAAAATGCATCAGGCAGGATTAAAGCAGTGCGATTTGCATCTGGACAATTTTTTTATCCACCACCATACGCTCTATGCCATCGACGGAGCCTCCGTAACACGGAGCAGCAACGGCCGCCCCCTGGCAAAACAAGAGAGCCTTCACAATCTGGGGCTGTTGTTTGCCCAGTTGACAACACAGGACTGTGCCATAACAATCGATCTTTTCAGGGAGTATCTCAAGGCTCGTGCCTGGGATGATACGGAGCGCATACATGACGATTTGCAAAGCCAGATCCAGCAGCAACAGGAATGGCGCTTTAAAAAATATTTCGCCAGGAATTTATTTCGAAAAACAGACAGGGTGGTCTACCAACGTTCTTTCAGACATTTTATGCTGTGCATAAAGTCAGACTATTCACCGGCCATGGCAGACTATCTGGATTCTCTTCAGCAACTATCGCCTTTGCCAAACAGCCAGTCAAAAAATTCTTTCTCTGAGGAATTCAGCGTGCAGATTGCAGGTACAGACTTTGTGGTCACAAGATACCGTCACAAGGGAATAGACAAGACGGCTCTCTCCTGCTGGAGAATGAGCCCTGCGGCACATGCATGGCAAAAAGCACATCGTGATGCCAGCCTGGACCAAACCGCGCCAAAACCCGTTGCGCTGTTAGAAAAACATTTCGGCCCTTTTTGCAGTACATCCTTTTACATCTGTAAGGCTGACGGTTAAACCACTTTGGCAAAGAAGGGAATACAACCTGTTAGCAAATCTGGCACTTCGTATATGCAGGTCGAAGCTCAACGAACATCACAAGATGGTAAAATGAAAAATCACGAACATTACACGTAAGAACATACCTGTCCAGCCCGGACACTCTCCGTGTTCCTACGGGGTATCTCAGTCTGTGTCTTCCTGTTCTCACGCCCTGTTCCAAATTGGACTCTTTATTGACCTAGAGGTAGGATAAGCCGGAAGCCCCGAGTATTCGCCAAACCACTCGGCCTGTGGCTCTCCCGGCGTGCCGAACGTGCGTCCCCGGCATTGCTGCCCCAGCCTCCGCCGCGAGACACACGAAATGAGCCGTAGTTGGATGGGTCAGCCGGCCCCTGAGAATGATAACGTCTCCAGGATAGTCATCGTACCAGTCCTGGCACCATTCCTTGACATTGCCATGCATATCATAAAGCCCCCACTTGTTGGCCTGCTTTCTAGCAACCGGCTTAGTGCCAATCCCATACTGGGTTGTTTGATTGAAACTATACCAGCCCATAGCATCAAGATTGGAGTTAAAGCCAGGACCGGTGACTTGCCCAGGATCGAGGGATTCATCATAACTGTATGCGTAGGACTAGGGGGTGGTCGTAGTGGCCCGGGCAATCACTGGCTATACAAAGCAAAATCGCATTCAATTTTACTCCGATCCAGTAATGTCCGGTTAAGATTTTGCAATAGGGTTTTCAGGTTGTTTTCTGGAGCGTCATCCTGGAAATTTCGTAGATTTTCTTGATATTTTTGTATTTGATTTTTATCAGTCTTTGCGACAACGTCGCATGATAAAAATTGGATGCAAAAATGTTTAAAAATCAAGAAATTTACAGTTAAAAGCGGAAGGAAATAACCTTAAAATCCGTGTTTAATGCTCTGCAATTTTCAAACCGGACACCACTGACTCCGATCCTCTTTATTTTTCTTAATTTCCAGCATAATCATATCAGCACCACTTTGATTACCATACACTCCTCTAATGAGTAATATGTTACATCTTACCTTGTTGGGCACGACGAGCCCATCGATGTAAATCTCCTGACCAGAAACTCTATTCAGAATTCTTGTGTAGCCAATAGTTACCTCATAAACAAATCGCCACAGTACTCCCATTCTTCAATGGGATTATAAAAAAAGTACAATCTTCCTCTTCTTCAGTAAAGGTGACCTCTATCGTGCAGGTAGCAGTAATTACTCCCGTCGTATAAATATAAGGATCATCGCCAGTCTGGCTACCGTCGCAACCCGTGGCCGAAAGAATCTTATAACCAGATTTTGGCGTAATCTCAAAAGAGGTTGTATCACCATAGTTAACTGATTGTGA
>JAOZKN010000102.1 GCA_029935315.1 Desulfocapsa sp. | reverse complement strand
CCAGGCTGCTGCGCCAGACAGGGTTTTCAGTGGAAGAGGTCATGGTTCGGGCACGAGGACGTAAAGGTGGTAGACGGCATATGATCTGGCTTGCCGAAAACAGACAAACATGACTTGAACAGTCATGCCTGTCTGTGAGAAAAGAATGATCAGTCAAAATCATATTCCAAGATCTTCTTCTCGGAATAAATCACATCACCTTTTTTACCGTTGATATAGTAGGAAAGATTCACTTCTACTTCTACTGTCTCAATATCGGTATCAAAGTTCATAAGGAAACGTTCTTTTCTGGTCTCCATGGGTTGCAGTGTCAAATCGACAATTTCCTTGATCTGCCAGGCACCGTAACGCATCCTGCCTTCAAGGTCTTTACCGATTTCCCACCATACCTTCTGGTCACTGAAAAGAATTTGTTTCCCGGCGTCTTTTTCGTCAATATTTCTTGCGGTCACATCCAGGACCACTTTGCCTGACCACAGTCAGCCGTCCGGGACGCGGTGGCCAGTCTTGTTTTCAACAAAGACATTAACTACAGCACTGGGAATCCATTTTTTTTCTTCTTTTATTTTCTTCTTCAGGGTTCCCGGCAGATGACCATAGGAGACAATTTCCACCTGCAGGCCCAGCCCTTCTTTTACGGTGTCAAGATCATGGCCACCCGGAAAAGTGTGCCCATTTTTCATGTGGCAGTCCTGGCAGGTCTTGCTGCCGCCTTTGGCGACATAGGTGTTCTGATAACTGCCTGACAGGGTATTACACTGAATGGTCTCCCCGTCTGCCGCCTTGTATTTTCCATGACATTGCATACAGAAAGAGGCGCGGGTGATATCCACAAGTTCCGTGCTTTCATGGGCACCATCACCCTCTTCACCTGTGGGTCCATAAACCATGCCCGGCTTCGGTTCTCCATGTAAGCCACGGGCAACGGCACCTGCCTTGATGTTATGGCAGGAGAGACAACCTACATTCAGCCTTGCCAGTTCCTTTTTGGCGGCATCCCCTTCTTTTGTACCCTTTTTCTTGTGGGCAGTAACAATCATGTTGCCGATTTCCACAGCCAGTTTTTCTGAAGCGTATTTAACGGTTGGAGCGTGGCAATCCAGACACTTCATTATTTGAGCCTTGGTCAGAGGGGTTTCCCACTCTTTTTCCAGACCGATTACAATGAAGTTATGCATTCCCTTCAAAGAAGAGATCACTGCTTTAGCGTGCCAGGAGTTTTTCCACTGAGCATGGGTTTCTTCATGACACTCTACGCACTTGCCATCATCAAACATCGCCACCAGTTCATCAATACTGTCCGCCTGTTTTTCTGCGGCGAAAAGAGAAGCAGCCCCAAACAGCAGAACCACCACGAATACCTGAGTAAAAATGAAAAACCGTATGATTTTCATATATCCTCCTTTTTGTTCTTTTGAAAAAAAACAATTCCCCCCGTCAATAATTCATTTTTTCAAACATCACCTCCCTGTGTAAAACAATTTGAAAGATTCTCTTCCTGCAAGAGCTACTACATTGTGATACTAGCTACTGGTAGTATCGAGAATAATGCCAAAAAAGTCCAGGGAAATATTTTTAGATATTTTACGACAGAGTGGTAAGAACATTATGCGTTAGGCAAAAGAACGAGTCCGTTCCAGATGAACATCAACTTCACTTTTTATGGCAGGATCAACACCTGTCACATAGGGACATAGGCAAAACCTTTATTTTGGTACCCAGCAATTGAAATATAACTATTTTTGACAACAGTGACCTCCGATAAAAATTCTTCCGGCTCGATATCCAGCAATTCAGCGCTCAGACCACACTGTTCAATTCGTACGCCTTGTTTCACATGCTGTTTCAGCCAGTTATCAATTTTCCCTTTCGTGAGGATATCTTCTTCGTCGATATACTCATCTCCTTTGGTGACAAAAAAACTGGCCATACTCCGAATACCTATAACAAATATTGGCTGAACCCCTTTCTGACTCGCTTGCCTGTGGGTATCATTTATCCATAGCAGTCTTTTTTCCAGTTTGGCAGCCGAATCCGCCTTTATATCAAAGTACACTTTCAGTTCTGACAGATTTTCAAGAGCCAGGGTATCGCCATCTTGTTGTGAAAAGGCTGTTTGCAGAGAAAGAAAAACACCAAGAAAAAGAAAGAGTATAATTTTACTGTTACCCAACATGTCACACCTCCTGTTGAAATCACACAGCTCATTAATGGATAGATACTAACTATCTGATCATTGCCTGATCCACAGCTAAAGCTGTCTGTATTGTGAATGATATGAAGGAAAATATATACACTGCCTTCTGTTTTGCAAATATACAGGCAACTATTCAATACCACACAGTGGTAACGATTCCTGTTGACCTCAGTATCTCCATCCTTATTGTAATAATAAAGATTTCACTTAACGGGTGACAATATGGAAAACCATAAAAGTTCAAAAATGCTACTGATAGGCACTATTGCAGCATACTGCCTCATTGGAATTGAGATCATCATCATGATTTCACCTTTTGCTTTGTATTTTTATTCTGTTTACGCGCCGGTATTGCAATTTTTCGCGTCTTCTCCCTATCTGAGTTGGAGCACCGAGTTTTTTCTCCCCCATATGGTTTTTACCCACGACCCCTTCATTGTGGGACTTTCCTATTTTCAGGTCTTGCTCGTAATCGGCCTGGTACTTTTCTTTTCAGCCGCCGTTCCTCTATACTACGGACGATTCACGAAAAAGGGTGTCGTATTATTCAGTTTCTATGCAAAAATCCGGCATCCTCAGTATCTCTTTCTGGCTATCTCCGGTTTCGGCCTTCTCCTTTACTGGCCCCGTTTTATAATTCTGGTCATGTATGTAAACATGCTCTTTGTCTATTACCTCCTTGCTCGTAATGAAGAGTGGCGAATGAAACATGAAGTTCCGGGGATTTATGAAAAATACATGAAGGATACCCCCATGTTTCTCCCTGGAGAACCCGGTGGTAAAATTTACAAAGCCCTGTTTGGCTGGATACACCCCAAGGGGCTTGGCCTGTTTGTCACATACTGCGTAACGCTTCTCCTCTCTATATCACTTGCCATGGGAATAAGGAGTTACACCGTAAGAAACCTGCAGACAGTAACAATAAACGGAACTACTTTTCTTTCCGTTTTTCCTCGTCCTGCCGATGAAATAAAAGCGATATATCAGGCAATTGTCTCTTCCAAAGAATTTCAGAAGATAGCAGCTACTGGAGAACAGACAAACCTGGCCTATATCTTCCCCGGAGATTTCTTTCTTACAGCCCTTGTTACCGATGAGGACAGGTATTTCTCAGATGACATCACCCAACGGTTCCCAGAAGTGCTGGAGTGGCACAAACATAAGTTCGACGGTGGACTTGGCAGGTTTTTTCGAATTTTTGGAAACTATACAAAAATGATAGGGACCACGGAGACAGACTATGATGTGGAACGTGTGATCTTCGTTCGGGTGGAGAACTCAACGGGTGAATTGGCTGGTAATGATGAACTTTTTGATATTGGTGTCAGGAGACGCCCTGTACTGATGGTAGATGTTGATGCCTTTGATCACACAATCCTTTCAGTAACGACCAGTTCTGGTGAGCATAAATGGGGAACCTTACCCATGCCGTCATTTTAGTACCGACAAAAAGGGCGGTGCGCATAAACACAACGCCATCCACTATAGAAAAACAGGAAGCCTATGAACTCTATCTTCAGCGATGCCCAGAAAAGACTGGTTGAAGTGTTCAGACACACAGCATTAACCGACGATGTGCAGGAAAAACTCAAGCATCCAAAATTGTCGATGTGTGTGAGTATTCCGGTACGTATGGATGATGGCAGCCTGAAAATATTTACCGGCTACAGGGTACAGTTTGATGATACACGAGGCCCGACAAAGGGCGGGATCCGGTACCACCCGAATGTCTCGTTGGATGAAGTGACATCACTCAGTTTCTGGATGACCATCAAGTGTGCGGTAATGAACCTTCCTTTTGGGGGTGCCAAAGGTGGTGTCATTGTCAATCCAAAAAAATTATCCCGGCTAGAGCTGGAACGGCTTTCCAGAGGATATATCAGAGCAATCGCCGATATCATCGGCCCGAAAAGAGATATTCCCGCCCCGGATGTGTACACCAATGCCACAATCATGGGCTGGATGGCGGATGAGTATGCCCAGATAAAGCGCCAACAGCTCCCTGGCGTTATCACGGGAAAGCCTGTGCATCTGAACGGTTCGTTTGGCAGGGAGTCAGCCACCGGGCGTGGTGCCCTTCATGTGCTCCAGGAGTGGATTGACCTGAAAAAATGTCATGCGGAAGACCTTAGTATTGCAATACAGGGCTTTGGCAATGCCGGGTATTATTTTGCAAAACTGGCCCATGAGGCTGGATTCAGGATTGTGGCAGTTGCTGATTCCCAAGGTGCAATCTATTCCAGGGAAGGGTTGGATCCCACTAAACTCATGCAACACAAACAAGAGCATAAAGAACTGGGAACCATGCTTTACTGTGACGGATCCGTCTGTGACCTGCAGCACTATCACAAACTCAGCGGTTCGGAGTTACTGGAACTGGACGTAGATGTGCTGGTTCTGGCCGCACTCGAAAACCAGATAGACAAGCACAATGCCGACAATATCAAGGCGGGGCAAATCCTGGAGATAGCCAATGGACCAGTGACTTCAGCGGCCGATGAAATCCTTGCAAAAAATGGAATTCCTGTGTTACCTGATGTATTAGCAAATGCAGGAGGGGTAACGGTGAGTTACTTTGAATGGGTGCAGAACAGGGCAGGATATTACTGGCCGGAAGAGAAGGTGAATGCACGACTCAAAAAATGCATCACCAGAGAAGCTACTGCAATTTTTTCTCTTGCTGACGAGAAGAAAATTTCTCTGCGTACGGCTGCTTACCTCCAGGGAGTAAATCGTATTGCTGGTGCCATTTCTCAGCAGGGAACCAGGGAGTATTTCCTTAATACCTAAAGTTTGATGGCGTCGTATCTAAGCCCTATATAAAATGACAAATCTTCATCAGAAAAACGACCGGCAGACAGCTCCATTGAGTGACAGGATCTTTGTTCAGGTTCTGACACTATTGCTGGCACTGATTCTTTCAGGGTGTGCCGGTTATAACGACACCATAGGTACGGATGCAGGCCTCCATATCATTGTCAACAATCCATCCTCTGATTTGCTGAGGAGTTTTGCCCCTGTTCTGGTTCTGCCCGGTGCAAAAGAATCACACAACCGGATTGGCAAAGTGCTTGCGGAAAAAAATAATGGCCATGAAAAAATTATTATAGATCCAACTCATCCTGTGATTTACGCAGACAAACGCCCCTTTTCAACCCGGTTTGGAACTTACATAAACATGGTATACCGGGTTCATTTCCAAAAGACACCCTTTAGCCTTGTTCCTTTTCATTTTGCAACAGGAAACAATATCGGGTTCCTTGTCATTGTTACCTTAAATGAGGATTATACCCCGCTCCTGGTAACCACAGTCAATACCTGTGGATGTTATGCCCTGGTGATCCCCACTGCTGCACTTCCCGCTGACGCATACCCTGAAGACTGGAAGCCCGAAAAACAATATTTTTACGGTGAGAAACTACCAACTTCCATACCTGCCTATACCCGGGATGATTCGTTATTGATAACAGTAAGACCCGAGGTACACAGGGTTATGAATGTGACCGTTAGCCACCGGAAAGAGTTGGCGGCAAAAAACCTGGCCGTCGCAGAAATAATGCCTCTGCAGTCCCTGAAAAGACTTCCTCTTCAGCATGGTGAAGTCACAAGTCTCTATTATGATGCATGGCCGCTGCAGGGGCACGTTAAAGGATCAATAAAACTGTGGGAATCTCTATTGCTGAGCCTTGTCAGTCTGGATTTCTATGTAGGTATGGATAAGGAGTACGGGGATACAGCGGTGAGTGGCAACCCCTTCTACACCAGCCTTCTCCCATGGAATCGCCAGGCCTCTGATCTAAATGATTTTGCAGGGTTTCTTGGTTTTTGGGGTTGGCGGCTCTAGCAACAAAACCTGATGCCCCATGCTCACACGGACATGGGGATGTGGGGAGACATTGAGAATCTTGCGTCCTGCAGCAGTCTATCCCATTGGACAAGGACTCCTCGTACATAAAAGAGGCCCCCGTCTTGTTAAGCGTTGACAGGGGCAGAGCTGCGTAAAGAATTATCAAAAGAGGAAAATGTTATTTTCCATTCTTTTTTGCAAAGACAAGCTGTCCGCCAAGATGACCAGCAAGTCCTACTGCAGCAAGCAAAATCAACGACCATATGGTAAACAGCCAGCGTTCTATAGAGTTCGTGGTCAACACATCTGGTTGTACTGTTCGCCAGACAACAAGACCAAAGAGGATGACTGTGGCAACACAACTTGCAGCTATTTTGATTTTGAACACAGACGTTTTGACACCCCCATACTTCTCCTGCCAGGTTAGATAACCGGTGAGTATAACCAAAGGCATACTGAGAAGCACAGCGATCATATTGAAATAGACGGCACCCTCAAGCCCTGAGAATTGAAACAATACAACCAGAACAAGAAACACCACGGCCACGGGCACGATTCCATTCGGACTATGAACACTGATAGGGTGCAGGTGATTATCAAGGATAAGATCTGTTATATTGAGCCCGGTTCGGGAAGGTTTCTCTGCTGCCGTCTCTCCACTATCGTTATCAAGCTCTACCAGATTGACGAGCTCTTCTGAAGCCTCTATTTCAAAAAACTTTTCTTGTTCTGCTTTACAGACTGGACATTTCAAAGGCGGCTCCTCACCTTCATGAATATAACCACATACCGAACATTCCCATCTTTGCATACGATGTAACCTCTTTGTGCTACAATATTAAGTTTTATATCATTATTCGAATATGTTACTCAAGCAAAATGTAGTACATCTGCCGGACTCAGGCGGTGGCCAAGCAAGTGCTACCGCCACTCCTTGTCGTAGGCAGGATCTTAGGTAAGATTCAATCTTACTGAAATCCCCCCCCAAAAAAGATTACTCAAAATGTCTGCTGCAGTCTTTTGATCTCCAAACAACTATTACAGACACCATGGATTTCAAGGTGACGGGAATGTACCGCCCCAATGTTCTTTACAACATCAGGAAGCAGTCTCTTATCAAAATCAGGCCAGTAAATGTCTTCTACCTTCTTACAACGATTACAAACAAAATGATGATGAACATCGAGATTCGTATCAAACAGAGTCCATTCCTTCAGAACATGCAGCTTTTTAACCAACCCTAATTTATCAAAAGTAGCTAACGTCCGATACACAGTGTCGATGGCTATGGTAGGATGTTTTTTGTGAAGCCTTTTGTAAATAAGATCAGCTGAGGGATGATCACTGACAGACATCAACTCCCTGAAGATCTCAAGCCGCTGATGGGTCAGTTTAATCCCGGCTTCGCTGCATTGTTTCTTGAGCTGCTGAAGATGTTGCTTAGCAAATTTTCGTTTAACCATAGACATAGCCAATTTATTGGGAACATTTCTCATATAAAATGTACCTGTCACCATATCTTTTGTCAATATGAATTAGTTATTCAAGCCTGAGAAGTACTTTCCCTATGATAACATAGTGATAGCGGTTTATGATTGAGTTTGAGCACTGGCTCCATATGTATGAAGCGGGTTGTTACACATAATAATTTGCAAACTCAAGGGCAATATGGGGTATAATCAGTTTACTGTAATGGAACTAAGCGAACCAGACATTTTCCATCTATAAAGTAACCAACACCAACGCAAATCCAACAGGTGGCAAGCATCAACTGTATTAAATTAATGGCTGGTGAAACCGCCTGAATCCTGGAATCAACACCCAGCACAATACTCCCATAATAACAGTGAAACTAAAACGCCTTCTATATCAGCCTCTGCTCTTTCCTATTATCATCTTTGGCCTGACTATTCTTGCGGGGAGTCTGCTTCTTACACTTCCCATCAGTTTAAATTCAAACACGCCACTATCCTGGACAGATGCACTGTTTACTGCCACTTCGGCCACCTGTGTGACAGGACTTGCTGTGGTGGACACAATGGGCACATTTTCCGGGATCGGTCAGTTAATCATCCTTTTTCTTATACAAATTGGAGGGCTTGGCATTATGACCCTGACCTCTCTGGCACTGTATCTTTTCCGGCAAAAGGTAACCCTGACTGACCGCATTGCCGTAGGGCAAAACCTTCTTCAGGATCCACGTTTTCGTTTAGGTCGGTTTCTATTACGTATTGTGATCTGGACCTTCATTATCGAATTTATCGGAGCAGCATTACTGTACTGGCTTAGCGATGGTGAAATGTCTTTTATCTCTGCTATTTTTCATTCAATATCGGCATTTTGTAATGCTGGTTTTTCCCTGTATAACGACAGCCTCTCGCAATGGTCAGATACTCTTGCAATAAACATAGTATTCATCATTCTGATTACCTTAGGCGGTATTGGTTTCTTTGTTATGGTGGAAACAAGCGAATGGCTTGTTTCTCAGTTCAACCCCAAAAACCATAAAAAACGGGTTCAGCTCAGCTGGTATTCAAAAGTCGTTTTACAAACAAGTTTTTATCTTGTTATTGGTGGAACCCTGGCGATTTTCATAACGGAATTTATTATCCAGACCCATTCCCTTTCCTGGCCTGCCGCACTGCTGGCAAGTTTCTTTCAGGCCGTTACCTGCAGAACGGCAGGATTCAACACCATTCCTATTGGGGAACTGACTAATGTAACCCTGCTTATTATGATGGCCCTGATGTTTGTCGGGGCTGCTCCCGGTTCCTGTGGCGGCGGAATAAAGATAACAAGTATCCGCGTTCTGTTTGCTTTTCTTTATTCGGAACTAAAGGGTAGAGAACAGACAGTTATTGGGAAAATCGCCGTGACCCGTGATTCGGTTCGCCGGGCACTGTCAATTTTCAGTTTTTCCGCAATCATTATAATCATCGCAGTTCTTACCCTTTGTCTAAGCGAGACCGGAGGCATTGCACATTCAGAGAGCAGAGGTCAGTTTCTAGAGATCAGTTTTGAAGTGATTTCTGCCTATGGAACTGCCGGTATTTCAACGGGTATCACCCCATCACTCTCAATTTTTGGTAAATATGCACTTATCATCCTAATGTTTCTTGGACGACTTGGCCCCCTGCTGTTTATAGGAGTCTTGCACACCATTCAATCCAGGGAACTTTTCAGCCGCCCCGAATCAGATCTATTAATTGGATAGGAGAACACTATGAAACAGGAAATCGCAGTTATTGGTCTAGGAAAATTCGGTTTATACTTTGCCTCTACGCTGGTCAATCTTGGCTACACCGTTATTGGCATAGACAGCAGCCAGAATCGCGTTCAGGCAGCCAAAGATTCCCTCAGCCAGGTTTACAAAGCCAATGCTGCCAGCAAAGATGCCCTGGAACAAATTGGTCTGGCCGATGTTTCCCATGTCCTGATCAGCGTAGGAGACTCCATCGCAGCTTCATCAATGATAGCCATGTATGTTAAAGAGCTGGAGATTCCGCAAGTATGGGTCAAAGCTGTCACACCTGACCATCAGCGTTTACTACTTAAACTCGGTGTGGATGAAGTGATTATCCCCGAACAAATGGCAGCAATTCAGCTTGCCAGCAAAGTCGCCATTCAGGGTTTTTTACAGTATGCGTCCTTTGATCCGGACGTTTCATTTCAAAAACTGATAATTGACCAGTGGGAAGGCAAAAGCCTGTTCAGCCTTGATTTACCGAAAAATTATCAGGTCAACGTTATTTCAACCCAAAAAAAGGATACTGAACCGTACGACTACAATCCAGACCCGGAATACCTTTTTCAAAAAGGTGACGCCATTATTGTGCTGCGCCACACAAATACATCCAAAGACCTCACTCCCTGAAAGATTGAGACAACATTGTCTGGGAATATTCTATCCCCTTTTTTTATAGCAGAGATTTTTTCAAATACTGCTGAGAAATAATACATTGCGAAAGACATGGTACAGTCGCAAACAGAAAATCCACCTTATTTCTTTCCGGATCCTGAGGGGATCAGAATAAATAATAGTGATAATTAATGGAGCATCATATACGATTAGTAATTACTCATGTCAGTGAGCTAGAACATGCTGATGCCATGATACTTCTCACAGAAAAAGCGCAAAGCTACCGAAAACAGGAGCTGAAACTTATTGGAGATCAAGTTGAGATGCATCTGAAACTCGATACACAAATGCTACAAAGCCTCTCAGACCTGGCCCAAGCAAAATCTGACCTGCTGGCTGCCCGTGTTAATCGTTTACTGCTTCTCCTACAACTTGAGCCGCTTGCAGGACTTACTAACCATGAATAAGCATCCACGTTTCAGCTTATCTGCTAAAATACTTCTGGCCCTGATCCTTGGTGTCTGCACTGGTCTGTTTTTTGGGGAGATGGTAGC
>JAOZKN010000183.1 GCA_029935315.1 Desulfocapsa sp. | reverse complement strand
ACGCTCTAAGTGAATAATTTCAAATCAGAATGCTTTACTTTTTCAAGTAAAGGGTCAGATTAAGCTCAGGCTTTTACAGTTTAAAATGTTAATACCTTATCGGCCTCTTTTGAGATTTCATATAAATCATCCATCCAACCTATGGGGCATGTGCTTGATCCCTCCAGACCGTGGGATTTCATGCAAACGCCTCAGACGTAAAAATCACCTTCAAATTGGTTAACTTGTTCCATTACATTAAATTCTTCTGTGCTCGCCTGCTCAAAGAGAACACCTTTACCAAGCATAAAAACACTTATGTTGTCACCTTTTTTTACACCGACATTTGCGAGGCGCATTGCGTTATAGATTGTCTCGCCATCTGGCGTAGAAATAATAAAAAGCATATTCATTTAAGCCACCTCTTTTAAAAGATTTTTGAATAGGAATTTGTCAAGTTTGTCCTTGTTTGTACTACATCAGCAGAACTTCCACTGCAAAAAACTGTTAGACCCCCCATTGTTGTACCTTTGTTTTTATCAAAATTTCATAACTGTTTATACTATCCGAATCTATTATCAGAACGTTTTTTAATAATTTCTTCATTACTGGCTTGTAACCAACCAGAGGTACTATCTTTCACTGTATCAAATTTTGCAATATATGGTTTGATATCCAGCAATGGTGTTTGATCAAGAATATCAACACCTTCTATTGTAATCTTATTACCTTCGACTCTTTTAATTTTAACAATAGATATACCAATATGATTTGGCCGTAGCGGAGAACGTGTAGCAAATACTCCCCTTGTTTGTTTGTCCATAAATGGTGTTACAAGCAGTTCAGTTCGTGTTGCTTCATGAAAACTATATAAAAGATAAATGTGGCTGAAACCCTCTATATCCCGTAGTCCGTCGATGTGTTTTTCATCAACGATTACATACCCCTCAACATCGGATGCCCCTTTTGGTTGAATAGGCATATCTTCAATAGAGCAATAAGGTGAATGAATTATTCCTATTGGTTTTATTTTATGCATTTTTTTTAGTCTATTTTATTGTGGCAAGATCAGAGTAAGATGAACAGGGTTGGGCATCAAAGAATAAGCCCACACTTCCACCTTGTGCTGATTTCCTCGCTGCGTTATGTGGTGTAGCCCAATCTCGTGAAAACGAGTGTACTGACTACCAGCTCTTGTTACAGGTATAGCAATGATACTTAGGGGCATTTGGGCCTACAACACAACCACCAAGAAAGATCTCTTTGTTCTTTTCGAGTTTCATATTTGACTGGCCGGGTTTGCCATAACGAATAGGAACGGCAATTTTTTGATTGCAATATTTACATATTGATTTGACTATGGAGGATTGAACTTCATTGCGTGCAGCGAATTCCACAATAGGCTGACTTTGACTCCGATTATTGCTACAGACAATCAGAGTCAAAACGAATGCAAATAAGATGGATAATTTCATATTCAGCTCTCTCTTTGCGCTACACCGGGTAGGCCGGGAACCTTGCGTGATTGTTTCCCGTCATACGACTGAAACGTTTCAAAGACAGTCCTCACTGGACTGCCCGCTTGTAATTCTTACTATGCCAACATAGCTCGGTATTGTCTTTGACTAGTTGACTTGTCAAGAATTAAGTATAGTGTCCCCTAATCTTTAGTATGATTTTTGAATTGTCACTGTCTACTTGATTTATTGTAATTGTAGAAATTGATTTTGGAAGATTAACGGCTGAATTAACCTGCCACGAGCATTTTGCCGACCAACTTGATACACAGCTGCGAACCTGGATAACATACCAGTTTTATCTGTAAAACCGGAGTGATTGTGCTCAGCGTTAAATGACTCGTTAATTTTCTATTCTTCATGATATCCGGTTTTAAAGTTAGGCAAAACATAGGATTCCCGGATTACTTCTGATGATTCATTGCAACCACTAAACTGTAAAACAACTTTTTTACCTTTAAGTTTTTCTTTTAACTTAATTGCTGCTGCAATCGTTGAGCCTCCTGCACCCTCTACGAGGTTTTGAGTATAATAACCGGCCAGAGCAATCCCTTGATAGATTTCCTCTTCACTAAGAAGAACAAAATCTTCTAAATGATCTTTATAAATTTCAAATGGTGTCTCATATCCAATTCCTGTGGCAAAGCCTCCTGCAAATGTTGTGTTATCAGCAGATGTAATAACACCTGATTTCCATGATAAATATGCGGCAGGAGAACTCTCAGCTTGCACAGCATAAATTTTAATACTTGGATTTATTGTTTTTAAGACAGTAACTGCCGCTGCTGCTTCACTACCTGCACCTATTGGTATAATTAAAGCATCTATGTCCGGGAGTTTTTCCATAATTTCTAAAAACTCTGTTCCTACACCATTTATAAGGTGTGGTTCATTGGCTGGATGAACATAATAAAGGCTTTTGTCTTCTACTATTTGCTCAACAAATTTTGAGGCTTCTTCAAAGGTTTTACCTGCTTCGATTAGTTCAACACCTGTTTCTCGGATTTTTCTATTTTTAGATTTATTGTTATTTTCAGGAACAACTATCGTTGCATTAATTCCGAACATTGATGCAGACGTAGCAACTGACAGACCGTGATTGCCTGTCGAAAAAGTGATAACACCATCAGTTCCAACACTTTTGAGGTGATGCATTAAATTTATGCCTCCTCTTATTTTAAACGTACCTGTTGGGTTATGATTTTCGTGTTTTACATAAATATCAGCATTGAGCAAAGATGCTAACCCTTGGTAGCGTGTTAGCTGTGTTGGAACTAGATATTCGTACACTGACTTTTTTGCTTTTATTACCTCAGTAAGGTTGACTGGGTATTCCTTTTTTTCTTTCATTTTGTGTTTTCTCTTACAAATCAACGTCCTCGCGGGTCGGCGTTGAACGTATCGTTAGGGTGTTGTTCACTATTTATCCAATTTTCCAATCTTTGTCCTGCGCCTATCTTTAAATGTTAATATCATAGCAGAGATTACCAGAACGAATGCATACAACGGCCAGAAATAAAAACACCACAGATATGAATAATTTTGCGCAACAGTCTTAAAACTGATTGGAGGATTGATGACTAAGCTGACTTCTTCATTTATAAGTGATTTCCCAACCTCAATTACAGTTATTTGATAACTATTTAATCCTTGTTTAATCTGATGCCGAAAATCGTTCCCAGGTGGCCAGGAAACTGAAGTATGGTCATTGTCATTTACGAAAGGTTGTAATCTTTTTATTATTGTTGTTT
>JAOZKN010000182.1 GCA_029935315.1 Desulfocapsa sp. | reverse complement strand
TTGTCAGCGATGATATCGGTGAAGCACTCTTTTCTGATTTGACCGCAGGATCGTATAAGTATCGCGTCAGCGCTCCCAATCACCGGGAATCTACGGGCAGGCTCTGGATAAAGCCCGGGCTTATCACAACAGAGAGTGTCTTTCTTGACTACAGTCTTGTCACAGTTGAATGGAAGGTTGTACCGATCGAAATTGAGGATCGCTATGAAATTGTTTTGAATACAACCTATGAAACCAATGTCCCCGCTGCCGTTGTCATTATGGAGCCAGGCTCAATATCGCTCCCCGACATGCAGGCCGGCGACGTACACACCGGTGAGATCAGATTGACCAACTATGGTCTTATCAGGGCAGATAAGTTGCGTTTTGATTTTAATGGATCGGATCAGTACTATAAATATGAGTTGCTGACTGATCTGCCGGACACACTGGGAGCCAAAGAATCCATCACTCTCCCCTATAAAATAACATGTCTGAAGGCTTTTTCGGATGCAACTGGGAGTGGCGGTCGTACCTTGGTTGGGGGGGGGTACGATGAGGATAATGATTATTGTGCCTACGCATTAGTATACAAAAGTTGCAGTACAGTGCACTTTGAATATACCTGTGAAAATGGCACAACGGTGCCTGCTTCACGAACAACATGTACGCATGATTTTGTAATAATTAATGCTGGTATGCCATGGTGTCCAGGCGGTGATGAGATTATAACCTTCCACGATACGGTAACCACAAATATCGGCGAATGTGAACCTGAAGAGGATTGTGAAGAAGGGGATGAATGCTGCAAAATCGCAAAAAAGGGACGTCAACCTACCGGAAGCTATGTGGACCTGCTGCGCGGGGACTATAGTGATGACGCCACGGATCTGATCCTGCCGCTCTCCGGCTTTACATTCAAAATAAAACGCTTTTTGTCTGATAACAAATGGTCTTTCACTGATCTGCAGCAAAATCTGTCTATCAGCTATGAAGCAGATGGCAGCACCATAGATAGCATAAGCAAGGAGGGTGTGGCTTATAAAAGTATGAATAGTGACAAGACGGTCTTCTCATTTGCTGATAACAGATTTATCTATGTCACAATGACCGGTTTTCTTTGGGAAGATACCAAGGGACGCTGGATTCGCTATACCGATGAGGGTGTTATTACAGCCTCCGGTGACAACAGTAAGACCCTGGTGAATTTTATATACGATGAAGAGGACGGCTCCCTTTTACGGCTGGAGGATGGGACGGATACTCCGGTTCTCTGGTTTGAGTATGATGTGGATGGCAATATTACAGCGGTGGAAGATCTGTACGCAAGGCGTGTCAGCTACGACTATCTTGATGGAAAGCTTGTCACTGTCACTGATCTGCTGGACAATGAATCCACCTATGCCTATGACTTCACCGGCCGTTTTCTTTCAAAAACCTCAGCTGCCGGACATGTCACCAATATCAGCTACAACGAATTCGAGTACGTGGATTCCGTGACCGATGAAAACGGCCAGGGGACCTTTTTTGAGTATGGTTTTGATGAGGGGAAAAATGAATTCTACAGTCGGACTACAACCCGCAGCGGCAAGGTTAAAGAGGCCTGGTATGACAGTTCTCAACGGCTTCTTAAAACAGCCCTTAACGGAACAGTCACGGAGACACGGCTGTATGGTTCAAGGGAAACCGTTATCACGGATTCTGCCGGAAATAAAACATTTCTGCAAACTGATGAGTGGGGCAATATTCTAAAACGTGTGCACCCCGATGGTTCCATGCGGCAGTATGAATACGACCCTGAATCTTTCAATACCGTTAAAGAAGTGGATGAACGCGGTAGCGTCACACTCTATGAGTATAATGCCAATGGCAAGACAACGCGCAAGGTGGAGGCAGCGGGAACGCCGGCCGAGCGCATAACTGAATTTACCTATAATGACTACTCTAATTTACTCACATACACACAAACAGGTGACCTGAATACCGAGGCGGCCGTTACAACATATGGATATGATTCTGCAGGAAATATGATCACCGTCACTGGCCCTGAAGGCAATGTTCGTCATTACACCTATGATGTGATGGGGAATATCGCAACAGAAGAGGACCCTGACACTGGAATCTGGCAGTACGAATATGACGCCCTTGGCCGGCGTGTACGCGCCACCGACCCACTGGGACAGGTAAGGGACTTTGTCTACGATAATGCAGGGAATAAAATTGAAGAGATCAACCCTGCGCGAAAATCCATGCTCTTTGAGTATGATCGCTATGACAAATTGACCAAATCCACTGATTTTCTGGGGAACTCCACCCTGACCCAATATAACCTTGACGGGGAAGCGGTGAGCAGGACTGACGCCACAGGCAGGCCAATATACCACTATGAATATGACCGGGCTGGCCGGGTTGTGAAACTAACGGATGGAGAGGGGAATGAAACCTCTCAGGAGTATTTTGGTGAGAATGGAAGCTCTTCCTGCCCGGAGTGTACATCACCAGCCAAGCGGATGCTGCCCGTGAAAAATGTCTTCCCGTCATACGCTAAAGAGTATGAATATGATGTCAGGGGTCGAAGGGTCAAGGAAACAAATATTCTTTCCCAAACAGAGCAGTTCAGTACCATGTTCAGCTACGATCCGGCCGGGAATGTTCTCTCTGTCACCGACGGGGAAGAGAGAACATCCACATTTACCTACGATGCACTGGGACGAAAAAGCAGCAGCATCGATCCTCTTGGTAATGTAACCCGCTATAGCTATGATGACAGGGACAATATGATTGGGGTGGAAGATGCCCATGGGAACGTCAACCGCTTTGAATATGACCGTAACGATCATTTGATTAAAGAAATACGACCGCTGGGACAAGAGACAAGCTATAGCTATGGACCTAATGGGAAAATGGCTGAAAGAATTGATGCGGCAGGTCGGAAAAGTGAATTTATCTACAATTTAAACGACTTGCTGGTGGAGATACGCTACTACTCCAGCACTGACTATGGAACGCCTGTGAAAAGTGTGACGTTTGCCTATAATTTCGCCGGTAGGGTCGTAAGCTATGATGATGGGACGACTTCCGGCACATACACCTATGACGATGCTCAGCGCAGACTAAGCGAGACCATTGATTATGGAGATGGAGCATTTTCGCTGACATCAACATACGAATACCTGGCGAACGGGAAAAAGAAAAGTTTCACCGGACCGGACAACATTACCTATCAATACAGTTATAACGGCAACAATCAATTTATGGGAATGGAAATCCCCGG
>JAOZKN010000026.1:27888-29224 GCA_029935315.1 Desulfocapsa sp. | reverse complement strand
GTTAAATTCTACCTTGAATTCAGGTATACCAATATTATAACCATATGCTGGTAAAGATGATGGGGCTACTTGTTTACATCTTGTTACTACCCTGAATGTTGAATCTTGAGCAGTGATTCTAAAATAAGCTTTGTTCTCAATTCATACTACTCGCAGTCTGTTTTGAGGGAGCCTATAAACTACTTGATTTTTATTATTTTTCGGGATGACGCTCCCACAAGCAGCCCATAAATTCTAGTGCCAAATTCAAACTGGGCATTGCTGATGTTTGGTTAACATATGGAAATATGTTGACTTTGGCTGGCAGGAAGTTTGTTACGTATAATCGGGAACCATCTTAACCTGCATGGTATGCACCAAAATTGAGGCTTACCAAAGGACATTTTTCCTTGCTTGTTGTAAGACTTATTGATTTCAAATCCATACAAACTATTTCTATTCCCAGAATTGGTGATTAAAATCATTTTCAATGAAAGAAAGTTACTTATTACCTGAATCTAATTCAGTAATTTTCTCCTCCACCCGTTTCAAGAGAGCTGCATATTCAGCACCCATAGATTTCCAGGCCGAAGGTTTCAGCTTTGCAATAATCTTCGAATTTCATATTTCTCTAGTATATTTCCAGTTTTGATCCTCGATTTGGAAAGTACACGCTCAGGTGTAGATGCTCACTGACCTGTCAGGTTTTATGAAACCGCATTTTTTATTCATTAGGAATAAGTAAAAACGACGATTGGTAGCCTTTAACACCGTCCAGTATTGCATCGTCCATCAATGCGTTCTCAAGGTTTGCATTTGTCAGGTCCGCCCCTGTCAAGTTGACTTTATACATATCTGCCCCGGAAAGATCAGCCCCGGAAAGATTTGCATTGCTGAGGTTTACTCCTTTTAAATTTGCACCGTCAAGATCTGCATTCGTTAAAATGGCTCCGCTAAGATTAGCTCCTTCAAGATCTGCAGAATCAAGATTTTTACCACTTAGGTCAGTTCCCTCGAGATTACAGCCGTAACATTTGTTTTCGTCCAGTAGCCTTTCCTGATTTTGTAGAACTTCCATAGAAAGAGTTGCAGTGGTAGAGAGATCAGTGTCAGTAGCGGTCATTTCGGCAACTAAATTTTTGCCTTCTGTTACTATCTCTTGTTGTTTATCAAGTTCTGCTTGCTCTGCTACCTCAGGCTCTTCTTCAAGCTCAGTTTGTTTCGCCAATTCGGTTTCTCTTTCCAGTTCTGCTTGCTTTGCCAACCCAGCCTCTTTTTCAAGCTCAGCTTGTTTGGCCAATTCGGTTTCTCTTTCCTGTTCTGCTTGCTTTGCTAACTCAGCCTCTTTTTCAAGCTC
>JAOZKN010000026.1:0-27788 GCA_029935315.1 Desulfocapsa sp. | reverse complement strand
GTTCTGCTTGCTTTGCTAACTCAGCCTCTTTTTCAAGCTCGGCTTGTTTCGCCAATTCAGTTTCTCTTTCCAGTTCTGCTTGCTTTGCTAACTCAGCCTCTTTTTCAAGATCGGCTTGTTTCGCCAATTCGGTTTCTCTTTCCTGTTCTGCTTGCTTCGCTAACTCAGCCTCTTTTTCAAGCTCAGCTTGCTTCGCTAATTCAGCTTCTCTTTCCAGTTCAACCTGCTTTATATCGGTAGCGCTGACAGCTGCTTCCTCAATATGAACACTCTGCATGGCAGGTGCTATTTTTGCGTCAGGGCCAGCTACACTTTCACGGGGAATGTCTATATCTACAGTATCTTCTACAACAGTTTCCTTCTCCACAACAATTGCAGGAGGCTGCTCTTTACTATTCCCTCCCCTGTCTAATGAAATTTCCTCGGTCTTGGGAACACTTTTGGGTTTTACGGTATCAACAACGTAGACTTCCTCCTGCACATCACTAATTTTTTCATCTGCATAGGGTGTACTGGAGATCATTTCACCATCCAGTTTGATACCCTTCATGTACGCACCTGAAAAAGAGGCTCCTGTTAAGTTAGCACCACGCAGATCAGCATCAGCAAGATCTGCACCACCGAACTCAGTCTCCTGCAGATCTGCATTTTTAAGGTTGGCACCAGATAAATTTGTGAGATACATTTTAGCCTGAGACAAATCGACACCCTCAAGATCAGCACCGGATAAATCAAGTCTGTTTAAATTTGCACCACTAAGATTACACCCTGGACAAGCTTTATTTTTTTTAAGCAAATCAATATTGACCTGAACTTGCGTGGAATTACCCAGTTCTTCACCTGATACCTGGCTCACAACAAGGCTACATAAAAAAAAGAGGATTACGAAAGAATAACATATTGCTTTTGCAACAAACATGAATGCTCCAATGCCACAGGGTTAATAGAATGATGTAAATTAGCATGAACATACTCCAATCTTTTAATAAAGGTCAAGAATCTATCTTCCACCCTCCTTATCTCAATTATTGCAAGCTGAAAGAATGAAATATTCTCCAACAACCATCAATTTAGAAATAGCTTGACACTCCCTGAAATAAAGGTATTTTAGTCCAAAGTAAAGTGTCGCAAAATTGTAGCGCAACACAAATGACTCGTGTTTTATAACGGTTTTTTAAGAAGATAGGATTCAATTAACTTTAGGCCGCAATCCACATTGAATGAGGCCTCATTTATAAATGCTGGTGTTCTGTACTGATTTCACCAGCTCATTTGAGCACAGCCATCTGTCTCAAGTACTAGGAGGAGTAGAATGAACATAAAAGACTTGGAGAAGGAAAAAAATGAGGGCATAGAGTCATTGCCCTCTGAAGAACGTCGTAAATTCCTGCAAATGGGGTTAGTCATCACTGGCGTCTTCCTGGGTGGCACTGTATTATCGCTATCTTCCGTAAAAAATGCAAAAGGAAGTGTGTCAAACCCATCTTCCGTTATCCCGGTTGAGGGCCAATACCCCTACCCTAAGCATCTCAGTATGGTTATGCGCCAAAACCATTGTGTAGGTTGCGAAAAATGTATGGATGCATGCCGTGAAACAAATCATGTTCCAAAAGGACACGGTGCCTGGCGTACAATGATTCAGGAACGTGTAACCACAGTCGACGCTGTCGAAAAACAGGAATTCAGACCTATTCTCTGTAACCATTGTAATCGTCCTCCTTGTGTTCGTGTCTGTCCAACAAAAGCAACCTACAAAGATCCTGAAACTGGAATCGTTGTCATGAATTACAGTAAATGTATTGGCTGTAAAACCTGTATGGCAGCCTGCCCCTATAATGCCAGATATTTCAGCCATGACAAATACGCCATCGACAAGTGCAACTTCTGCCTCGATACCAGACTTGCAGCAGGTGAAAAAGAAACGGCATGTGCCGCAGCCTGTCCTGCAGACGTCCGAGTCTTTGGTGATTTAAATGATAAGAGCAGTAAAATTTATCAGGTACTGCACGAACCTGACAATAAGATTTGGGTATTGCGACCGGAAACTGGTGCCCTGCCAAATGTATTTTACACAAACGCATAGCAAAACACGACCAAACTACAACACACCATCTTTCCGATTGATTTTAGGAGATCACACAAATGAATAGTAAATTTTATACAGCTCTTGGCGCTACTGTGCTGGCAGGAAGCTTTATGTTCACCAGTCAGGCCATCGCAACCGATGGTTATGATGCAAAAGCTTTTGGGCCAGAAAGTCCAATCATCTGGGACAAACCGACTAAAGTTGTTTTTGTCCATCAAAGCCATACCGATGAAATAGGTCTTGAATGCAGTGAGTGTCATGATGATATCTTTTCCATGCAACGTGGTGTTGCCATGAGAACCGGTAAATTGACCATGGCCTCTCTTGCCGAAGGAAAATTTTGCGGTGCCTGCCATGATGGCGATACTGCCTTTGCATCTGACACCAATTGTACAGCATGTCATATTGCTCCAGAAGGTGATATCACCTGGGAAGATCCAACTACGGTAGTCTTTGGACACAGCATGCATGCCGATGATCTGGGTCTGGAATGTACTGAATGCCATGACGCTCTTTTCACTATGAAGAGTGGCGCTGCCACCGATAGTGGAACTTTTACCATGGCTGCTTTCGCTGAAGGTAAATACTGTGGGGCCTGCCATGACGGGGACAACGCTTTTGCTTCAGATTCCGATTGTAGCACATGCCACGCATTACCCGCAGATCCGGATCCAATGATCTGGGTAAAACCTGTCAAGGCAGTAGTTTTTCATCATAATACCCACGTTGAAGACTACGGCCTCGAATGTAGCTCCTGCCACGATGGAACATTCGCCATGAAAAAAGGTGCTGCTGAACATGCAGACGACTTCACCATGGAATCATTATATGCTGGAAAGTATTGTGGAAAATGTCACGACGGAGACACAGCTTTTGCTTCCAATACCCTTTGCAATACCTGTCATATTGGTGTGAAGGGATACCAGCGGTTGACCGGTGAGACACCACACGCTGAAGAGCATGGTGGTCATTAATCTCAAGGGTGACAAACTGAACACTTTTGAATAATTCGGCAATACGCCTGATACAATACTTTCGCAGGAGATCAAAATGGATACAAAAGCATTAGCAAATATGTTTGCCCAGACTGAAGACAGCAGTCTGGCAACGCCTGGCATGAACCGGGCTACAATTTTCTTTCTTATTGCCACTGTCGTTGGCTTAAGTTGCGGTGTAGCATCTTTTATTTTTGGCCATGAGGCCATTTACAATAATACTCGCGAAGTTCCATGGGGAATGTTAATTTCCACCTATGCCTTCTGGGCAATTACTTCTACCGGGCTTTGCATTTACGCTGCCATATCTCACCTGTTTGGCGGCACACGAATGGCCATTGTCAGCAATAGAATGGTCTGGATGTCAATCATTTGTATTATGGGTGCTTTTGCCACCATTGGTGTTGAAATCGCTTCCCCTCACAGAATGATCATTTATAATATTCTCTCACCAAACCCTACCTCTAATATCTGGTGGATGGGTACTCTGTACGGAATGGCCGTTGGTTGTATGATCGTTGAATTTTTCGGAATTGTTACAGGCATGGCGCGCATTGCCGTAATACTTGGTACAGCAGGTGCAATTGCTGAAGTTCTTGCCAACAGTTGTCTTGGCGGTGTATTTGCTACCCTTCCCGGCCGTCCATACTGGTATGGTGGTCAGCTGCCCATCTATTTCCTCACAGCTGCTTTCCTCTGCGGTGCATGTGCAACAATTCTTTTCAACTGGATGGCATACAAGATACGTGGTAACCAGATGGATGAACCTGTGAAGAAGGCCATGACAAGTGCCGGCAAGGCAATGTGCATGGTTCTGATTCTTTATTCTGTTGCTACATTCTGGCGCCTGATTATGTACTATGTTGGTGGTGCAGAGCTTGGCCGTATTGCTGCAGGTGCACTTATTAATGGGCCTCTTGCTATTAACTTCTGGGTTATGGAAGTAACCATTGGTCTGATAATACCATTATTGCTCCTTGTCCTTTCCCGCCTGCAGAATGTCGGTATGATGGCCTTTGCTGGTTTACTTGTACTTATTGGTCAATTTGTAGCCCGCTACGATCTTATTGTCGCTGGCCTGCTGGTTCCTTCTAACCTTGGCTGGGACAATGCTCCTACCTACCTTGATTATGTCCCTTCAATTTTTGAATTTGGGGTAATCATTGGAAGCATCAGTGTTGTCTTATTTGGATTCCTTCTGGGAGAACGTGTCTTTGGAAAGGTCTTCACTCAGAAAGAGCATTAATAAATACCTGCCAAAACAATACAAAAAAGGCTGCTCTCTGAGCAGCCTTTTTTGCCTTACGTTCATACCTCTATAAAAAAGAATGGCTTCAAAAAATATAAAATCCCAACAGGAAATCAGACCGATTGTTCCCTCCCCAGCCAGCGGTGGAGATGAGCTCTTTCAAGCCATACAGGATCCGGTTCTGGTTGTAACTCCTCAAGGGTTAATTTTAGATGCTAACAATGCAGCCCTTACTGCTGCCAAAAAAAGTCAGGCTGAAATCATTGGCAAAGGTATTTGTACCATCATCCACGGTGGAAGCCTTCCTCATATGGAATGTCCCCTTGAGGAATTTCTTCTGACCAAATCGGCTCGTGTTGAGGAAACGACGCTTCCTGGACTTGCCGGAGAATATCTTCTTACAATTACACCTGTCAAAGAGAGTGACGGGAGTATCGAAAAGATTTTACTTATCGCACGAGAGCTCACCAGCGATGAGGTTCGAAAAGCAGATTCTCTGCGAACTGCGCAAATGGCTGCAATAGGAGAACTTGCTGCAGGAGTGGCCCATGAGGTGAACAATCCCATTACCGGAATCATTAATTTTGCCCAATTGTTGCTCGATGATTCTGCAAAAGATTCTTTACAGGCAGAACTCCTCGACAGAATCGTGAATGAAGGCGAACGTATTGCCCTGATAATAAAAAATTTACTCTCTTTTGCCAGGGAGAGCGAAAAAGACAACGAATCTGTAGAAATTTCAGAAGTTATTAAAAATTCCCTGGCCCTGATTGAACATCAATTTACAAAAGATGGAATTACACTTTCAAAAAACTTTTCAGACGAATCCTGCCTGATTTATGGAAACTTTACCCAGCTGCAACAGGTTATTTTAAATTTACTCAGTAATGCACGATTTGCACTCAATCAACGGTATCCCGGTGCTGCAAAAGAAAAGAAAATTACAATTTCATGCGCTCCATCCATCCAGGAAAATGGAATGTCAGTTATCCAAATCATTGTAAAAGATTCTGGTATCGGCATTCCACAAGGGATACTCAAGCGCCTTTTTCAGCCATTTTTCACCACTAAACCAGCAGGCAAAGGAACAGGTCTTGGCTTAAGTATCAGTTATGGAATCGTCCAGGATCATGGTGGAATCATCAGAGTTGACTCCATAGTTCACAAATACACCAAAATGATCATTGAACTTCCTGCATCAGATGAATGATATGACAGAACAAGAACACTCAATAAAAGATAGTCGTATTCTCATCGTAGATGACGAGGCTTCAATCCGTCTCACCTTCGAAATGTTTCTTGCAAGAGAGGGCTATGGCCCGATTGTAACTGCATCCACTCTTAAAGAAGCACTTCTTGCAATCAAGGAACACTCTTTTGATCTTATAATCAGCGATATTGTACTGGAGGGGGAAAGAGGCACTGATCTCCTCTGCAAAATTAGAGAATCAGGAATAGAATGTCCTGTTGTTATGGTCACTGGATTTCCGAATCTGGACACTGCTGCAGAAGCCGTCCGCTATGGAGCGTTCGATTATATTTCAAAACCTGTTAACAAAGAAACACTGCTGAAATTTGTGCGACAGGCACTTAATCACTGGCAGCTCGAAAACGAAAAGAAACAACTCCTCCTGGAAAACGAAAAGTTTAAGCGGTATCTCGAGGCAATCTTCAGTTCTGTCAGTGATGCCATCATCACCCTGGATAATAAACTGAACATTGTTAAGCTTAACGATACGGCAAAACAGTGGCTCAATGTTTCTGTGACTGATACCCTCGATGGAATCAACATGGAATCATACCCCAGTGAAATGGGCAAGGCCTGTCTCCAGGATGCACTTCAGGTTCTTTCCAACAGACAGGAAGTCTGCGAACATCAGGTTGAATGCAGAAAAAATGATGGGAACATTCGCATAATAAGCCTTAATGCTGCTCCCCTCGTCGAGGACGGACAAGATGAATTTAGCGGTGTTGTTATCGTCGCAAGAGATATCACCCTGCCGACTCCTGCCACCGAAACCAATTCAAGAAATAAATTTCATGGATATGTTGGCTCCAGTCAGGTAATGCAGAATGTTTATAATCTGATAGAAAATGTTGGAAAAGTAGATACTGCTGTACTGGTCACTGGTGAATCAGGTACAGGAAAAGAACTGGCGGCCGAAGCACTGCACGCTGAAAGTGGTCGTAGAGATATGCCACTTGTTAAAATCGATTGTGCCGCAATGCCTGAGGAACTCCTTGAAAGTGAACTTTTCGGCCACAGAAAAGGTGCCTTTACAGGCGCAGACAAGAACCGGGAAGGGAGGATTTTGCTTGCTGACAACGGAACCCTGTTTCTTGATGAAATCGGCGATATTTCCCCACGTATGCAACTTCGACTCTTACGTTTTCTTCAGGAAAAGACGTTTACTCCAGTTGGACAAGACACACCGGTCCATGTAAATGTACGCATCATCGCTGCAACAAATGTCAATTTCAATGAAAAAGTAAAGGATGGTAGTTTTCGCGAGGACCTGTATTACAGACTGAAGGTAGTTGAAATTAAATTACCGCCATTAAGGGATCGCAAAGGCGGTATCCCCATCCTGGTTCATCACTTCCTCTCACTTTTCCGGGAACAGCTCGATAGGAATATCCATCGTATTTCTGACCAGGCAATGGATGTACTCTCGGCCTATTCCTGGCCGGGTAATGTTCGGGAATTGCGCCATGTCATTGAAAGAGCCTGTGTACTTTGCGAAGGACCAACCATATCCGTTGAACATTTTCCAGACGAAATACTTCATCCTTTACACCCTGTTACTCCGCAGACCATCCCTACTTCCACTTCTGTGACCACCATAGCAACACTTCCTCCATATATTAGTGAAGAAGAAGAAATAATAGATATTTTGAAAAGAGCTCGGGGCAACAAGTCAAAAGCTGCACGTATGCTTAAAATTGACCGTTCCACTCTCTATCGCAAAATGCAGCGTATTGGCATTGCCAAGGACATCGCAAAGCCAACGACCAGGCAATAAGTCGTTGCAAACGTTGCACCCAGCACTTTATCAACAGTCTTTACCCTCTCGCCTCAATCCTTTATTACCGTATTAGCCACCCATTCTATAAATTTGTTTTTTCCAACACACCTGAAAAGAACAAAACTTTCAATTCATCCGGGATGTCAAATCATCAACGTCCCCGGCCAAACATGTTGCGCCAATGTTGCACGCATCACTAACGCAACACATTATGGACAAAGCGCAACATGTTCGCAACACTTCTCTGCGAGACAGAACCTCTTGCTGTATTTTACATCAACTACAGATTGAATATTTTTCCATGTAATACCAAAAGGTTGGGCGGAACAGCACATTCTTGTCAGAAAAGTCTTCATTCTGGCACGCACCATGCATTATTGATACAAACAACAACGATGACACTACCAAAAAAAACCAGGAGAAGAAAATGAAAAACTCAGCAACGATCAACAGAGCCAAAGCCACAGTAACAACAACAACTGCAAGTGCAGAACTGAATAAAATTGGCGCAACTGTTATCACTTTTTCTGCAGCAGCAATAGGTTGCTGGTCTATGGTTGCCCTTTTTGCTGGCACAATCAGTAGCGGTGGTCCTCTTGGCCTTCTCAATGCGCTCTCTACAACTATCACTGGATAATAACGAACATAGCAAGAAAACTCAGCGATACGCAAAGGAGTACAACATGGAAGAAAAAGCAATCAGCAAAGCTAACACCGAATCAACTGCAACTATTCACGAAATTGAAAATACCGACAGTGAACTCTATAAAGTTGGAATGTATACCACTGCAGCTTTTGCAACCGGAATTGGAGCGTGGGCCGTTATATGTCTCTCGAGTGCTGCCATGAACGGTGAAGGACCTCTGGATCTTGTAAAAACACTTTTTCAAACAATTACCGGAATGTAGTCATCTGACTCAAGCAGGCTAAAGACACTACAGGGATACCATGAAAACAAATACCCGCACCGATAACGTTACAGGCAGCATTGCAAATGATTCCACCAATGAAATCTCAAAGGTTGCTGTTTCTGCCATTGGTATCAGTGCCGGTGTTATAGGTGTCTGGGCTGTGGCCTGCATAATTGCAGGGATTTCAAGCAGCAGTGGTCCTGTTGATCTTTTCACTAACTTATTCAAAGCCATAACCGGATAAGTTCTCTGTTCAAATCAAGGAAATTGGGTCTGGGCCGTTATTTATTTCCTGAACCATATAACCCTTCCCTCTCTCAGGAGCATTAGCTGACGAAAAAAGCCAGTAATTATCCTGACCGACTTCAAAATTTAAAAGCCGAAGAGATTTAATTTCTTCGGCTTTTTGACTTTCCAGTTATAATATTTTATATAATTTAGCGACATCTTATCGTATACTTCAGAATCCTTGTTTTTTACTGAATAAATATCTATATTTCCGATGGAAACCCAATGGCAATTCTGATCCGCAACCTTTTTGTTTTTTTTCTTTTTACAATAATTCTTGGTGGTAGTTATGGCCTGTGGGTACTGGAGCATAGGTTACGAACTGTCTCCTACAGTGAATTTCGTTACTGTCTTCTTAACCATGACCTTGTGTCCACAACTTTTATTGGCAATAGAGTTATCGCTACCCATAAGGCCGGCGACCAATACGAAACGAGTGTTCCCAACCCCGAAAAACTGATATCTGAACTACAGGCCCATAACATACAGATTAAATTTAAAAAAGACCGGTCCGAACAGGTTTTCCAGGGTATCGCCCTTCTCTATGTCGTTTTCCTGCTTCTCACCGTTATTATTTCTTTGAGTAGAAAAAGAAAACTTGAAGAGGAGGAGAAAAACAAATTTGCCTCAGACAAACTCATCCTTCCCAACTCTGATCAAAACCAGGTTACATTTGATGATGTTGCAGGCATACCTGAGGCACTTGAAGAGTTACAGGAAGTTGTTAATTTCCTTAAAAATCCCGGCCAGTATAAACAAATTGGTGCTGTCAGCCCCAAAGGAGTTTTATTACAAGGCCCTCCCGGCACTGGTAAAACACTGTTAGCTCGTGCCATTGCCGGTGAAGCTGAAGTTCCCTTTTACAGTTTCAGCGGTTCTGATTTTGTAGAAATGTTTGTCGGTGTTGGTGCTTCCCGGGTACGTGACATCTTTAAAGAAGCAAAAACCAATGCCCCATGTATTATTTTTATAGATGAAATAGATGCAGTGGGCGGCAGTCGTGCAGGTGGAGCTACTGCAAGCGGTCAGGATGAACGTAGCCAGACCCTGAATGCTTTACTTGTAGAAATGGATGGATTTGCAAGCTCTGACACTATTGTAGTCCTTGCCGCCACCAACCGTCCTGACATTCTGGATTCTGCCCTGCGCCGCCCTGGTAGATTCGATCGCCAGGTTAATATCTTACCTCCTGACATTAAGGGCAGAAAAAAAATCCTCTCTGTACATGGTGCCAGAATAGCACTCTCTGCGGAAGTTGATCTGGACAAAGTCGCACACATGGTTCCCGGGTTTACTGGTGCTGAACTTGCGAACCTCGTTAATGAAGCCGCCCTTATGGCCGCTAGAACCGGGAAGAAAGAAGTAGAAATTAAAGACTTTGAGCAGGCTCGGGATCGTATCTTGATGGGAGTTGAGCGCAAGGGAATGATAATGACCGACCAGGATCGTAACGTTCTCGCTTATCACGAAGCTGGTCATGCCATTGTCGCAAAAACATTACCAGACGCTGACCCGATTCACAAAATAACTATCATTCCAAGGGGCCGTGCATTGGGGCAGACCCAACAACTCTCAGTAAACGATAGATCCAGCTATAATTATGACTACCTAAAAGCTCGCATTACCATCCTTATGGGAGGCAGAGCTGCTGAAGAGATAGCCTTTTCTCAAAAAACAACTGGTGCTCAGGGAGATATCGTCCAGGCAACAGAAATCGCCACCAGTATGGTCTGCAAATGGGGTATGAGTGATCTTATAGGCCCACAGGCTATGGCAGTAGATGATTCAGGCTTTCTGGGAGGTGCATCTCAACGTCTGGAAATGAGTGACACCACCTCTGAAATTGTAGATCAGGAAATTAAAAAACTCCTTCTGGAATGCAATGATGAAGCGTCCACCATACTCAAACAACAATACTATCTCTTAAAACAACTCGCTGCCATTCTTCTTGAAGTGGAAACAATTGATGATGAAGAATTTGAAATCATCATGGATTGCCACTTTACTGATAAGATAGCTGCAGGGATTGAAGAAACACATCAATGCCAAACCTGCCCTGCGGCAGATTTATGCATCCATTCCAAATTGAAAGAGTGAGTCGACAATGGTTTCATTAAAACGCATGGGCTACATTACTTTTACCAGCGTCGCCGCATTACTCGTTCTTGTTATCTTTATGGGAGTCCGCCAGTATCAACTCACTGAACGCTACAACTCTATAATAACCCAGAGTGAAGCGATGATTTTTCAATTTTCCACCCTTCGCGAACAGGTTACCACTGCACTTATTGGACACGACTGGAAACAAGTCTCCCTGGCAACTGATCAACTGGAGAATCTGAACTCAACCCTGAGCAGAATACAGGAAAACACCCTTATCCCCGGGGAATATCGCCTGGATCTTGCCAAACATGCCGACATTAGTGGACTTGCCATTCTTTCCAATGAAATTCCACTGTCCAGTGAAAAAGTAAGTAAAAGCCTTGAACTGCAAAAACGAATAAGAAGTCTCGCTGAGTACCTGATCCGTTTTGATAGAATAATTGTCAGCCAAATGCGGGCAAAGGTTATACAGTTTCAAACGCTTATGATAGGTTCACTGGCTGTTATCATCTGTTTGATCAGTTTCTCTTTGACCCTGTTTTATAAAAAAACAATGCTCCCCTTATTCGCTTTATCAAAACAAATTAAACAGCCGGAAGTCCTGGAGGAAGGTCTGCTAAACGATACGGCCAGTTGTACAGAACTATCAGACTTCATCGATTCAGTGAATGACTTACTGCTGCGATCAACAGAGAACCCTCTTTCAGAAAGAGACCAAAAACAATTTAAAGAAGCCCTTGGCACTACGTTAAACCAGAGTACAAATCTCGCCAATGGTATTATTAATTATGCGCAATTATTAGTAGATTCCTACAGAGAGGTAGGGATTGGTGCTGAAGAAAGAAAAATCCTTGAGTCCATCATTGAAGGAGCAAATCAAATAGCAGAGCTCAATAAAACACAGCATTAAAAACTAATTGTTTTATTCACCTGTAATTTTTTTTATTCCCATATACACAGATCCATAATTGAGATCACGCTGAATTTACAACTCTTTTTTGAAATATCCTGAGCAAATGCTCTTGACTTTGACCCAAAATGCTCTTTTTTCTTTGTGAGATTTTTAGCTCTCATACTTGACAACCATCAATAATAGCAGTAGAGCATCCCGACTAACGAAAAACGCCACGAAGTAGTAGGCCACAAAGTGGCAGTGCGGCATACATTCTCATGTGCTATCCATTCTTAAGAAGATATATAAAAATTTTATTAATGCGTTTTTACTCTTTCATTTCACACTGACCATAAATTTAGCGGAGCACAAAAAATGACCAAAAGTCCCATTATCCTTGGTGCCGTTTTCTGCCTTTCAACATCCCTTTTTATCGCTGCCAATTCCCTTGCCAGTGACGAATACGATGAAGACACCTACGGCCCTGAGAACCCAATTGTCTGGAATTCTCCTGTGAAAGCTGCATTTAGCCATAAATTCCATACCATGGAAGTTGAGCTTGAATGTTCCAGCTGCCATGATGAACTCTTCGAGATGGAAGAAGGTGCTGCAACCGCCAATGAAGACTTCACCATGGCCGCCTTTAAAGAAGGTAAGTACTGTGGTTCCTGCCATAATGGTGACGATGCATTCGATTCTTCAACCCAGTGCGAGTCCTGTCACTTTCCGCCCACTGAAAAAATTGTATTTAATGAACCTGTTAAGACGGTAGTTTTTTCCCATGATATTCATGTAGGCCGTGAGGAACTTTCCTGTGAATCCTGCCATAAGGATGTTTTTGTTATGGAGCAGGGCCATGTCGCAGATTCCGAACTTGCATCTTCTGACGACCCGGCTGTCAAACGTGAATACCTTGAAGCTCTCCATACTAAATTTTGTGGCACCTGCCATGACTCCAGCCAGGCATTTGGATACCTTACCAGATGTACAGTTTGTCATATTGGCGTGAAAGGATACAGCGAAATGCAGGGTGGCGACGCCAAACAGGATGCTCATGGAAAGAGTGGACACTGATACCTGCTTATGCATCAAATTTATTAGCTGAATTTTATAATATAGAGGAGAAACAATGACTGGAAGGATGGTAGATATTTCAAAAAGATGGGGTTTTCATGGCGTAGAGGCTTTGAAAAATTCAAGTCCCATGTACAAAATGGTTATGGGCATTTTTGCCATTGTGACACTTATTGGTGCTGCAATTGGTATTCAAGGCTTTTTCGCTGGTTATCACCATGTATATGGCGTCACCAAACAAATTCCATGGGGACTTCTTATTTCCACCTACATTTTCTGTGTTGTTACCTCAACCGGACTTTGTATCATCTCCTCCATTGGTCACGTTTTTGGTGGAGAGGCATTTATGCCAATAGCCAAACGTGCTGTCTTTATGTCCATTATGTTTATGCTGGGCGGTTTTCTTATTATCTTTTTTGATATTGAAAATCCCTTCCGTATGGCTATCTGGAATGTAATTTCACCCAACTTTTCGTCCAATATGTGGTGGATGGGAACCTTATATGGTGCTTATCTTGTCTTTATGGTCATCGAGTATTATTTTCTGCTGGACCAGAATCATAGCCTGTCACGCCTCATGGGGTTCTTTGGCCTGATGGTTGGTATTGCAGCCCATAGTAATCTTGGTGGTATCTTCGGCATGCTCCATGGACGTCACTTCTGGTATGGCCCTTACCTGCCAATTTACTTTATTATTTCAGCTGCCATGTCAGGTGGCTGTGCTATTCTCTTTTTCACTACCCTGGGTTGGAAAATTAACCCTGATATCATGAACCAGCGTATGGAACGTGCCATTAAATCCGTCACCCAGGTCACAATTTTTCTTATTTGCACCATTATATTCTTCACCATCTGGAAGATTGTTACTGGTATGGTATCTGAGGGCAAACATCTTATTATTATGTCCTTCCTTACCGGCGACTATGCGATCAACTTCTGGGTTTTTGAAATTTTCCTGGGTATGATTTTACCACTGTATCTCCTGTTCAAATCACGTGGAAATAATTTCAACATGATTTTATGGGCAACCGGTCTGATGATGATTGGTATTTTCTTTATGCGTTACGACATTGTTATTCCCGGACAGATGGAATCGGTATATCATTCATTAGGGGTCGTTGAAGAAGCAAATCTCTTGATATATATCCCATCATTCCATGAAATTATGATTTCAATTATGGGAATCAGTTTTATTGCACTCGCCTACTTTGCTGGCGAAAAAATGCTCAATGGTCACCAGCTTGAGAAACATGAGATAGTACCAGAGGGCGGTTATATATGTCCTGGTTGTGGCGCTATCCACTTCATGGAAGAAGGTGAAAGCGAAGAAGATGCAATGAAGCGTCATCACAGGATCTGGTAAAGGAACTTGAGGTGCCTGCACCAGGGCACCTCCTATCACCCTACTGAAGAATAGTAAAAAGGAACGATATCATATGAAATTTCCAAATATAAACCTGGATAATCTAAAGAATGAAGGGACAGAATCTGTCACTGCTCAGGAAAGAAGAAAATTTTTAAAACTTGGGCTTGCAGTGGCTGGAGTATATGCCGGAGGCAAGATTCTCTCGTTAACCTCATTGGTTGGAAAAGCCCATGCATCCGGTGGTGCTGATCTTGTAAAGAAATATCCTTATAATCCCCACTACTCCATGGTCATTCGCCAGTCTCTTTGTATTGACTGTGAAAAATGTGTTGATGCTTGTAACACAATCAACGAAGTGCCTGATTACGGATACAGAACCCGCATTTTGACAAAAAAATATACTGGAACCCTTGATAGACAGATTGAATTTATTCCGGTTCTCTGTAACCACTGTAATGATGCACCTTGTGTTCGTGCATGCCCTACAGTTGCTACATTTAAAGATCCTGTCACCGGTATTGTCCGCATGGATTCCAAACGCTGCATCGGTTGTAAAACCTGTGTGCTTGCCTGTCCATACGATGCGAGATACTTCGACGCAACCAGACATGCCATTGACAAGTGTGATTTTTGCTGGGAAAAAAGATTGTCTAAAGGTGAGAAGCAGACAGGTTGTTCATCTGCATGCCCTACTGGAGCCAGAACATTTGGTAACCTTACCGATCCTGACAATATCGTCTACAAACTGGTTCATCAGATTGAAGAGAAGGTATGGGTTATGCGTCCGGCAGATGACACCAAGCCCAACATTTTCTACATGAAAGGCAATATGCAATCAGTAGACAACATTCTCAGAGGTCAGAAGTTCAAGACCACCTGATTGAGTTGAGGTCGAGTGAAGTCCGCTATCCCCTTTTCCATTGTTATTTGGAAAAGGGGATTTTTTTGTCTTACTTTCTGGTGATTTTCTCCAAAGCCTCTTCGTAACGTGCTTTGGTCTTATCGATGATTTCTTGTGGAACTTTCGGTGCCGGTGGATTTTTATCCCAATCAAGAGTTGAGAGATAATCACGGAGGAACTGCTTATCAAAGCTTGGTTGCCCTTGCCCTGGTGTGTATTCATCCAATGGCCAGAAACGTGAAGAATCGGGGGTAAGAACCTCATCAATTAAGATCAGCTTGTCTCCCAGCATTCCCAGTTCAAATTTTGTGTCAGCGATGATTATGCCCTTGGAACGGGCAAAATCTGCAGCGCGTGAATAGAGTTCTATGCTGATATCGGCAATTTTAGCGGTGAACTCTTTTCCCATCTGTTCTTCCATGGTGGCCACTGAAATATTTTCATCATGGTCACCCATCTCAGCTTTAGTAGACGGGGTAAAAAGCACTTCCGGGAATTTATCAGATTCCTGCATATTAGCAGGGAATTCAAAGCCGCAGACCACATTATTTTTTTGATACGCTTTCCAGAATGAACCGGAAATATAACCACGCACAATACATTCAACGCTCAAGGGTTTTGTTTTATGTACCAGCATGGATCGGCCATCAAGCTCCTCTGCATAGGGCTTACAACTTTCAGGATACTCATTAACATTGGCGGTAATCAAATGGTTGTCGACAACATCGCCAAGAAGATCAAACCAGAACAGTGATAACTGGGTCAGGACCTTCCCCTTACCGGGAATTGCATCAATAACCACATCAAAAGCCGAAATACGATCAGTGGCAACCATCAGCAATTTATCGTCATGACCTGGTATTGCGTACATATCACGTACTTTGCCACGATGTACAAGCTCAAGTCCCTTATAATCTGTCTCTAATACTGAATCACTCATCCCAAGATCTCCTTATACTCAACTCAAAAAAATAGGGAAGAAAAACAAATTGCTTTCCTTCCCCGGTAGATAATGACTTGTTTTTTCCTACAGGTTTAACTTCTCTTTTACTGCATCAATAACAGCATCAGAGGAAGTTGCAGGAACAGACATCAGCAAGCCTGCCTCCTTATAAAAACCGATAAGAGGGGAAGTTTTCTCATTATAGGTTTCAAGGCGGTGAGAAATTGCCTCTTCAGTCTCATCTTCACGCTGTACAACCTTCGCGCCACACTTGTCACAGATACCTTCTGTTTTAGGTGGATTGGATTTTACATTGTAGATTGACTGACAATCGCTGTTTTCACAAGTTCTTCTGGTACAGAGTCTGTCCAGAATAATATCCCTGGGGACGTCAATATCAACGGCCATATCAAGTTCAATATTAAGTTTCTTCAAAAGTTCAGTCAACTCTTCTGCCTGAGGAATGGTACGAGGAAAACCATCAAGAAGAAAACCTTTTTCACAATCAGGCTCCTGCAGACGACTTCCCATAATGCCCATAATCAAAGAATCAGGCACCAGGTCGCCGCGTTTCATGAATCCCTCCGCTTCCTTGCCAAGATCGGTTCCGGCCTGTACAGCGCCACGCAGGATGTCTCCTGTGGAAATCTGAACAGATCCATCAACGGCAGTGAGTAATTTTGCTACGGTTCCTTTTCCTGCACCGGGGGCGCCTAAAAGTATAAGTTTCATGCTATTCTCCTTAAGTGAATAAGATTAAGTTTTAATTGTATGTAAATGCTACATTCAGCGGTGCTGAATATAAACATTATTTGCATCATTGCCACTAAAAACGACAACTGTTTCAGTCTCCGGGATGGAGTTTTTTCCCCGACGAAATACTTACAGGGAATTCAGGGTGATACTATTGCCGCCCCGGACATGTTGAACTTGCATAAGAGACCAGTTCTGCAGTTAATGAGCCTACCGTTAGTTTTGAGGTAATTCGTACCGGAATGCGACAAGTATCGTCCGTGAGAAAAATAACAGTATCCCCTGCCTTATCATACAGACCTTTAAAATCCATGATGGGACTGACGGGCAGTACTGTAACATTCCCGAGCACTTTATTTTTGATACGGATTGCTTCACCTGTCTGCACCACCACTTCATGACGCTTTTTGTCTGCAAATGTTGGCACAATGACGGGTTTATCATGTTTAAGGGTGAGCATGCGAGTGAAGAAAAAGGAAGAGAATTCGTTGTGCACTTGCCCCCCTACCTGAAATTCGCTAACCTGTTCATTGTTTTTGCTGTAACGAACGACGCCTGATTCCTGATCATATTCAGTATGACGAAGGGCATGATAACTGCGCCCTTCCACCTGTTCCACGTCATAATGAAGTGGTAAATAATTCTCTCCATCAACACCAGTCAGGAAGGAATCATCAACTGGATAAAAAAAATGGAAGAGTCCCGAAGCGTTCACTATTGCTTTGATCGTATACCCACCAGCAGCTTCAGTGTTCTTATTCACTTCCAGGTGAAGTTCACCTATCTTTATGCCACCACTCCAGGACACCTCATACTTCAATCGTTCTTCTCCTTTATAGACAATGGATTCAATGGTGTCATCGGTAACTCCCACCGGGATCTCTGTGGCATAAAGGGATGTTGCCAGGCAAAGACAGGAGCAGAGTATAAAAAAAGAAATAGTTTTCAAGCTATACACTTATGTAAATAAGGAGAGGCAGGTTGCCAGAAAAAGTGCCAGACTGATAAAGCCGTTCATGGAAAAGAAAGAGACCTGAATCCTGGAAAGATCATCCGGATCAACTATCCAGTGCTGATAACAGAGTGCCATTGCGGCAAATGCAACACCGATATAATAGAAGAAGTTCAACTGCGCCTGAATACCTGTTAAAATAAAAAGGCAAAAGGCGATGGTATGAAAAACTGCGGCAAGACGAAAAGCATTACGGGACCCCAGGCGGGACGGGAGTGAATGCAGGCCCGTCTTTTTGTCAAAATCAGCATCCAGACAGGCGTACACAGTATCAAAACCGGCAACCCAAAACAGAACACCGGCAGATAATGCCCAGGGAAAACTCTGCAGACTTCCCTGCACCGCCACCCATCCCCCAAGGGGAGAAAATGCCAGGGCCACACCTAAGATCAGGTGACAAAAAGAAGTAAAACGTTTGGTGAGCGAATAAAAGAGTGTCAGGGAAAGGGCAAATGGCGCAAGTTTAAGGGTCAGGGGATTCAAAAACCAGGCTGCAGCAAAAAAAAGCAACCCGGCGATAATGACCATGCTCCATGCTTCAAGAGCTGTGACGGCACCTGAAGGTATTGCACGTTCAGCGGTTCTGGGATTTGCTCCGTCAAACTTTGCATCAACAATACGGTTAAATCCCATGGCACAGGTTCTGGCACCAGCCATGGCAAGTATTACCAGCAGAATAGTTTTCCCGTCAGGCAACCCATCAGCGGCAAGAAAAGCACCCATAAAGGCAAAAGGCATGGCAAAGATGGTCAGTTTAAACTTGATCATCTCCAGAAGGACTGCAACTTTCTTAAACATTATAGCCTTCCCAGCGTTTACGACCTTTCATTTCAAGACCCAGCTGGTCGCCAAGACGCCATGAAAAGGTCATCGCCGCCTCTTCGATGGTTGCAGGCTTGAGATAAAACCCGGGATGTGGCGGACAGATTGTTGCACCTGCATCATGGACGGTGAGCATATTTTTCAAATGCGTTCTGTTTAATGGAGTTTCACGGGCCACAAGAATAAGCTTCTTTCTCTCTTTTAACATCACATCAGCGGCTCGATGGACAAGGGTCGAACTCATTCCGGATGCAATTGCCCCAAGACTTCCCATGGAGCAGGGTAAAACAACCATTGCATCATAGCCGGACGAACCGGATGAAGGTGGTGCCGCAAAATCCTTACTATCAAACCACTGGCTCACGGCAGGAAGTTCAGTATGGGAAATACCACTTTCAATTTGCAAAACCTTCTCTCCGGCCGTCGAGCAGACCCCGTGGACCAGTACGTCCTCTTTTGCAAGCATTTCGAGAAAGGAACGAAGAAATACCATGGCAGAAGCGCCGGTTACAGCAATGAGAATTTTTTGTGCAGTCTTATTCATAGCTAAAAAATTGTAAAGGAACGGAGTGCGGCGAGACTTCTCCCCGCGCAATCAGGTATCCGTAATATTTTTCAAGGGCCAGCTGTTTTCGCTCAGTCAGATCATACTCGATGGCCCTTAAATACACATAACATTCATCGGGATGCATGGGGATTCGAGGTGCAACCTGGCTGCAGATTGACTCCAGTTGCCGACTTCCCTCCCCTCTGCAGGCAAGAAATTCTTTATGAATTTCAGACACTGTTTGAGGATGGTTGCGGCAAAATTCTTCACGTACAGCGCAAATTGCAAAAACAAATGGCAGGTCAGTATATTTACACCACACCTCTCCAAGATCAAGCTGATAGGGAAAGTGGCCTTCACTGGACAATCGCAAAGCTTCATCCCCAATGGCCAGAATGGCAGCAGCCTGATCGGCCAGATCACCATGCACATCGCCAACCACATATTGAGGATGTACTTTATAGAACTCTTCCAGGATTATTTTAATCAAGGCAATGGAGGTTTCTGATTGCCCACTCAACAGTACCGTTTCATTATCCAGCAATTGAGGATCAATCCGACAGAACAGAAAAACGGAACCTACGGAGCCATTGGCGCTAATGGACAGATCCGGTAAGATACGATACTCCTGAGGACGAACACCATATTCATAGGAGGAGACAAAACCAAGATCGAGTTCGCCATCGGCAAGCATTTGATTAAGGGTCGAGGGAGGTGCCTCAAAGACCTGCCAGTCTGATGGGTGAGATCGTTTCTTCCAGGTTTCATAAATCGGTGCGGTGTTTATAAAATTCACCATTCCGATCCGAACTTTTTTATCTTGCTTGAGCATTTTCAGAATGCCAGTACCCGGACAACAGATTCAGGTCGCCCCATGGTTGTCAGTTTATCCAGCAATTGAGACTCATTTTGCACATTTACAAGCATAGCATCCTGAACAGCTATAAAATTAGCACTCTGGCCCTTAGCTAGACTACCGTAATCATTGTCCCTGTGCATGGCCTTTGCCCCACCCAGGGTTGCCATCTGCAGCACATGCTCCGGCCTGATGCCTGGATACTCCTGGCGAAGCAAAGCCATTTCGTGCCACATATCAAGAACAGGATTCGAGGCAATGGAGTCAGTACCAAGTGCCGGGAGTATACCACGCTCAAGAATTTGCTCAAGAGGCGCCTTGCCCACGTGCAAAAAACGATTACTCCCGGGACAGACACAGACATGGCATTTGCTGCGGGCAAGGATATCAATTTCATCTGCACTGACGTGCACGCAGTGTACACAAAGACTCCTGTCATCGAGGATACCTGACTGGTGAAGATACCCGAGCACGGACCTCTGCTCAACGTTAGCAAGGGGAAAGGTTCCATCAAGGGCGCCACGTTCTTTGAGGAAATCAAAAAAGCAACCATCCCCATCAAAAAGAAGTCGAGATTCATCCCTGTTTTCTGCAACATGGAGCGAGAAAATCCCCTGCATCACAGAGGATCGTTTTTTTAAGGTTTGCAGTAACTGGGGAGAAGTTGAATAGGGAGCATGTCCTGTCACCTGAATTTCATCTGCCAATTCCCTCAGGGATTGCATGGCCAGAATCGTGGCTTCTTCAGTGGGACCGAGCATTTCAAACAAAGAATATACTTCAGGAGTGGACGTGGAAAATGCAGGAAGGATAGAGTTTCCGATATCAAGAAGCAACACAACGCCAGAGGCATACTGATCCTGCGCAACCTTCTCGGCTGCTGCGTAAATATCGGCCTCTGTAAACGTTGCTGCCATTCTTTTAGCTAACAATGCACCTATCCACTCACACATTGTGCTTTCTTTACTTTCGGGCTCCACAGTACCAAAAACAGAAAGTTCAAGATGCATATGTGCATTCACAAGTCCGGGCATAAGGACACCCGGGTACCTGCGAATCGGAATTTCGGGATAGTTTGTGAAAATGTGCTGCGAGGTGCCCAGGGCATGAATACGATTACCCTGAAGAAGTACTGCACCATCAGCAATTACAGGCGAGCTAACCGGTACCAGCCAGGGAGCCTGGACGATTACAGCAGTAGAGGGATCAAGTAAAGAACGCACGGCCATACTGGTCAGGAAACCAGACTGTAGTCCATCAAGCGTTGTTTCGGTTCGAAACCTGCATCTGTCACCAGACGTTTTATTTCCTGTTCGGATAGTCTGAAACTTATGCCCGCTGCGGCGACAACATTTTCTTCGATCATGGTAGAGCCAAAATCGTTTGCGCCAAAACTCAAGGAAATTTGTGCTATTTTAGGCCCCTGGGTCACCCAGGAGGCCTGAATATTATCAAAATTATCGAGATAAATACGAGACAAGGCAAGCATTCGCAGATAGGCAAAACCTGTTGTCTTTTCTATGGTGCCAAGATCATTCAGTACGGTATTATCCGGCTGAAAAGGCCAGGGAATAAATGCGGTAAACCCCTGCGTACGATCCTGGAGTTCGCGTAATCTCCGCAAATGCTCCAAACGCTCTTCAATGGTTTCAATATGTCCAAACATCATGGTGGCAGTGGTCCGCAGACCCTGCTTATGTGCCTCTTCCATCACCTCAATCCACTGATCCGCATTGCATTTTCTGGGCGCGGTAGATTCACGAACCCGATCGTTCAAAATTTCAGCGCCACCTCCTGGAATAGAATCAAGGCCGGCAGCAATGAGCCGTTTGATGACTTCAGCGATGGATAGTTTGGAGATCTCAGCAAAATGACACACTTCAGGAGGAGAAAAACCGTGGATATGAATACCGGTTTTCTTCATAAACCGGAGCATATCCTCGTAATACTCAAGGGATAAATCAGGATGCAATCCACCTTGAAGAAGAATCTGGGTACCGCCAAGGTCCTGGGTTTCACGAATCTTATCAGCAAGCTCATCTTTACTTAACAGATAGCCTGCCTTATCCTCAGGAGCTTTGAAAAATGCGCAGAATTTACAGGCAGAGACACAGATATCAGTATAATTAATATTTCTGTCAACCACATAGGTAACGTATCTTTCAGGATGCTTATGCTTTCGAATGGCATCGGCAAGAAACCCAAGTTGAAAGAGATCTGCGTCATGAGAGAGGGTCAGGAATTCTTCGTCAGTTATACGACCACCATCAAGAACTTTGCTGCTGATGTCCTGAAATTGTTTTTCTGTTACCGGCATGTTTTACGACCTGATTCTACTTAAATATCTCTATGGTTTTATACAGGGTATCACGTTCAATGGCAATCCGACCGGATTCCTGAATCAATTTCACCAGGGTTTTGGATCCTATTGCCTGATCTGTCTCAGCACCTGCCATATGGGTAATAACCTCTTCCTTGACGGTGCCATCCATGTCGTCGGCCCCAAAAGAGAGGGCGATTTGCGCAACTTTTGGACCAATCATTACCCAGTAGGCTTTTATATGCGGGAAATTATCGAGCATCAACCTGGCAACGGCTACATTTTTAAGATCATCCATTCCTGTGGTTCTGGACAGCGTCGACATCTCGGTGTTTTTAGGATGAAAAGAAAGTGGAATGAAAGCGAGGAAGCCATTGGTTTCGTCCTGTGCCAGACGTAAGGCATCAAGGTGTTCAACACGTTCTTCCATGGTCTCAATATGTCCATAAAGCATGGTCGCATTAGTATGCAGGCCATGTCTGTGTGCCTCTTTGGCAACTTCAATCCAGTCTTTACCTGGTAATTTCTTTTCGCAGGTTATTTCACGAATACGTGGAGCAAAGACTTCTGCTCCTCCACCGGGAATAGAACCAAGCCCTGCACTTTTTAAGAGTTCAAGGGTCTCGCCCACCGGTTTCCCGGCAAGCCCGGCAAGATGTGCGATTTCAACACAGGTAAATGCCTGAATATGCACCTCAGGCCGCACTTCTTTAATGCCCTTTAACAGATCAGTATAATAAGAGAATGGCAGATCAGGATGAATACCACCCACCATGTGAATTTCCGTTATGGGTTCATCAAGACGATCACGAACCTTCTGTTTGACCGTCTCAAGGTCCATCTCATAGGCCTGTTCATGCTCTTTGTCTTTACCAAAAGCACAAAATTTACAGAGATTAGTGCAAATATTTGAATAATTAATATGCTGGTTATAGATAAAATAGGTGTTATCGCCATTGATCCTGTTTCTCACCATATTTGCCATATAGCCAAGGGAGAGAAGATCACTGGTGTTATATAACCTGACACCATCATCAACGGAGAGCCGTTCTCCGGCTTCTACTTTTTCGAGAATATCACCAAGCCCTGCCTGTTCCACAAAATTTTTCATAGTCATAAAAAAAGCCGGGAAATAATCCCGGCTTATTATCCTGCTGTTATTGATAATATAAGTTTTAATCCAAGAAGAATTTCAACTTATCTCTTCTGCTTGAATGTCGCAACCTGTTCAATGCCTTTTTTTCAATTTGCCTGATCCGTTCACGGGAGACATTGAAACGTTTGCCTATCTCTTCAAGAGTATACTCAGCCTTTTCACCGATACCGAAACGAAGACGAATGATCTTCTCTTCTCTGTCACTGAGGGTGGAAAGAATTTCCTCAACCCGTCCGGAGAGTTCACGGTTCTGAACCGCCTCATAAGGGGATTGGGACTCCTGATTTTCAAGGAAATCACCAAGGGTAGAATCATCATCTCCCACTGGAGTTTCAAGGGAAATTGGTTCTCTTGAAGCCTCAAGAATAGCAAGAATCTTATCCATTGGCAGATCAGTATTCTTGGAGATCTCGAGGGGTGTTGGTTCCCGGCCTAATTCTTTATACAAGGCATAAAAGGCCTTAAAGAACTGGCTGCGTAATTCAAGGAAATGGACTGGTAGGCGGATGGTTCTGGTTTTATCAAGGATCGCTCTGGTTATTGCCTGTCGAATCCACCATGAAGCATAGGTGGAAAATTTATTCCCCTTGGTATAATCAAAACGAAAAACAGCTCGCATAAGACCGAGATTTCCTTCCTGAATAAGATCAGCAAGAGTCAGGCCCTGGTGCATGTATCGTTTGGCGATGGAGACAACAAGACGCAAATTCGCCCGAATCATACAATCTTTGGCAATTTCAATGGACCTGGAATATGCCTCAAGTTTGGTCTGCAGGTCGAGGAGTACGCGAATTTCTGAATGTTTCTTGGCAGCGCTGGTCACACTATAGCGCATAAAATTAAGCTGCTGCTTTTTGGGTTTTAAAGTCGGATCACGTTTTTCCCAGAGGGCGATACGGGTACAAAGGAGCTCGAGGTCCTTTGTGCCGGAATCGTCCTGCCTGATCGCTTCAATGATGGATTCAAAGCCCTGGCGGATGGTTCTGGAATACTTGGCTTCCTCATCCGGAGTAAGCAGATCGAAACGGCCCATTTCCCGAAGATAGGTAGTGGTGGTTTCTTCAGCATCGTGCGGTTCATCAGGTTGTGAATTGGCAGCAACATCTTCCTGCACATCAGCATCAGAGTCTTCGTCTAACTTAAATTCCTCTCCGGATAGCGTCCGCTTTTGACCATCTGCCCCTTCCTGGGTCACAATTTCTATATTGTGATCGGCCAGAAAATTAAAAACTTTTTCAATGTCTGCAGGATCGTTTACATCATCCGGAAGAATTTTGTTCAACTCTGTAAAGCTGATACATCCTTCCTTCTTTCCTGCACCCAGAAGTTTTTCTTTAAGTTCGACCAGCACCGTTAGGTTGCTCCTTTACTTAACTTATATTATATAAATCAGTATGTAAGGTAAAATTTATTTGTACAATACTGATGTTTTCATCAACGAGACAAATGAGGACAAGGATTGTACTTAAACAAAAAAAGGCAGCTAAAGCGCTGCCGACAATCAATCCTTCGAACATCACATATTACAACAAAAAACCACAAAACGCAAACAATAACTTAAAAAGATTGTGCTAAAATTTCAGTATGCGCAACTTGATACATATTTCTTCCGTTCATACTGTTTTCACCAAGCCTTTGATTGTCAAGCTCCCCATTCAATGTTATTATACACCTTATTATGACAACACAAAAACATATTCGTTCAAGCGGCATTCTAGCCCACATCACATCCCTCCCATCAGCCCATGGAATTGGTGATATTGGCTACCCTTCCTGGAATTTTATAGATTTTCTTAACGCCTCAGGACAGAGCCTCTGGCAGTTTCTGCCAACGGTTCCAACAAATCCTGTCTTTGATAACTCGCCTTATATGGGCAATTCTGCTTTTGCCGGCTCCCCCCTGCTTATTTCTCTGGACCTGCTCAAGGAAGATGGACTTTTAAAAAACATTTCCCTCCCCTCCTCACCCTTCTCTGAATACCGAACCGATTTTAAAAAGGTCACGGAATTTAAAACCCAGGCACTTCTTGGTGCCTTTAAGTGCTTTAATAGAAAAGACAAAGCATTCCTCTCGTTCATACAAAACAGCAAATGGCTTGAAGATTACTGCCTCTTTATGAGCCTGAAAGAAACCCATAAGCAAAAAGGCTGGTTCGACTGGCCACAGGAACTTGCAGATCGTCATCCTGCCGCACTCTCAAAAGCGAAGAAGCAGCTTAAAGAACGTTGGCAATATTATGCCTTTGAACAATTTATTTTCGATAAACAGTGGAAACAGCTGCGTGAAAAAGCAGAGGACAAAAATATACGCCTGATTGGCGATATTCCTATATACGTTGGCCTGGACAGTGCTGACGTATGGGCAAATCAGGAAATCTTCCAACTAGACCCCAAAACCCTTGCCCCTACACATGTTGCAGGAGTTCCACCTGATTATTTTTCCAAAACAGGTCAGCGATGGGGAAACCCGCTCTATCGCTGGAACAGTACTGACAAGGATGTGAAAAAAAAGCTGTACAAGTGGTGGACCGAACGCTTTCAGGCGATCTTCACATTGGTCGATATCGTAAGAGTCGATCATTTTCGCGGATTTGAGGCCTACTGGTCAATCCCCGCAAAGAACAAAACAGCAGTAAAAGGAAAATGGGTAAAAGGACCGGGGAAGGAATTTTTTAACGAAATACACAAATCCCTTGGAAAGCTTGACATTATTGCAGAAGACCTTGGCGAGATCACACCCGAAGTCATACAGTTACGTGATGACTTAGGCTATCCAGGAATGAAAATTCTTCAATTTGCCTTTGACAACAATCGCAACAATGCCTTCCTTCCCTTTAATTACAGCAATGCAAACAGCGTGATCTATACCGGAACCCACGATAACGACACCACCGTTGGCTGGTTTCTCGGCAAGCAGCTCAACGATCGCCAGCGTGCGGAAATCAAACGATATTGCAATAAAATCAGTATTGACATCGGTGAAATCCACAAAGATATGATCTATCTTGCCCTCTCCTCAATCAGTCAGTATTCCATCTTTCCCCTTCAGGATATACTCGGCTTTGGAAATGACTGCAAAATGAACAGTCCCGGCAGTAAAGAGGGAAACTGGGCCTGGCGCTGCGCTGAACGTTTTTTCACCCGGGACCTTGCCAGTTGGCTGCAGGCCGAATGTCAGCTTTTTGGTCGCTGCCCTCACCCTCCTGCCAGAACTGACAGATCAAACCCGGCAGAGTAAAATGACATGAAAAATCTTTTTATCCTCGGTAGTCCCCGAGCAAATGGCAACTCTGCAACAATGGCCAAATCAGTTGCAGAAGGAATCCTTGAAACTCCTGGCAATACTATAGAATACAGCCACTTAAACAAACTTACTGTCCAGCCCTGTCAGGGCTGTGGCGGATGCAACAAAACAGGCGAATGTGTTATCAATGACGATATGCAGGAACTCTACACAAAAACCAGGTCAGCTGATCGTCTTTTTCTGGTAAGTCCCATTTATTTTTACTCCGTAACAGCTCAACTCAAATGTTATATTGATAGATGCCAGGCACAATGGGCACGTAAATATTTACTCAACCATCACGACACAAAAACGTCCCGGCCCACAGGATACCTTTTGTCCTGTGCTGCCACCAGTGGAGACAAGTTATTTGACGGGTCAATCCTTATTGTTAAATGCCTCTTTGACACTCTTAATATTCATTTTGGCTCGCCTCTTCTGTTACGCAATTTGGAAAAAATTGATTCATTAAGTAAAACGCCGGATAAACTTGCTTACTGTCGGAAGTTTGGAACAGAGTTGACTAAAGATCTATAGCTACCAGGAAACCTCACACCAAAAAAGCCGGAACAAAAGCTTGACAAGCTACTGGCATTCAGGTAAAAAAGCACCACTGTGGCCCCATCGTCTAGCGGTCAGGACACCGGCCTCTCACGCCGGGAACAGGGGTTCGATTCCCCTTGGGGTCACCACAGAAACTTAAGGACTTAACCAGTTTTGGTTGAGTCCTTTTTTTTTGCCCATCCGCACTTCCTCCTGTTATTGTTACTATCAAAGACTTAACAGAGAGCCCACTCTTTCAGAGCAGAATCAGCAATACAGATATTAGTACTTTAATGAAATTATTTGTATAATTATTTCATATTGTGATAGTATATGCAGACTGGATTGATGTTGCTGCCCTTCAAACAGGGCTGAGGCTGAGTTGCTTATGTAACCTACTGTTTTGTCGTATTTTTTTTGACAGAGCGAAGGTATTATTTCAAAAAAACATAGTATTCTTTTACAGAGGTGAAAAAGTATGAAAAAACAATGGAAAGTACTCTTACGGACGATGACCTTGTGCTGCCTGCTGCTGGTTACCGTGCAAGCGCATGCAGCATCCGCACCCGGGCCCGATGGATTTGGTTACTTAACAGGTTCCACAACATATGACTGGGTTGATATAAGCGGCTCTGGAACTTCGGTAAGTCTGCCTGATGATG
>JAOZKN010000025.1 GCA_029935315.1 Desulfocapsa sp. | reverse complement strand
CCCTGCACTACGCTTTTTGATAATTGTTCTAATTTTGCAAGTGCCATTATTCTATTATCCTTATAATTGTTTGGTGGCAGATCCCGTTATTCCTCGTCTTTCTTCGGAGGTAACTCTTTTTCAACGGGGAGACCAGCTTCAACCATAAACTCTCTAAAATCATCCTCATATCCTGCATAGGAGTGAGGTTTGATTGTAGGATCATTCCATGGGTTGATGTGCCTTACAGCACGACTGTTATTGGACATATTTCTGGTGGGACTCATAAATACGCCGCCCGCATGCATCAACTTGGAGAATGGAAAATACACAAGAAGAGCAGAAACCAGAAAAACATGGATGTAGAAAATGGAACCAATAGGAGCGTTGATTACAGGTTGCAGGGTAACCAGACCAACCAGCAACTCTTTGATATTGACGATATCGATATCGGTACGGATAAAATAACGCATCAGCATTCCGGTAACAACGATAGCGAAAATCAAAAAGAGTGGAAAGTAGTCATTGGCAAGAGAAATGTAACGTACATTGCGATTCACCAGACGACGTCCAAAGAGAAATACTACACCGCCGAGAAGTCCAAGACTTGAGGCGTAAAGTAGTGGTGCTCCAATCTGCAGCATTGCACCGGCATCCAGAAAGTCAACCCACTGCAACCATTGAGGAACTGGGTTTAGGAACAGACGCATATGCCTGATCACAATCACCAGAAAAGAATAGTGAAAGAGCAGAGCAGCCAACCACAGCCATCTTGATGACTCGTAGGTGATCTTTGGTCCTTCGTGGAGTTCGGATTTAGTATTCCGAAACAGTGACCTGAAAGCAAAAATTTCCAGGAACATTCTGGCGACAACTTCCGATGTCTTGGTGGGACAGTCTAGCTTATCCTGTTTGATGAAATCCAGTGATTTTCCCTGACCACAAGTAGTGGGAATGGAAAACGGAACGGGCGATTTAGCCCATTGCACGACTCTGTAAACAAAGCCACCCAGGAAGATCATGATTGCCAGATAAGGAATCGCCACACCGAACAGGTACTGCATACCCGGTATTAGAGATCCCAGCCACGCAATCAAAACCAGCGCTAAGACTGCCAGGAATGAGAAGGCATACTTCATTTCTTCTAACCTCGCTTCAAATTGAACTGTATAGGCCCAGTCGGGAAACTCCCCCCTCCCAAATCAGAACCTGTTAAATAACTAACTGTTAGTTCCTGTGTTCACCGTTTTAAACGGGAAAATCAACAGGATCACTTTTATCATTTTCCAGCAAGTTTGACGGACACTTGCTGTCGGTAAGAATGTGAGTGCCGGTTTTAATTTCTTTAATACGAACCTTGTACAAGCGCTCACGACATTGCGCGTACAGGTCAAAAGCTGACAAAACAGCTAAGTCCACAGCAAACTCAAAATCGTACAGTTCACTAATCAGATGTTTACGTTCTGAGTCTTTTTCCAGTAGTTCTCTGGTAATATGCTTCACCGCATAAATGGGGCCAACGGCTTCAGATGCGGTAAATTCCTGAATGGAGCGAATTCGCATTACCTGATCCAGTGGCTCGGCAAATTTCTTGGGATCTGCATTTTTGGAGAGGAGCTTAAAAAGAGTCGATAAGGCCTCACGGGTGTTTCCACCCACGGGATTGGCAAATTTATCAGGTGACTTCTTAAAAAATGTGGACGACTTATAGGACGACAAGGTGTAGTCAACCCACTGCTTGACTATCTTATCTTCGTAATTACGAAACGCCTCTGCAAGATCCATTTAATCCTCAGTTCCAAGTGACTATTCATGAACAGCGCAGGCTGATCACGGTCAGGCATGAAAGTTTAGAAGCATCGTGTCCTGACGCAGTCTTTCAAAAACCCCATAATTGAATGAATGACCATTCATAAGCTTGGAGACTTAGCATTTTTTGGCTTGTTAATCAAGAAATTTTTAAAATGTACATCGAGCGGGATAAGGCTGTTACGAACGCATATCATTAAGGATCAACAAAGATTCATTAACATAAGGATCTTCTTTTATTTCTTCCTTCCAGTTATCCTTATCATCTTCCTTATCGGAATCGTCTCGCTCTTCATTTCCGTGACCATTCTTTGTCTCATGGCGATATTTCATATAATGGGCACCTATCTTCTCACGAGCAATATCTGCCTCCTCACGTTTTGTCTTCATATCAGCAAGATTTACGGATAGGCTTGTCTGCTTGGCGCGCCCTGTTGCCTTCTTCGCCTCATCGGCAATAACCTGCAGGCCCTCATCGGCCTGCACACGTTTTGCAGACTTTTCTTTTAAAGAAATCAGATCAAATGCTGAGGCCGTAAGCTTTGTGAATGCGACAGAATCCACCTGATCCCAGGGAAGGGAATTATCCAGGTACTGCTCTCCTGATTCAAGATGCTGAAACAGACTTGGCAGGACAATATCAGGCTCCACGCCCTTATATTGTGTAGACTCGCCATTTACCCGGTAAAACTTTTGAATGGTAACCTTTAAGGCACCGAGATCATCATAACTCTTCAGGTGCAGAAGTGGGATATTATCATTCATGTCAACGAGCGTCTGCACTGTGCCCTTGCCATGGGTATGCGCGCCACCAACAATCACGGCACGCCCGTAATCCTGCAGGGCAGCTGCCAGAATTTCAGAGGCTGAGGCTGAAAACTGATTCACCAGAACAAGCAGTGGACCATCCCAGGTCACACCAGGGTCGTCATCGCTAAGCACTCTCTTGCTGCCATAACTATTTTTTACCTGTACCACAGGGCCAACCTTCACAAACAGGCCGGTGGTATCGACGGCGTCCATCAGAGAGCCACCACCGTTATTACGCAGATCAAGAATCAGGCCGCTGATCCCTTCCTTTTTCAAGGACTCAATTGCAATCCTGGTGTCATCTGTTGAATTCCTGGCATCTGATCCGTTACGGGTTTTCTCGAAATCCCGATAAAAACTGGGGATCACCACATAACCAACTTTTTTCCCGTCAGTGCCTTCAAGAAGTGTCGATTTAACAAACGTTTCTTCAATCTGTACCACATCGCGCAAAATGGGAATCACCACTTTGCTTGCATCCGGTTTTTTTACAGTCAGACGAACTTCTGATCCTTTGGGGCCGCGAATAAGACGTACCGCATCACGCAAACGCATATCGGTAATTTCCACCGGTTCATCTGCTCCCTGCCCGACACGTAAAATAATATCTTCAGCCTCCAGCAACCCCTGTCTGGCTGAAGCTGAGCCCGGAATAATTCGTACAACTTTAATATAGCCATCCTCTTCGCGAAGAAGTGCACCGATACCTTCGAGACTGCCACGCATATGGATATCGAAATCTTCCTTATTGGCTGGAGGCATATAGTTTGTATGGGGATCAAAGGCACGTGTGATGGCATTAAAAAAACGATCGTAATGATCCTGCCTCGTTTCCTGATCCAGGCGATTGAAAAAGTTGAGATTACGCTTAGCTATTTTTTCTTCGGCCTCTTCCCACAATTCCTTATCACTCTTTTTCTCTTTATCCTTCTCTTCTTCCCGCTCCTCTGCGAAGTCGAGATAGCGGGATATAATCTGTGCTTTCAATATTTTTTTCCAGCGTTCACGCAGATCGGAGATTGAGGCAGCATATTTCATCTTATCGGGATCGGTCTCATAACTTTCATCCCGTGTATAATCAAACTTCCCGGCAAGGAGTTCTTTGCTCATCTTTTCCACTTCCCTGATACGGGCTGCGAGCAATGTATAGCCAAGATCCGGAAGAACAATTTCACCCTTGAGCAGATTATTATCGATGGAAGGCGCTATGGCGGTTAACCTGTCCACATCCCCCTGCAATAAAAAACGTTTCTGATAATCAAGTTGCTTGAGGTACAAATCAAAGGCGGCAAGGGCAAGATCATCATTCATCACCTTGTCCGAGAAGTGCATCACCGGTAATTGCTTACTGAGCATATAGCCAATTAATTTGTTTCGGGATGAATCGAGCTCCGGCTCAGTGGTTTTGGCAGAAGAAAAAACTGGCAGTAACAGGCTGACGAACAACACAACTGCCAGACAACTATGACGAATATTTTTCATATATGTATATCTCTGTGGGATAGGGAAAAAAGACCTTTGCACTTTTGCATCACAATGGTAATAAAAATCACAAAAACTACCAGAAATCGAATAGAAATACCAACAGAAACAGGGAAATCATGGAAAAACTTATTTCGGAGCTCCGTTGCTTTGCAAAAGAGCGCAACTGGCAGAAGTTTCACAGCCCCAAAAACCTGGCCATGGCACTGAGCGTTGAGACTGCGGAACTGACAGAAATATTTCAATGGATGGAAACAGCAGAAAGCAGAGATGTGGATGCGGCCACCCGAAAGCACATTGGCGAAGAGGTGGGAGATGTGATGATTTACCTTACCATGCTTGCGGATAAATTTGGCCTTGATCCACTCAGTTGTGCCAAAGAAAAAATGAAATTAAACAGCGTTAAATATCCGCCATTGCAAACCTAATCCTGGTTCTCAAGCTTACGGTGGATGGTTTTGCGATTAATACCAAGAAGAGTCGCGGCCTTTTGTTTATTGCCATCGCACTGGTCCAGAACATAACGAATATATTCCATCTCTACTTCAGCCAGAGGCTTCAGCCGACCAAAAGAAAAATGTTCCGCTGACTGTTGCTGACGCATTTCTTCGGGTAAATCATGGAGGGCAACCTCCCCTTCTTCGGCCAGAAAGACACAGCGTTCAATCACGTTTTCCAGTTCACGGATATTCCCGGGCCAGGGATAATCGAGGAGGAAACGCATGGCTTCCGTGGAGACTTTTGCCGAAACCCCGTCTCGCTCATGCCTGGCCAGGAACTCCTGAATCAACAGAGGAATGTCTTCCCGTCGTTCCCGCAGAGGGGGAACTGTAATTTTAAAAATATTCAAACGATAATACAAATCTTCCCGAAATCGTCCACACTCAACCTCTTCCTTCAGGTTCTTATTCGTTGCGGCAATAACCCGGGCCTCAAAAGGAATGGAGTCATTGGAACCAACTGGCCTGATTTCCCTGTTCTGCAAAACCCGTAATATTTTTGCCTGAACCGACAACGGCATTTCACCAATTTCATCCAGCAGCAGAGTACCATCAGCAGCCTCTGTAAACAGCCCTTTCTTAGCGGTCTTGGCGTCAGTAAAGGCTCCTTTGACATGGCCAAACAGTTCACTCTCAAAAAGCCCGTCTGGAAGTGCCGCACAGTTAACCGGCACAAAAACTTTGTTTTTTCTCGTGGAACTGCGATGAATGGCTCTGGCAATAAGCTCTTTTCCGGTGCCGGTTTCCCCTTCAAGGAGAACATTCCCGGAAGAATTTGCAATTTTTTCGATAAAGTGAAAAAGTTTGTGCATGGAAGAACTGTTGGCCAGCAGATTGTGGAAAGAGAGGCGCTGGGTGTTGATCTGTTCAAGTTCCTCTATCTTCTGGCGCATTGTTAACTCACTGACCGCTTTCTTCACTGCGATAAGGAGTTGTTCTATCTTAAAGGGCTTGAAGATATAATCGTAGGCCCCGTGGTTAATCAGTTGCAGGGCCTGGTCAATATCCCCAAAGGCGGTGATCAGGATAACAAAAGGTTTTACCATGTCTCTGGCATTTATTTTCGCCAGCAAAGTACTGCCATCCATGACCGGCATTTTCAGATCTGAGATAACGATGGGGTACGATTTCTCATCGAGTTTATCAAGGGCCTCAGCCCCATTCGCGGCGGTGGTCACCGCGTAGCCGGCATCCAGCAAAATATCTGCTATAAATTCGCACATATCCCTGTCATCCTCAACCACAAGAACAGTTATTTTAACAGGATCAGTCATGGCTCTTTACGGGATGGAGTTCAGCCAAGGGAACAGGTCGTTCTTTTGTAAGGGCAATGCCCCCGACTTCAAGACTAATGGCATTAACACTACAGACCTTGCTGCAGGCCAGACAGCTTATACATTCCATATCATCAGGTGACTCATTAAAACGCACACCCATTGGGCAAACAGCATGACAGGCTTCACAGTGGGTACATTTTTCGCTATCAAGGCGTAATTTTACCAGTTTTATCTTGCTGAAGAGAGCGTAAAAAGCTCCCAGGGGACAAGCTGTACGGCAAAATGGACGACTGGCCACAACAGCCCAGCCAACAAAGAGGAGAAGAAAAAAGATTTTATTGAAGAAAAGCAGCCCCAGATTCCCCCGCAGTCCCGGTTGCATAATAAGGAGAGGAATCCCGGCCTCAAGGGTCCCTGCCGGACAAACATACTTGCAGAACCACGGTGCCCCCATATCGAAGGCATCCACAGCAAAGAGGGGCAGGAGGATAACCATAAAAAGGAGAAGCGCGTATTTCACATAGCGTAAAATCGGCCAGATTCCAAATTTAGGGGATGGAATTTTATAGAGTAATTCCTGAAAAAGACCGAAGGGACAGGCCCAACCGCAAACCATTCGTCCGACAAAACTGCCGAGGATGCCCATGGCACTGATAACATACAGGCCGATATATATCTGGCCATTGCCAAGGGCCAGTCGAACTCCGGAAAGGAGTTGCTGCAGTGCACCAAGTGGACAATAGGTGGTTGCTGCCGGGCAGGAATAGCAGTTCAGGCCGGGAGAACAGATCACCTTGAGCGGCCCCTGATATATTCCCCTTGTCAGCGGAAAATTCCAGTAGCCATTTGTAATAAGGAAAAAAAGAGCCTGAACCCACTTACGAACAAAGTCCACGAATCAGCCTATGCCTATACAGGACAAACAAATCTGCGTGGCCTGCTCGAGGACTCGTGACGGCTCGCCAAAACTGATGGCTACAGCGCCAAGGACAAAGAACACAAAAATTGCCACAAAGGGGGCCCGCCTGATCTGCTCTTTTCGTTTTTCAGCCATAATGAACTCGTAAAAAGTATAGTTTTGGATGGCTACCTAAAAAGCGTCACTGTTGAATATACTTCGTCAACATTTGTACATATCCTGGAGCATCCCAACTGGCAGGGCCGATGAATTTCTCCCGGATTATGCCCCGTTTATCCACGATAAAGGTCTCGGGAACGCCGGTCAGGCCATATTGCTGGCCGACCTGATTACTCTGATCGTCAAGAATCGGCATGCTTAAGCCAAATTTACTGGCAAAGCTGTCTGCAAGGCGAGGATCGTCTTTATTGAGTATTGCCAGCATCTTAAACTTCTCCCCTGGCAGCATCGTATATAAATGCTGCATGGAAGGCATCTCTTCCCGACACGGAGGGCACCAGGTTGCCCAGAAGTTGATAAAAACCACCTGGCCTTTGAGTTCAGAAAGTGTCCAGGTCTTCCCTTGCCTGTCCACAAGGCTGAAGTCCGGCGCTGGCCGGCCAACCTCTGCCATTTCTGGCACAGAACCACAGCCGGAAAATGCTGTCAGGAAAACAAAAGTCAGAAGAATAGAGGATATATTTCTCATCATAGGTTCACTGTTGCCTCAATTAATTCGGGTATTGTTCATTTATTTCTGTCTGGATAAGTTGATACAATTGTTTATAGCCAAAGCTCTGCAGAGGTTTTCCATTCACAAAGAAGCCTGGGGTTTTTTTGACTTCAAGGGTTTTTGCATCGGCAAGATCCTGGGCAATGAGCTTTGCAATTGCGGGATCCTTCATATCCTTTTCAAGTTGTTCTATATTGAGTCCTACAACTTTTGGCAAAAATTGCCATATCTTCTCAGGTTGTGGATTGTGATGACTGGCCCAGTACGGCTGGGACTTGTACATAACATCAAGCGTTTCCCAATATTTCCCCTGTTTCCTGGCAGCTTCCAGAATCGTTACAAAATACTCAGCGCCATCATGAAAGGGGGCATAACGAAGAATTAGTTTAATTTTGCCATTGCTCTCCGCCATCATCTTCTTTACAAAGGGCGTAAAAGCTGCACAGGTTTCACAGGCAGGATCCATAAACTCAACAAGATAGACCTTTGCATCGTCGGCACCAAGTGTCTGCGAATGCTCTCGTACAAATGTAGCCGCATTTTCCTGTGCCATAAAACCGAATTTTTCCGCCTTCTGTCCCTTGTAATAGGAACTGCCGAACAAAAATGCTCCTATGAGCAATAACGCTGAAACTCCAAAAAGTACATATTTCACCTGGACATCCTCCGTTTAAAGATAAGTAATAAAATTATAACTGTTGTAAATGACAGCAAAGAAAGCATGGGGATTGTAATAAAACCAAACAAATCAATGTATTCTTCAGTACAGGATACGCCCTGAGTACACGGCTGTATGCTTTCAGGTATGATCCCCGAATAGAGCAAGCTGTGATAGAGTGCGATTAGCCAGCCTGTTATTGCCAGGGGAAGGGCATATCTCACCACTTTTTTATCAACTGGAAAAAGGCCCATGCCTAATATCAAAACCAGAGGGAAGAGACAGATTCGCTGGTACCAGCACAGGACACAGGGGGAGAATTCCATTACAGAACTGAAAAATATGCTTCCCAGGGTAGAACTGGTGACCAGGAACCAGCAGATGAATAAAATGGTCCAGTTTGACTTAGCAGTTTGGCTGGGCTGGGACATAAAGGACTACTCCAGGGTTTAGGGAATGTGGGGATGCATAATAATCAACTCTGGCATCCCCATAGCAATGACGATGCCAGAATGAAGCAAGGTGCAAATTCAGGCAGCAGCCATGATCCGGGCTTTGGCTGACAGTGCGTTAGACGGGGAAAATCTTTCCAGCAGATAGTCTGGATCGGTTTTTTTTCAGCTTGAAAAATGGAGGGCAAGCGGGGCAAAAAGGGACACGTGGGACAAAATGACACACACCGATTACGATTCCTCGGTCTGGCGGTTAGTGCCTGCAACTGAGCTGGGAAAGTGAATAACAAAACGTGCGCCGCCAGTAAAATCATAATCCAGCTCTACACGCCCCTGATGTTCCTGCACAATATTGGCGACGATAAAGAGACCAAGGCCAGTCCCTTCTCCCACATCTTTTGTGGTGAAAAAAGGATCAAAGATTCTGTCTTTTTTATCTTGCGGAACGCCAGGGCCATTATCTTCATAAGTGACAATGCTTTCTTTTTCATCTTCACGATCACACCTGCTCGTAATTCTGATCTTTCCGCCGGATGGTAATGCATGGAAGGAGTTCAGCATAAGATTCACCAGGAGCTGACGCAGTCCATCCTCATCTGCTGTAAGATTCTGCACCTCAAGATCCAGTTCCATCACTCTTTGAGGATCTGTTTCCCCTTGCCTCAACTGACAGAGCGAGAAGGCCTCGCCGGCAGCTTTTTCAAGGGAAATTGATGCAAAGTGGGCAGCTGGTTTTCTGGCAAAGGCGAGCAACTGCTGCATGATTTTTGTGATGCGTTCCGCCTGGCGAATGACAATAGTTACGTTCTTTGCCTCGGGATGATCTGCGCCCATCTTTTTCAATAAATATTCACCCCGTCCGCTGATCACATTTAAGGGGGTACCGATTTCATGGGCCAGGCCACTGGCCAGTTGTCCAATGGATGCCAGCTTATCTGCGTGGCGGAGATTTTTCTCAAGGGTGATCTTCTCAGTAAACAGCTGCTCTCTTTTGGCATGTTGCTGTTCAATATTGTAGGCCATACGATTAAATTCTTCGATCAGATCATCCAGTTCTCTGGCCCCACTTTTTTCTATGCGCAGGCCAAGATCACCACGGCCTAACTTTTCCGAGGCCTCCTTCAGCCTGGCAATGGGCTGGGATATACTCCAGCGACTGATAAGATATATAAGTATCCCAAGCAGGAAAGCAGTTAACAGAATAAAAATGACAAATTTACGCACAAGACCGGACAGGGTTTTATTGATCTTGTCCAGGGAAAAGACCACTTCCACTGCCCCCTGCAGCTCTCCTGCACTGTTTCGTATTGGACGTACCACCGCATAATACTCAAGCTGAGCGTCAGTAAAAAACACTTCGCGGGTTCCCGTCAGCACTTCATCCAGTTTCCTGACCTGACGGGAGCTGATCTTCTCTATGCCATGCTCAAAGGAAAAGTCCATAAGGTCCCCCTGACGATCATAGAGATTAATCCGCATATCATGGTCTTTCTGCTCGTGGGGCATTACTGCATGGATCAGTTCCCCGATACGCTGGTGCTGATCCCCCATATGATAATACTTAAAAGTCGTAGCCAGGATATTGGCAAGGATACCGGCCTCCGTCCTCACCGCATTCATCCTGTACAGGCGTTCATCACGAACCGAAATATAGCCAAGACCAATGGAAGTCAGAATAAGCAGTGTGGAAATAGAGAGAAAAAACCTGGTGGAGATCTTCATATTCATACGGGTGGCAAAAGCTCCATCAGCGGTTTCACAGCCTATGGATTTAAAGCTCATCTAAGGGAAATCTCCCGCAAAGTCTTGCGGATCAGTTGTCCCATGGTGTCACGTTGCTCATCTGTAGCAGACGACTCAATTCCTTGCAGAGTTCCCCAGAACTTTTCAGTAACTTTTCGCTCAGCCCTGCTCCAGGTACCTGTTAAACCGATTTTCTGTAAGCTGTTGCTCATATCTGACGCTGGATTGTTATAATCTCTACGGCCATGGGCCCAGTTCACGATATGGCTGTAAAACAGAAACTGGCGGTCAAGGAGTATAAATAATAACTGGATATTTTTTACAGGCCCCACCCGCAACTGCTGATTATCAAGACGCATGCCAAGCAGTTCTCTGCCACTGAGGAACTCCCTGCCTTTTATTGCCGTTCCGGCAGCACCCACCAGGCCGCCTATGGTGGAAAATATGCCAAAGGACATCCCGGCTGCGGCAATATCTACCCCTGCGCCCACAGCCGCACCACTCACAGCACCCGCCATAATAAGTTGTGAAGAGTTGAGGCCCAGAAACTCCCATGTTTTTCCGGAAAACAGATCCTCCTGTAAAATTGACTGGTCGGGCAGTTCCACATTAAAAATATTATGTTTATACAGAGCCCGTATCTGTTTCTGACATTTTTTTTCAAGGCTCCTCAAATACTCTTCATATTCCTTGTGCAGCTTATTCTTTACTGCTGTTTCATCTGTGCCGGATTTTAGAGCAAAAGAACGGCTGTAGCGAAGTCCCTGTTCCAGAAAAGTGAGGAGAAGTTCGGTCACCTGCCTATTCCGCTCCTGCCAGTCCCGCTTAAAGGCGGTGACCACCTGATCCAGCACAGGCTGCAAATCCTGATCAATGGATTTCAGACTCTCCAGCAGTGCAATACGTTCGCCGTACGTGGCTTTACAGGAGTTAAAGATGCGTATGGAATTAAAATGTTTCCGAAACTCCTGTTGCCATTTTGGCAGCCAGTCGGTCTCCTCATCTTTACAGTTAATAATGGCCATACGCGGACAACCGGTGAGGCGCAGGATTTCCATTTCCGCCCTGTCCATATTGCGAAGTGGTCTTGAGCCATCCACCACAAAAATAATGCCCGCCCCACGGAGCAGCGGCTGGAGAAGACTGCAGTCATCATGAAAATCCGGGTTTTCCTGATGGGCATCAATAAAAGCCTGAAGTAAATGTTCATCGGCACCTTGATACTCCTGCATCCAACGCAGAGTCTTTTGCGGATTCTGAAACCCGGGGGTATCGATAAAACGTATAATTTCATGGCCATCAACACTCACGGGAAAGCTTTGACATTCCCTGGTTTCCCCGGGCATGGGACTTATGCGAACAGAATCATCTTCGGCCAGGGTGGAAAGTACTGAAGACTTCCCCTCGTTGGGATGCCCCACCACTGCAAATTCAGGAACTGTTCTCATCGCGCGTCCACCAGGGCAGTGAGCTGCAGGGAGGGATCTTTGAGCATGGCGATTTTTTGCTGCCACATACGGAGATCATTTGCCGAAACAGGGGTAAAGAGGGTATCTGTTTTCGGTTTGCCTATTAAGGCCACAATGATATGTGTTTCTGCTTCACAGTTTTCCCGTAACTCCTCTAAAAAACACAATATCTCCTTGATTGGCGGCTGCCACGCCTCCTGTAAAACAAGTAACGGTGAACAAACAAGAGTATCCCCGCCCTTTAACAGCTCGACAACACTGGTCTCAATACTGTTCTGTTCATGGATAGGTAACAGGTCTGTAAGCGTGTAGCCAAACTGTTGTTTACAGTACATCGCCAGTTCTGCCCGGGAACAATCAGCAAAGATTTCCTCGGGAACCAGTGCTATCAGCTCCCCGTTTACCGCAGTTTTCTCTATGCTTATCGCCTGTTCAGTCGCAACAGCACTTGCATCTTCCGGATCATCTTTCTCAATCACATCCCTTTCGATGGTGGTATTGAAACGAGGAGTCAGCAGACGATGCACCAGCTGGTTGTGTTCGGCCCGGACAAATGAAACACGGGCAAGAACACGTGTTCGTGCCATACTGCCACAAACAAAGAGAATGACCCGGGGGAGGAGACAATAGCAAGAGATGGCCAGACAGAGAAACGGCCACCAGGAGACGAGGTCTGCACTGGCAAGATGATAAAATCCATCTTTTAAAATCATCCGACTGCCTTCAATCTGGGCAAGACCAGGAAAGCTGGAAGGCCCGAGCAACCAGGACCAGGGGAGAGCAATCCATCCAACCAGTTGTGCAACAAATTCTGAGGACAACTGAATGGTAGACTGCCAGCCAAAGGCGAGATCTGCGCTTGCCACTTTTAATAACAAGGCAGCAAGGGCGCCGAAATTAAATGCGATACCAAAAAGTTGAAAGAGGAGAAAGAGAGGCCAGAAGAATAATGTGCCATAGCCCTTGCCACGGGTGCGAACGGCTGCAAGAGAGGCTGTAAACTGCTGCTTTCGCATGCTGCCCATGGTATCAAAACCCGTTTTTCTGATTCTAAACAGAAAACGGTTCAGGCCGTTATTGACAAGGGACAGCAGCAGGGAAGCTCGCAGATCCTGGCCACGCACCCGGCGCAAGAGCCAGGCCGCAGGAAGAAGCAACAAGGCCAGCACCTGACACCCGACAAAAACAAAAAAGAAAAGCGACACGTTCACCGGCTGTTCACCGGAATAACTCAGATAGGAATAGCAAATCACTCCACCTGCAGCAAAGGCCAGAAAGGAACAGACAGACCAGAACAGGCCATAGAGTTCGTACCACATACGTCCGGGCAACAGTGCCTGTCCGCCCTGCTCCTGATTTTCACTGCTACGGCGTTCCTGCAGCCATCTGTAAATCAGCCATTCCCGATCAGGCGAGACCTCTCCGTCTTCTCCGCCAATGGCATCCAGATAAAGTGTTCTGTCCCGATCACGCAGAAGAGTTTCACCCTGCTCTTCTGCAAGGAGTTTGTCTCCAGCAAAAAAATATTCAAGGTCAAGAAAATCGGGGATACGCCAGTTTTGTTTCATTGAAATAGTTGTTGATAATATTCAGGTTACACTCCGGTACGTTCCGGTTTTTAAACTGCATAATAAACATTAATTGCATTACTGCAAAGAACATGAACAGCTTCCTGCTGTTTTTTTTTATAAAGAGTGGTATCTTTGCCCTGCAAAAATACCCTTTCACCAATACACTTCCATGCAGATTAATCGAAACACACAATCAAACATTCTCCTTCTGACAACCGCAATGATCTGGGGATTTTCCTTTGTTGCCCAGCGCAAGGGCATGGAATCTTTGCAGCCATTCACCTTTAACAGTATACGGTTTGGACTGGGTGCGATCTCCCTGTTACCTGCCATTTTATTTTTCAGATCCCGACAGCCTGCAACAAACAGATATCCGGTCTTTTCTAAACTCGAATTTTTCGGAGGCTTTTGCCTGGGAGGGGCTCTTTTTTTCGGTGCCTCTCTGCAACAGATTGGCATTGTAAGCACAACTGCAGGGAAAGCAGGATTTATCACCGGCCTCTACGTGATTATTGTACCTCTTCTTGGCCTCTTGTGGAAACAACAGACGGGGTGGAACATCTGGTTTGCTGCCTTTCTTGCTGCCATCGGCATGTTTTTACTCAGTGCAACAGAGAGCTTTACAATCTCTTCCGGTGACTTACTGGTTCTTTGCGGTGCCCTGTTCTGGGCCATCCATGTCCAGCTCATCTCATGGTTCAGTGTGCGCTACGATGTACTGTTACTCTCGCTCTATCAATCCTTTTTCTGTTCGCTGTTCAGCCTGCTGGTAGCCATCAGGTGGGAAACCATAGCCTTAAAAAACATCATTGCTGCCAGCCTTCCCCTGTTCGTTACGGGCGTTCTCTCTGTGGGTGTTGGTTATACCCTGCAGGTTATTGCCCAAAAAAATGCACCACCTGCCCACGCGGCCATTATCCTGAGTCTGGAATCGGTTTTTGCTGTACTGGGTGGCTGGCTGTTCTTAAACGAGATTCTCTCCCTGCGAGGATTTGCAGGATGTGCACTGATGCTTGCCGGGATGATTATTTCACAACTCTTCACCAGAAAAAGAAATCATGCCTTGTAATAGCGACAGACTCTGTGCAGGGCATTGTCGTGCCTGTGCCACCACACATTCCCTGGCCAGAGAACCGGCCCTTGATGCCGCTTTGCAGCTGATGCAAATGCTGGACAAAACAAAAGACATGGACTTTTCGCAAAATACTGCAAACAGGTCGCCAAAATTATCCACTGATTTTTTGTATTCAAAGGCCCTGGGAAAAATGTTTGGTGTACTTGTGTGTGAGAAAAACAACGGAGAGCTACTGACCCTGAAGGCATTCTCCGGTCAATATAATGGGTTGTGGGAAATTGAGGGCTGGGTGCCCCCCTTATTTGACGCTGAAAATTTCTGGAACCTGACAACACCGGTTGAAAAAAGAATCAAAGCTATTGGCAGAGAAATGGAAGGGGCTCATATCACGCCAGAGCGGTATTCACAACTGCAAGGGCAGCGAAAAAGATGTTCCCAGGATCTTATGAAACAGATCCATAGCCTGTACCGTCTCCAGAACTTCAACAATCAACAGGCCACTCTCTCTGAGTTTTTCCCCGCGAACCAAGGAATCCCCACAGGAACCGGTGACTGCTGTGCCCCCAAACTGTTGAATTTTGCAGCCACCCGCAAACTCAAGCCACTCGGTCTTGTGGAATTCTTCTGGGGAAAAACAAACAGATCTTCCACCCGGCATCAGGGACAATTCTACCCGGCGTGCAGGGACAAGTGCGGCCCTATCCTTGGTTTTCTTCTCTGTGGGATCAAGGGACTATGAGCAGACAGATAGTTCGTGTCTCCACCACCCTTCTCAGGCAGTATTCCACTTCCGGACGGACGATCTACTTCTTCGCAGTCCAGTCCAGTATTGTCTGAAGCAACTGCACAAAGTCGATGGGCTTGGTAAAGTAGGCATCCATACCAACAGCAAAACACTTCTTATCAAAACCCACTGTGTCATGTGCAGTAAGTGCAATAACAGGTACCCGCCGCCCGGTTCCCTTCTCCGCCGTACGAATCCTTTCCGTCGCCTCAAACCCTCCCATCACAGGCATTCCAATATCCATCAGGACGACATCCGGTTGTTCACCTTCCATGGCATCAAGTAAAAGCTGACCATTCTCACAGGAAACCGTTCTTGCACCATGGGTCTGCAGATAGGACGTCAACATATGCTTATTAATAAACTCATCCTCCGCGACATAGACAGTTACACCGGCAAGAGAGGGTCGCTTCCCATCGTCCATCTCCGCGCTGTCTTTACTGGCCAGTTCTTCTGTTACAGAAACCCGTTCACATTTGCAGGTAAAATAAAAACTACAGCCCCGAGGGCTGTTATTCTCAAGCCATATATCTCCGTCAAGCAAAGCAGTGAGTCTTGCACAAATTGAAAGGCCCAGACCAATCCCCTCACGTCCGGCCAGTTGCTCTGATTCGCCCTGGGCAAAAGGTAAAAAGATGTTCTCCCGGAGAGCTTCATCCACCCCCTCGCCTGTATCAGCGACACATATTTGGATCGTTTCTCTCTTGGGCCTGCTGTCCGTGTCCGTTACTAACTGCACGTCCACAGCTATGCTTCCGGCAGATGTATTCTTCAGTGCATTTGTCAAAAGATTTAACAGAATCTGATAAATCTTCCCGGCATCTGCAAACAGTTCAGCAGGAATATGTTTATCAAGGCTGTGCGCCAGGGTTATTGCCCTGTTATCAACTTCGTGGGCAACAAGCTCGATGGCATCAGAAACCAGCTGTTCAACAGAAAAACGTACCGGTTCAAGTTCAACCCCTCCCGCTTCAATTTTTGAAAAATCGAGGACACCAGTAATGATGTTGACCAGCCTGCGGGTGGACCTGTTCACCAGTTTCATTCGCTGCTGCTGCTCAACATTCAGATCAGATTCCAGCATCAGAGAGGTCATTCCCACAATGCCGTTCACGGGCGTACGAATCTCATGGCTCATACTGGCAAGAAACAGGGATTTAGCCTTATTGGCATCCTGAGCAAGAACCATTAACTCTCTGGATTTCTTTTCTGCTTCCTCCCGCTGGACAGATTCCTCTGTAAGGGCACGCAGGCTTTTTGCCAACTCTTCCGACATTGAATTAAAGGTATCAGCCAACTCATAAAACTCGGATCCCTTATCCAGCTCGACCTGCCTGCTGAAGTCACCGCTCCCTATTTCACGAGCTACGGCAGAGAGCTCAGAAAGAGGACTCAGGAGCAGACGTTTTACAAAAAACAGACCTATCAGGAGTGATGCGGCAAAAACAAACAGGAGCAGGACGATAAACGTCTGAAAGGATGCACGAAATGGAGCCATCTTTTCCTGCAAATCTGAACGCATCCCCACATAGAGTTCAACACCATCAAAAGGCACCGGACAGATACCAACAACATTATTATTGATGACAAGGCCACGGGCTTCTTTCAGGCCCGTTAGCACACCTTCCATTTCGGGTGGTGACACTGCAAATGAGAATTTATTATTCAACTGGTCACCATCAACAAAAAAGACTGCCGCCTGTGATCCTGACAGTTGGGAGTAATGCCGGGCAAGGTCACAGATTCCGGCAAGGCTGCTATTCGCAGTTAGAGCCCCATTGACAAAATGCTTATCAAGAAAAAAAATCGGGCTTACAATCTTCACGTTTGCCGGGGAGTCCTGCCGACGCAGAATAGTCGAAAAAGAATGATTTACACGTTTTGCCTGCGCCAGCAATGAACTACCCCGCTCTTCACTCTTTACCTGCAGGATTTCACCCTGATTTTTGAGCGCCAACCCACCTCCGCTACTACCAATAAAGGCGACATCTTCAAAAAAAGGCTGATAAAGCAGCAAACTCTTTAAAAGGACAAACTTGTGTGCATCATCCCCGCCCTGGAGAGATAAAATATTGGCGATCAGCTCCAGTTCCTCTTCCAGATGACGAAAATACAGGGCCACATCCTCTGCCAGACTTTCAGCTTCATTACGATGAAAGTCAACTAACTCTTCCTGCAGGGAATTATAACGTACTACGGCAAAATACGTTCCGACGAGGAGTAGCGGAACAAGGATAAGAGATAAAAACAGGACAACAATACGGGAGCTTATCGATTTCAGCATGATACTGGCGAACAGCTCACTTCGCCTGCCTGTTCAGCATTTTATTAAGCCCGGCTTCGGTATAGGCATAATCATTAAACTCAGCGATATGGCGGATTATCTCCCAGTCATCCTTGTAGGAAACAGGAAGATAATGGTTCAAACCTTTGTACAGTTTTACTGTTTCAGGGGAAAATTCGTACTCAAGCAGTGCTGCTCTGATCTTTGCCGCAAGATCAGGAGCAAGATTATAGACATAGCCAATGGCAAGGGTAGGAAAGCGGGGACTTGTGTATAACACTCTGATATCCTCTGTGGAAACTGCCCCCGAATCCATCATACGTTTTAAGATACTGGACGCCACAGCAGCGGCAGGGTACGTGCCATCCGCTACGCCAACAATTGACTTTTTATGTTTTCCTGAATAAACAACTTCGTATGTTTCATCTGGAATCAGGCCAAAAGATGGAAGCAATGCACGGGGAGCAATGTTGCCGGAATTTGAGGTGGCAGAGGTGTGAGCGATCTGTTGTCCTTCCAGGTCCCGAAGGGAATGAAAGGAGCTGCTGCTTTTCACAATCACCTGTAAATGATAGCCTGCCGGCTGCTTATCTTTCCCTTTGACACAGACGGGAATAAAGCCGGCAAGGTTCACGGCAAAACCTGTTGTCCCCGTGGAAAACCCGGCAATATGCACCTCGCCATCACGCATTTTTCCAATCTGGTCAAGGGAAGATGAGGCAACTACATATTCAACTGGTTTTCCGGTTTTTTGGGAAAGATACTCCATTCTTTTCCGGTGCCTTTCAGAAAGATTTTTCTTTTCGGCTTCGGGTGTACTGGTATAGTAAAGTATGTCGGGATCAATCCACTCGTCAGGTGATACCGGCGTATCTGCCAGCAGATCACCGTCCTTATCAACAAAGGTAAATGACGAGGCCGCAAGACTCAGCACCGGCAGAACAAGCAGCAACAGTATCAATAAGCAGACTATCTTTTTCACTGGTTTTTTAAACCTCTTTAATTCCTTCCAGTTTCCAATCCTGAGAACCAAGGGGACGGGCCCAACTCCACTCTTCTGCAAATTTGACCGGTTCTGTCATGGATCCTGAAAGCAGGTCTCCACTTTTATCGTCCACGGTATAATCAAGGAGGTTGGCAGTGAAGAGAACTGTAACAAAATCTTCGCCACTTTCAGAGCCGGCCGCAACAACTTCCACATTGCGGATGGAGATATTCTCCAGTTTGTTGAGTTCTCCTTTAGATTCCATCTCTGCAAACTGTGTCTCATATTCAGAGGCGAGTTGCGCGCCTAAAAGATGGCGATAGGAAGAAATATCCCGGCGCATCCAACCGGCCTGTACTTTAAAAAACACATCGGACGCCACTTCTACAAAGTAATCTGTATCAAAACCAGGATCAGCAATACGAATAAGATCAATACCCTCTTCCAGACTGGATTGCACTGGTGTCTGCGGCGGTGGTGGTGGAGTAAAGGAACCGGGACTACTGGTGCTGTTTCCTCCAAAAGAAGAATCCTGTCTCGGCGGCTGATATCCGGGGGAAGCCCCCCCTGGAGGTTTTGCTACAAATCGTCTATAGAGGAAATAGCCCGCAACACCAAGGAGGAGCATGGGAAGAATGCCCATACCTGTGCCCCCCATGCCGAACATACTGCCAAGGAGCATTCCACCCAGGGCACCACCAAGCAAGCCTCCCATTAAGCCGCGACTCATACCTGATTTGTTCTTGGTTTGACCCGTCTGTTTCTTTTGTGCTGCCGGGGCCTTTTGTCGTGGTGTCGAACGGAAAGACCTGCCGCCTCCTCTGGATCGTGCATCTGAGTAGTCAGCCATAATTCCAGCCTCAACAAAGCAGAGAGTAAAAAAGACCAGAAAAAACGGGGTGAGTTTTCTCATAAAGAGTAGCATGTATTGTCTCCTGATAATTTTATTGTATAATTTTTACACAGAAACAAACACTAGCAACACTCTATGCCTTTGTCATCTTTTTTAACCATGCCAGTACTATTCCTTTTTACGCAATCACCTATATATGATACCTTTGGCAAATGAAAAACCGGATCCTCCTTATCTTTCCTCCCCTTGCCAAAGCGTGTGAACCGCCGGCCGGTATCACCAGAATAGCAGGTTTTTTACGTGGAAACGATCAGGAATGCACGCTGTGGGATGCAAACATAGAAGCCCAGGAATACCTGTTAGGCCTTGAGCAGCATCCCCAAGATACCTGGAGTAAACGGGCATGGAAAAACAGCCAGAAGAATCTCTCTGCACTTCGGGACCCTGCGCTGTATACGAATCAGGACAGATATCAACGTGCTGTACGGGATTGCAACCGGGCCCTGTCACAAAGTTGTCAAGATTCCGGTGTCAGTATCAGCCTTGCCGACTATCAGCGGGAAAACCTCTCACCCCACCGGAGTGCAGACCTTCTTTCTGCAGCTAGCCATTATAAGCAGTCTGTTTTCTATCCCTTTTATAAAAGTCGTTTGCCGGGATTACTCGCTGAAACAGACGCCCAGTTTATCGGAATCTCCCTCAACTATCTCAGCCAGGCATTACCTGCATTTGCTCTGACCGGCTACCTGAAAAAAGAATATCCGAACCACACACTCATTATTGGCGGTGGACTTATCACCTCCTGGCTCCGCAGTCCCGGATGGAACAACCCCTTTGGCGAACTCTTTGACCATATCATCGAGGGAGCAGGAGAAGCCCCTCTCCTCAAGATTATGGGCCATCACTCGCAGGTGTCCCATCAGGCTCCGGATTTTAATGACCTGCCACTGGACAACTACCTGGCGCCAGGCTTAATTATTCCTTACAGCGCCTCCAGTGGCTGCTACTGGAATCGATGCTCCTTCTGTCCTGAGAAAGCGGAAGGGGGCAGGTACAGAAAACTTTCATCTGCCCGCGTTCTTCAGGATCTGCAATACTTGAAAAAAACATTCCAGCCACGACTTATCCATATGCTGGACAATGCGGTGGCCCCCTCTCTTATGCAGGAGATGATACAAAACCCCATTGGCCTGGACTGGTATGGTTTTGCCAGGGTAAGTCCTGAGCTTGCCGAACCTGTATTTTGCGAGCAGCTGAGAAAATCCGGTTGCCTGATGTTAAAACTTGGCATCGAATCCGGCTCCCAGAAAGTTCTTGATGCAATGGACAAAGGAATTAATCTGAACCTGGTGGAAAAATGCCTGGCAGCATTGAAGGCTGCCGGGATTGCGACCTATGTCTACCTCCTCTTTGGTACACCGGCAGAAACACTTGCGGAAGCAGAGCAGACCCGTGATTTCACCGTGCGCAATGCCGATGCCATCGGGTTTTTAAATCTGGCCGTTTTTAACCTGCCGCGTAACAGCAACGAGACTGAAGAATTACAGACCCACGACTTTTCACATGCAAACCTGGGGCTCTACAGCGATTTTATTCATCCCGGAGGCTGGAACCGGAAAGAGGTGCGTACATTCCTGGCAAACGACTTTAAAACACAGCCGGAAATCAAAGCAATCCTGCAACGGGATCCACCATTTTTCACATCAAATCACGCCGCCTTTATGGCGGAGCAAAGAGAAAGCACAAAGGAACAGCAGTTATGAGTAAGAAACATGTGATCGTCATTGGCGGGGGTGCAGCAGGTCTTATGGCTGCCGGCCAGGCAGCAGAAAATGGTGCAACTGTTACCATTCTTGAAAAGATGAAGCAGCCGGGCCGCAAAATATGTATCAGCGGCAAGGGACGGTGCAATCTGACCAATAGCGCAACGATACCTGACTTTATAGAACATTTCGGTCGCAACGGACGTTTTCTACACCAGGCATTCTCCCGTTTTTTTGCCTCTGATCTCGTTGATTTTTTTCAGGAAAAAGGACTTGCCGTAACCCTTGAACGGGGCGGCAGGTATTTTCCGACCAGTGGCAAGGCCCCGGATATTCTGAAAGTTTTTTTACACTGGCTTGAGCAGCACCATGTCCGAATCCAAAAGAACAGCCCGGTAAAAGAAATTATCATGGAAGGCGGACAGGTTCAGGCGGTAAAAACAGACAAGGAAACAATCCCCTGCGACGCAGTTATCCTGGCCACAGGCGGTGCATCATATCCAGCCACAGGTTCCACCGGAGACGGCTACGCATTTGCGGAATCAGCAGGACACACAATCGTTCCCATTCGACCCGCCCTGGTTCCTCTGCAGATCAAGGGAGGGATTAACGCAGCACTTGTGGGACTTGAGCTGAAAAATATCGAGGTAAGACTCCTTATCGATGGTAAACAAAAGGAGAAACTCTTTGGCGAGCTCCATTTCCTCAAAAGCGCTATCAGTGGACCGGTCATCCTCACACTCAGTGGCAAGGCAGTGGATGGACTGCGGCAGGGCAAGACAGTTTCCATAGTACTTGATTTAAAACCGGCCCTTAGCGAACAAAAGCTCGACAATCGTTTGATTCGTGACTTTGAAAAGCGTCATAAGGAGATATTTTCAGAAGTCCTGCGCGGTATCCTCCCTGCGGCGCTTGTTCCCCTCTGTCTCGAGCAGACACTCATCCCCGCCGACAAATTTGCCGGACAAATTGCAAAAAAAGAGCGAAAAAGACTCCTCCAATGGCTGAAAAACAACAGGATGGAGGTAAGTACACACAGGCCATTTAAGGAGGCCATTGTCACAGCAGGGGGCGTCAGTCTGAAGGAAGTGGATCCCAAGACAATGGAATCAAGATATGTGCAGGGATTGTATCTGGCAGGAGAAGTGCTGGATCTGAACGGCAATACGGGAGGATATAATCTGCAGGCCGCCTTTTCCACCGGTTGGCTGGCGGGCAGGAGTGCAGCAAAAGGAGAGGCTGTAACCTGAAAGAACAGGTTACAGCCATACCCAAATCGTCCTTATGCTATGGCAATCAGTTCCATTTCAAAGGTAAGATTCTTACCGGCCAGAGGCGGGTTCGCGTCCAGGACAATAAAATCATCGGTTATATCCAGAACCTCAACCGGCATAACTTCACCATCTGCACCACCAACCTCCATTCTCTGACCGATTTCGACTTTCATATCAGCAGGCACCTGATCAATTGGAACCTGCATAACCATTTCGGCATTATGGGGACCATATGCATTTTCGTAAGAAATAATAACCGTCTTCTTTTCAGCCACTTCCATACCGGTAAGGGCTTCATCAAAACCGGGTATTACCATGCCGGAACCTAACTTCACCTTCAGGGGATCCTTCCCATCGGATGAGTCAAAAACAGTCCCGTCATCCAGGGTTCCTGTATAATGTACCTTGACCGTATCGCCTTTTTTACACTGTGCCATATTTCCGACCTCTTTTTATAAATTTATGAGATAATATTGATGCGTTCTTAAAACCTGACAATTGGGATGACGATGTAAAAAATATCACCTGCGAGAACCACTAACTTACTGGAATATAGCGCACTTACCTACGAAGCAGTTACAGTAAATTCGTAATGACGAAGCAGATAAAGTTTTTTTACAACACCATCAATAATGCGTTATTTTTTTAAAGAAAATCAAACTAGCATATCTGCATCAGAAATGATAGAAAGTATCTGCAAGCTGATCCCTGATGAGCTGACATATGCTTGCCACCGATCTCTCCCCGCAGGAAATGACAAGATCAGCATGTTTCTGATAGAGCGGCGAACGTTCTGCAAAAAGCTGGGCAAAAGTCTGATCTTCTGTTTTGACAAGGCCTCGCATACTGAAATCTCCGACTCGTTTCTCCAGTATGGGCAATGCGACATCCAGGAGAACCACCACAGCGGAACGTTTGAGATGGGTAATGCCTGCATCGCTGTAAATTGCACTACCACCGGTGGCGATTATATGATTTTCATATTGCATGGAGAGGAGCGCCTTCTCTTCAAGCTTGCGAAAGCCCTGTGCACCAAGGTCATTTAACAGATCCTGTAAGGGAGTGTGCTGATTGGCTTCGATCAGCATGTCCACATCAACAAAATCCAGACCAAGAAGCCTGGCCAGGTCACCACCAACACTACTTTTCCCGGAACCGGCCATGCCAATCAGGACAATATTAGTTTTATTATTCTGCATAGTAAAACGACAATCAATCTTTGAGTAATGAGTAAGCCATGTTTCGCATTTCAAATAGTGTAAGTATTCCTGAACAGGAAATCGAGTTAAAATTTATTCGTGCCCAGGGAGCAGGAGGGCAGAATGTGAATAAAGTTGCGTCTGCCGTCCATTTACGTTTTGACATTCAGGCTTCATCTCTTCCTGAAAAGCTCAAGGCCAGACTCCTCCGGCAAAAAGACAGGCGCTTGAATAAAGATGGTGTCCTTGTTATTAAGGCTCAGCAATACAGGAGCCAGGAAAAAAACAGGGCCGATGCATTGCAGCGCCTGCACGCGATCTTATGGCAGGCAACACAGGTAGCCAAAAAACGTCGCCCCACCCGCCCGGGAAAAGCGGCTAAAAGAAGACGGCTTGAAGGCAAAAAGCAAAGAGGACAATTAAAAAGCAGTCGTAAAAAAGTTCATTATTAACTCAAAACGAACAATCAACGAGGAAGGAATATGTTTAAGCACAATGAATACTTTGATGGAAAAGTAAAATCCATTGCTTTTAGCAGCGAAGAAGGACCCGCCACAGTTGGAGTCATGGCCGCCGGAGAATTTGAATTTGGTACTGATTCCATCGAGGTTATGACTGTTGTCTCTGGCAGTATGGAGATCAAATTGCCAGGCAGTGAGCAATGGAAAAACTTCACAGCAGGAGATCACTTTACTGTGCAAAAAGGAGTGCGTTTTGGAGTACGCACCCAGGCAGACACAAGTTATCTCTGTTTGTACAAGTAGCACTGCAAAAAACCAAAAAAATGCGATGTATTTGCAGGAAAAGCGTTAAAGAGCTTGCATCAATATCAAGGGCCTGGTAGAAATATGGGCCCGAGTTAAAGTATTACATTAAAAGCTGTATACCACAGGAGGAAACAAAATCTTCAGTGATTTTGTTTCCTCCTGTTTTACATATATTTCCATATTATTCCCTGGTTAGCGATAACAGTTTTTTTACAGGGAACACGGTGAGTAATCTCACCACCCTCCCCTTGCAGCAAACCTCGATTTCACCAACCCAGTCTCGCTCACAACAAGTAAGCAAATCGTAATAATCAGAAAACACGTAACAAGCAAAACCCTATTATCTTGTTGCCGGAAGGGAGAGAGATATGGTAGGCACTGATCATGGAACGATTTGCACGAACTCGCTGTTTCCTGGGCGAAGAAAAATTCGACATTCTCACACGATCAATGGTCACCATTGTTGGCCTCGGAGCGGTTGGAGGATATGCCGCCGAAGGACTGGCAAGGGCAGGTGTCGGCAGATTGCGACTGGTCGATTTTGACACCATCCAGCCCTCGAATATAAACAGGCAGCTTCTGGCCCTTGAAAACAGTATCGGTCGTTTGAAGGTGGAAGTCGCAAGAGAACGGATCGAACTGATCAACCCCGCATGCAGGATTGAAACACTTCCTCTTTTTGCCGCAGAAGAAACCCTCGATGAAATTTTTTCGCCACCACCCGACATACTGATTGACGCCATCGACTCGCTCAACCCCAAAATCCAGCTGCTGGTCGGCGCTCACAAACGAAAAATCCAGACTTTTTCCTCCATGGGTGCAGCCCTGCGAACCGATCCGGGTAAAATTGAAACCGGCGACATCATGCATTCCAGACATTGTCCTCTTGCCAAAACTGTACGCAATCGTCTGCGCAGACAGGGAGTCGAGGGTGGCATACAATGTGTTTTTTCAACTGAACGGGTGAAATTTGAGTACAAAGGCCCAGAAAAAACGGACCAGCCAGCATCAATCTATGAAAAACGAGGAAGGAAAAGAAATGTTTTGGGGTCGTTACCCACTCTTACAGGGATTTTCGGGTTGATCCTGGCCAACTCGGTAATTTTACAGTTAACGCAAGGCAAAGAGCAGGCAGACAGCACTGATTGCTGACTATTTGCCCTTGTTTTTCAACGAGGCGTCCTTTTCTTTATGGATTTCGGCAAGCAAATCAGCTGGCGTCTTTACAAAAGTATCAAGTCTGTTTTCCGAACCATAAAATTCTTTATTAAAGCCCACGATACGATTCAGGCTTTCCCAGCGAGTGAGATAATATTCGATAAACTCCGGCAACATTGAACAGACCGTTGCCTCAGGCCTCGGATCCTGAAAACTTGACTGCAACAGTTTCTCCACCGACAACGTCTGGCTCTTATAAAAACTCTCAAGGAACAGGAGTTCACCAGGCATTCTCGCCTCGATACCGACTCTAACCAGTTTACTTATCAACCAGGAAATCACGGTTTTTCCGGTCCTGGCCAGGATATATGGCAGGTAAATCTCACGAGGTGTTTTCAGGTTCATCAACGATTTAATGGTGAGGATAAGCTGCCCCAGTTCTACAGGTTCCGGATCTGCAAAGTTATAGGTCTGCCCTGAAAATTCACTTCTGTGCTTGAGAATATGGTGAATAAACAGGGGCATTTTTTTTGCATTACTGTAGGAATGCATCGCACCCTTTTTCGTCAACAGAATTGGCATGGCCTGATCCGCAATGGAATAAAGCAGGCGGTGAAAGCCTTGGATTTTATGGTCATGCTTACCATAGACAATGGCCAGTCGTACGATTGTGTAATCAAGTCCACGGGTCTCAGCCAGATGCTCAAGGGTCATCTCAGCCATAATTTTTGATTTTGAATAGTTGGGAAGATCGGCATCTAAAGAAATTCTGTCTTTTTCTGAAAGATCACTGCCCATGGGCATGGTCGCCGTGGAACTGATATGAATATAGGGGATAGCAAATTCAATGGCAATTTCAGCCAGATTGACTGCGCCCTGGTAGTTTATTTCATAGGCCAGCCTGGCCCCACTATCAATGGCCGCAATGGCGGAGTTAACGATAAAAGACGGTTTATACTGCTGAAAATAGAGCCGGATATCGTCAGGTTTACAGAGATTAAGCCTTTTACTGTTCGGAGCCAGAATCTCGAAGTTGTCTACCCTGTTTTTAAAATAATAAACGAGGGCACCACCAATCAAACCAGACCCGCCGACAATAATACCAAGACCGCTATTGCTGGTATTGTTGCTCCCTGCTAACACTGTTTTTTCACTAAGAAATCATGCACCATTTCTTCCATAATATCCAACTGGTCACGTCCCGTTTCGTGGGTGATAATCCAGGAACAGCGTTGGTAAGCCCGGTACAGATTTCCTGGGATTTTAAGCCTCAGCTCAACCAGCTCTTCCTGTCTGATTCCCTTTTTTTCCTGCCTGTCAACCATAGTTAGCGGCTATTCTTATGAAATTCAACAACTTCTTTATAGGTCATAGTGGAACCGCCAAAAATATCAAGGGCACTTCCAACCGTTGCATGCAGCCGATTGCTTCCTAACTCCCGGATACATTTCATATCTGAGATATCCTTCACCCCACCTGCATAGGTGGTGGGGATGGGGCTCCAGTCAGCAAGTTTTGTAACCAGATCAGTTTCAATCCCGTTGCACAGCCCTTCCACATCCGCTGCATGAATAAGGAATTCGTCACAGAGTTCTGCTAACTCATCGATGACTTGCGGACTGACCACAACATCAGTAAACTTCTGCCAGCGGTCGGTGACAATGAAATAGTCATTTTCCCTTTTTCGACAGCTGAGATCAAGGACCAGATTCTCTTTTCCCACAGCATTGACCAGCTTTTGCAAACGTTCATGATTGATCTGGCCATCACTAAAGACATAGGAGGTCACAATGACATGGGATGCCCCCTTCTCCAGCCACTCTTTGCCATTCTCTGCTGTGATCCCTCCACCAATCTGCATGGCACCGGGCCAGGCAGCAAGAGCCTCTGCTGCCGCCGCATCATTGCCAGGCCCAAGTTTTATGATATGCCCACCTGTGAGGCCGTCCCCTTTGTATAATTCTGCAAACCAGGACGAGGGATGATCGGCGGTGAAATTCGTTTTCAGAGCGGCTGGATCACCATCCTTAAGTGTTGAGCCAACGATCTGTTTTACCTTACCATCATGGAGATCTATACAGGGGCGAAATTGCATAAGAGACGTTTCTAGTGTTTCATTTTAAATGGTATCGCAAAAATGCTGCATTCTGATTGGCAGTTTTTTACGAAGCTGTTGCTGGCATTGCTCTAAAACAAAAAAGGGCTGATATTTCCCTATGGAAACATCAGCCCTTTCAGTTGTAACTCACAGCCCTGAAGACCGCCAAGCCTGCATTACGCTTTTTTAATCAGCATGGTCGCAGGATCAAGGAGCAGTGCCTTACCCGCATCTATTGCACAGGCCTCGGAACATTTTAATGTCTTCAGTTTAATATCTTTATCTTCAGGAGCAATAAGCAATACGGTATCGAAAGCATCATCCATATCATGACATGGTGCAGGCACGCCATTGGCACTCACCCTGTCGTCATCACGATGACTGACAGCAGAAAACCAGATCATTTTCAGCGCATTTCTATCCATAAAAGCATTCAGGTTTTGCAGAGCAGAAGCACTGTCTGCTGCAGTAAAGTCAAAACCATCCACCACCAGACAATCAGCTTTGAAGATTTCCTGCTTAGCAAGATCGTCCATACGCTCTTCAAGTTTAGCAGTGTCAAAACTGTTCTCTTTGAAAGTCATAATCATGCGATTTTTCATGACTTCGTCAACCACCTGCTGGAAATCACTGATCTTCGTTTCCTGATTCATCAGGTTCAGAATATCAACATACCAGGTTCTGGTTTTCTCCAGATCTTCGCCAATGGCAACATGGAGAACCTTGTTGTCACGAAGCATGGAATCCATGGCGATCTGAACAAGTATCGCGGTTTTTCCAAGCCCAGCACGAGACATGACAAGCCCAACACGACGGCTGTCTGCGCCATCTTCTTTTTCAAGGCCAAGGGCCCGTAACGGATTGTTTGATACCAGGTCTTCTTTTCCCATGGTAGTACCTCTCTTATATAATCATTTGCGGCATTCCGGAAGGAGTGCCCTCAAAGAAACTCTATTTTTTATTCTTTTCGTCCTGATATTTCTTCACCAGTTCTTCACTGACACTCTTTGGAACCGGCTTAAAACTGGCAAATTCCATGGTGAACTCCGCTTTACCCTGGGTAAGCGAGCGAAGAGTTGTGGAATAGCCGAACATCTCAGAAAGAGGAACTTCAGCCTCAACAACTGTGTACATCCCTTCCTCGGTTGTACCGATAATCATACCACGACGCTGATTGATACTTCCCATAACGGAACCCTGAAACTCAGAAGGGCCTTCAACGGAAACCTTCATAATAGGTTCCATGATGGTCGGCTTGGCCTTGAGATATCCCTCTTTGAAGGCACCAACAGATGCCATCTGGAAAGCAACATCCGAGGAATCGACTGCATGGAATGCACCATCGTTAATAACGCAACGTACACCAGTTACAGGAGCACCGCAAAGGGTTCCTTGAGTCATACTTTTCTTAAAACCTTTATCACATGAGGAAATAAACTCGCGGGGAATGGAACCACCCACAATTTTATCTTCAAATTCATATTCTTCATCTTCACAGGGTTCCATATAACCGGAAACCCGACCAAACTGACCGGAACCACCAGTCTGCTTCTTATGCGTGTAGTTAAATTCAGCACGTTGAGAGATGGTCTCACGATAGGCTACCTGTGGCGCACCGACTTCAACTTCAGCGTCATACTCACGTTTCATACGCTCGATATACACTTC
>JAOZKN010000101.1:5970-10651 GCA_029935315.1 Desulfocapsa sp. | reverse complement strand
TTTTCAGGTTCTTTTGTGAAGGCCGGTGCTCTTCTGGGACTGGAAGCAGATCCCGTTCTACAGGGTGAGTACGCTGCAAAGCTGGTGTTGAAATGTCTCGACGAGGACACTGACGGAGACCATACCATTGCATCCGGTGTCACTCTCTCTGTGAATCTGGTTGTGGCTGACAGACTCGGGATAACTCTGCCGGCAGCGTTCCTCCGGCAGGCCGGGCTTATTAAGCGCCGCTGATGTTTGATTTTCTTCCCAAAAGTTATTCACTTCGCACCAAAGCCACACTGATTGTTGTGGCCGTCGTGATGGTGTCCCTTTCCCTTGCCACCGGCATTAATATCTTTCAGACAAACAAGCTTATTGAGGCGGAGCAGAAAAAATCTGCCGAATCTATTGTGCAGGGGCTTGCCCAGGCCGCTGAATTGCCCCTGATTGTTCAGGATAAACGGGAACTGGACCGCTTACTGGACGGCTTTTTATGGAATGATCAGGTTCAATTTCTGCTGATTTATAATAGTGCCAATGAAATTGTCGCCCGGCGTGTTCTGGATGAAATACCTTTCGACCAGTTTATGCAAAATGATGGCAGTGGAAGATCACTGCTTGTCGAGCAGGTCATTCTTTTTCAGGCAGATACTGATTTTTCCACACTGGATACCGTCTCTCCCGACTCCAACCGCGGTAATAGCAAAGAGGTGGGGAAGGTTCTGGTTGCCCTGTCACTTGGTGCTGTTCGTCAGGCGCAGTTATATCAAGCTTTTGTCTCTTTTATTGCTGCCTGTGTCGCTGCAGCTTTTGGTATATTTCTCATTATTAAATTTATTGGTGACTGGACACATCGGGTTGATGAACTGGTGACAGCCGCCGAATCCATGAAGAGCGGCGATTTCAGTCAACGCGTCTATAAAAAAGGTGCCAAGGATGAAATCGGTAAACTGGCATCAGCCTTTGAAGCCATGCGCAAGGCTGTGCGGCAGCGTGATATTGAGCTCCGTGAGTTGAATGATTCCCTCCATGATCTTGTCCGGGTACGTACTGAGAAACTGGAAAGTGCAATGCTTGAGGCCCAGACTGCCAATGAGGCGAAATCAAGTTTTCTTGCCAATATGAGTCATGAGATAAGAACGCCCATGAACGCCATTATTGGTATGGTGGGCCTGTCACTGAATAAAAAGCTGAGTCCCAAGCTGCGCGAATATCTGTTGACTGTCAGATCCTCCGCCGAGTCCCTGTTGGCCATTATCAACGATATACTTGATTTTTCAAAAATTGAGGCCGGCAAAATTCGCCTTGAACAGATCGATTTTCAACTCCATCAGCTTTTTGATAAGCTGGCCGATCTGTTCAGTGATCAGGCGGCGTCCAGGAATGTGGAACTTGTTATCGGCATCGAGCCTGGTATTCCCGTGGCCCTGCGTGGTGATCCGTTGCGACTGGAACAGATTTTTATTAATCTTCTTGGCAATGCCATAAAGTTCACCGATAAAGGAATTATTTTTCTTCACGCCACCCTTGATTCCGAAACAGACGATAAGGTCAGGATTCTTTTTTCTGTCCGTGATACCGGAGTTGGAATTGTAGAGGAACAGTATGAGTCTCTCTTTGATCCTTTTACTCAGGCAGATGGTTCCATGACGCGTGAATATGGCGGCACAGGCCTCGGACTTTCCATCTGTCGCCGGCTGGTGAATCTGTACGGTGGCGAAATATGGGTGGATAGTGCAGCCGGTGTGGGGACTACGATCTTTTTTACTGCGGAATTTGCCCGCCAGCCAGAGGGCAGTGAAATTCAGTATGTTGTGCCTGCAACGATCAGGGGCCTGAATATCCTCGTTATCGATGATAATAAAACAGCCAGATGTATTACAACCAAGATGCTTGAGTCTTTTCATTTTCGTTCTGATGTCGTCTCTTCCTGTGCCGAAGCGATGATTCTGGTTGAAGACCGAAAAGACAGCTATGATCTGATCCTGGTAGACTGGCGGATGCCTGAAGTCGATGGTATTGAATGTGTCCGCAACCTGAAGAAGACAACTGCTGCCGGGAACGTTCCCATTGTCATGATGACAGCCTTTGGCGGGGACAGGGAAGTGATGCTCGCAAAGGAAGCCGGGGTTGGCTATTTCCTGACAAAACCGGTGAAACAGTCACTCTTGTTTGACACCATAATGGATATTTTTAACTATCCTGAGGCGATGCATGCAAGTCTGGATGATCGAAAACCCGTTACTGAAATGTTTGGCTCCGAGCACCTGTCCGGGGTTCGTGTTTTGCTTGCTGAAGACAATCGTATTAACCAGAATGTGGCAAGGGAATTACTCGAAAGTGTCGGTATCATAGTTGAGATTGCCAATAATGGTCAGGAGGCAGTCAGTATCCTGCGGGATCGTGGTGCTGAGTTTGATGCAGTATTGATGGATATACAGATGCCGGTGATGGATGGTTTCGAGGCCACTGAAATAATACGTAAAAATCCTGCACTCGCTGATCTTGTGGTCATCGCTGTTACGGCGCATGCCATGCAGGGCGATCGCGACAGGTGTATGCAGGCCGGTATGAATGATTATGTGGCGAAGCCAATTACCCCTGAGCTTCTGTTTTCAGTGCTCACTCGCTGGACCAGGCCGGATCATATAGAAAACATTTCTCATGCAAAGGCGACAGGTTTTGCACTCCTGGAACAAAACGAGAAGTTCCCCGAGTCTTTGCCTGGTCTGCACGTGGAATCTGGGGTGGCCAGGATGGCTGGAAATGTAAAGGCGTATGGTCGTATGCTCAAAGACCTGCTTTCTTTTGGCGGGGATACGATTCTGCGTTTACCGGAGCTTGTAAAAGAAGACATACACCTTGCGATCCGTGAGGTACATACCTTAAAAGGCACTGCAGGAAACCTTTCTGCAAAACAATTACAGAAAATAAGTCTGGAATTTGAACTTGCCCTGCGTGAGATTTCTGAGAATAGCGACGATGATAATATTGCCGAGCAGTCATCTCAGGTTCTCGAACACTATGTGGTGTTGATTGAACTGAGCCTGGCGGAGCTGAAATCTTCCCTTGAGGCCCTTGACAGTCTGTGTGCTCAGATAAATACATCGGCCAAATGTGCTCCCCTTGAAGAAGTAGCCCTTGAGGAGTTGTTGCAGATTTTGCAGCAGTTGCAGGTAATGAGCGAGGCCTTTGATCCAATGGCAGAAGATTTCTGGGCAGAAAAGAAGGCTGTATTCCAGGGAAAGGGAATTGATGAGGAAATGGTGAGAATGGAGAACCACCTGCGTAATTATAATTTTGAACGTGTTTTGGATTTCATTCAGAAAATAGAACAGGGACTGGAAGGGAAAGGTTGAGCGTATGAAAGATAAGCAGAATACAATTCTTCTTGTGGATGATATTCCGGCCAATATTAAAATACTGGTGAGTGCCCTGCGGGATAATTACAGGCTTATTGTTGCGACCAATGGACGCAGTGCTCTCACCGCTGCCCTTGAAAAACAGCCGGATCTTATTCTGCTGGATGTCATGATGCCGGGCATGGATGGCTATGAAGTGTGTAAGGTGTTAAAATCAAATGTTGAAACTTCGTCTATTCCCGTGATTTTTGTTACTGCCATGAACGAGGAAAAGGATGAAACCCGGGGGTTTCTTCTGGGTGCTGTTGATTATATTGTCAAACCTGTGAATCCGGTAATCGTAAAGGCCCGGGTACAGACACATATTGCACTGCGTATGGCACAGCGTGAACTGCAGAGGCATCGGGATGAACTGGAGGACATTGTACAGGAGCGCACCCACGAACTGCGTGACTCGCAGATAGAGATCACCAACAGGCTGGTGCAGGCGGCGGAGTATCATGATCATCAAAGCAGCCGGCATATTGCCAGAATGGCCCATTACTGTGTAATACTTGGCAGGGCACACGGGATGAAAGAACATGAACTCACAGTCTTTTTCCACGCAAGTGCCATGCATGATATTGGTAAGCTGGGTATCAGCGATAGCATTCTTCACAAGAAAGGAACACTCACTCCAGATGAATTTGAGGAGATGAAACGGCATACTCTCATTGGTGCTGATCTGCTGTATGGTCCGGATGATGAGCTGATGAATATGGCTCATCTTATTGCCCTGACCCACCATGAAAAATGGGATGGAACCGGATTCCCACTGGGCCTGAAAGGAGAAGAAATTTCCTTTGTCGGGCGTGTCGCTGCTCTATGCGATGTCTTTGATGCACTGTCCTCAAAACGTTCTTATAAGGAGGCCTGGCCCCTGGAAGAGGCCAGAAAAATTATTATTGAACAGAAGGGAGTCCATTTTGATCCCTATGTGGTGGAGCTGTTTGAGGACAATTACTCCAGGATTGAGGACGTGTATAATCAGGAAACGTAGGTTTGTGTTAGCAGCCGCTGTTTATGAAATCAATCTGTTCGTTCAATGTCCAGAAATCATAGACAATTCCAATCAGAAAAAAACCGCCGGTGAGAAGATAGAGAATCCCGGAAATCCATTTTCCCTGATAAAAGCGGTGAATGCCAAAGGCTCCCAGAAAAGTCAGGAGAATCCAGGCTATATTGTAATCCACCGGCCCTTCCTTGAATCTCTGGGTGGCATCCCTGTTCATGCCCGGAATAAGAAAGAGGTCCACAATCCAGCCGATAAAAAAGAGTCCAAAAGTAAAAAAATAGAG
>JAOZKN010000101.1:1713-5870 GCA_029935315.1 Desulfocapsa sp. | reverse complement strand
ACACTGTCCAGGCCGTTGTGAAACAGGTGCCCTGGCATGACACAGTCAGCAAGTTCTTGCTGGATAAGGCTTTTAAAGGGGATCAGTTCTTCTTCCTGCCAGCTCTCTGTTATGTCAGTGAAACCGAGGTGAGAGTCTGCGCGGGAACTGCCGTGTCCGGGAAAGTGTTTCAGGCAGGTGAGGATGTTTAGTTTCCTGTGTTCTTTTATCCAGATGGCAGCATGATGGACAACCGTGTCAGGGCTGGCCGAAAAACTGCGGCCGAGTTTGCCGATAACCGGGTTGTCGGTGTAGGTATTGAGATCAACGGAAGGTGCAAGATTCAGGTTAATACCAAGGGCTTTCAGGGTACTGGCCGTGCAGGCAGCATGGATGCTTGTCAGGACAGGGTCGTCTGCCTCCCCCATTGCCTGGGGGCTGGCAGTTTTCGGAAAACCAGTGCCTGTTTTGAGCCGTCTGACAAGCCCGCCTTCCTGATCGATGGCTATAAGGAGAGGATGATGTGCATGTCGCTGCAGGCTTTGGGTGAGGGACTTTAGCTGGGCGGGGGATGATATATTATTCTTGTCCATTCTTTTTGCCAGTAATTTGTCAAAAAGAATAACTCCGCCCAGATTATTGTTGCGGAGATTGTGAACGATCGGGTTGTCTGCATCAAGCTCAGTACCCTTGAAGCCCAATATAAAGAGTTGCCCAAGTCTGTCTTTGAGTTCCATGTGCTTAATAATGGATCATCCCCTTGTAGTGTTAAAGAAAAGCGCCTTATTCGAGGATGATTTTCACAGGAATAACATGCAGCTCCTTCTGGCGTTGCTCGGTATAGCCCAGTGACCATTCTTTACAACTTGCTTCATCTCCAAGGAGTGTGTCCACATCGGCAACCACACCGTTTACGTTGATAATCGGGTGTCTGCTGAAGACCTGGGGAAGCCCTTGAGTCAGGTTGCAGGCAAGGCAGCAGCCCGGGCGCTCATGGAGCTTCAGTTCCATGATCAGTTCCTTGCCGCGGACTCCGCCATAGGCGAGTTCGATATCATAGGAACCTTCGCTGGCATCGCCAAAAAGTGCGTCAAAAAACTCATCACTACGTTCTTTTGGGAACATTCTCTGCAGGGTTTCGATTGTGAACAGTGCGTCAATTGTGGAAGCATTCATAATAGTATTCTTTGTTTTGAAAGTTAATATTGATGGCGTTGAAAAAAATCACCCGTTTCGTCACTACAAATTTCCCCTTACTACAGCGTATTCCAATACGCCTTGTTCAGGTAAATAAGCGTTCCTCGCATATGATGTTTTCTACTGAGCCATCCCAATTGTAAGTTTTCAGGAACTGACTGATATTCCCGCTATGTACTGGCCGTTATCTTTTTCTGTTGCTAATATAAGCGTCCTGCGATTCCTGTCAACCAACGTTGCGCAGGGATAGGCACTGTGCTACAGTAGCCGCCATGGAAAATGATCCCTTTCAAACAGATACAGCAGGGCAGCAGGCACCTTTAAATCTTGACGAACTGAACCCGGCGCAACGAGAAGCTGTTACCAGCACCGAGGGGCCCCTTCTTGTTATCGCAGGTGCCGGCAGTGGCAAGACACGAACCCTCGTCTACCGGGTGGCCTACCTCCTTGAGCAGGGGGTGCGTCCTGAAAATATCCTTCTCCTCACCTTCACGAGGAAAGCATCTCAGGAGATGCTCTGGCGGGCAGGGCAACTTTTAAATGAAACATGCAGGCGGGTGGTTGGCGGTACATTCCACGGCATTGCCAATATGCTCCTTCGCCGGCACGGCCACCACCTTGGATTTGGGTCTTCCTTTACGATTATTGATCGGGGGGATGCAGAGGGGATCGTCAACCTGCTGAAAGGATCCCTTGGTCTTACCGGTCGTGATTTGCAATTTCCCACCAAACGAATACTCGTCAATATATTATCCGGCTCTGTGAATAAATCCATGGACCTTGAAGATCTGATTTACGACCAGTATGCCCATCTCAGTGAGCACGTTGAGGCCATTGTAAATCTTGAAAAACATTATAAAGAGTTCAAATTTAATAATGGCCTTATGGATTATGATGATCTGCTGGTCAACTGGAAACGGTTGCTTGCGGAGGTACCCGAGGCACAGGCTGAAATGGCGGCCAGATATTCACATATTATGGTGGATGAATATCAGGATACCAACCTTGTTCAGGCCGAGATTGTACGGCTGCTGGCGCACGGACATGAGAATGTGATGGTGGTTGGCGATGATTCCCAGTCCATCTATTCCTTTAGAGGTGCAGATTTTTACAATATTATGCGTTTCCCCAAGGTGTTTCCTGAAACCCGGATAATAAAGCTTGAGGAAAACTATAGATCCAGCCAGCCGATTCTGTCCCTGACCAATGATATTATCCGTAATGCCACTGAAAAATACACAAAAACCCTTTTTACGAAAATAGAAGGAGATGTGAAACCCCGTCTTTTTGCCGGTAGAAATGAAGGGGCAGAAGCTGCCTTCGTTGCCGGCAAGATAGCAGATTTGCGTAAGAATGGGACGGAGCTCAATAATATCGCAGTACTCTTCCGCTCCGGATTCCACTCCTATAAACTGGAGCTTGAACTGAACAGCAGTAGCGTTGATTTTGAGAAACGTGGCGGTATGAAGCTGACAGAGACGGCTCATATGAAAGATGTCATCGCCTTTCTGCGTCTGCAGGTCAACCCCTATGACAGCCTTTCCTGGAATCGTATCCTCCTCCATCTTGACAAAGTAGGGCCCAAGACCGCCATAAAAATAGTGGATAACATTACCCGGGGGGATGACCCCTTCCAGGCCTTGTCTGTTTATCCCTGTGGCAAACCCTGGAAAGCCGGAATGGAAAAGCTTGTACTGCTTTTGCAGGATATGCGCCGGGAAACAGTTCCCGGTACCCTGTATGAACAGGTCCTCGTTTACTATCAGCCACTGTTTGAAATCATTTATCGCGATGATTATCCCAAAAGACAGAAAGATCTGGATCAGCTCAAATCGATTATTGTTGAATATGCAGATCTGCAGGGATTTGTGGATGATACTACCCTTGATCCCCCTGATACCTCCAGTGGCAACAAAGTGGAAGATAAAGACAAGATGATTTTATCCACCATCCACTCTTCCAAGGGGCTGGAGTGGGATGCGGTTTTTGTTATTGGTCTGGCGGATGGGCGTTTTCCCCACAGTAAAGCCCAGTTTGGTGAGCAGTGGGAAGAAGAGCGGCGCCTGCTCTATGTGGCAGCGACCCGTGCCAGAAAATTTCTCTATCTGAGCTATCCACGGCAGTTGATGACTCCGGACAGACAGTTTAAAATGACGGGGATGTCACCGTTTATAGCAGAGTTGCGCGCCGGACTGTATGAAAGACATGATGGTCAGGGCAGACAGAGGCCTGATCCCTTTACGCAGAGCATGACCTATTCGAGTCCTGCGGATTTGCCAAAGAAAACGAAGAAAAAGAAATTATCCTCCGATGATTTACGGATTGGGGTACGGGTTCGGCATCCATTTTTTGGTGAAGGAGTGGTGAGCAAAGATCTGCAGGGACGATCGGTGGACGTCGCCTTTCATCGCCATGGTATCAAAACCTTACACCTCGATTACGCAAAACTTACTCTTATATAAGCTCACATGAACTACCAACAAGCCTGGGATTATCTCGACAGTCTGCAGTTTCATAAAATCAAGCTTGGTCTTGATGCCATGCGCTCCTTTATGGCGCGTGTGCACAACCCCGAAGCGAAACTGAAAATTGTTCATGTAGCCGGAACCAACGGTAAAGGTTCGGTGAGTGTTACCCTGTTGACGCTTCTTTCCGGGGCTGGATATCGGGTTGGCCTCTATACTTCCCCCCATCTCAGTTCTGTGCGTGAACGGTTTCGCATTGGTGAGACATTTATCAGTGAAGAAAGCTTTGCCAGGATTGCCACCACAATTCGCGATGTCCTTGGTGAAGAGAAAATAACCTACTTTGAATTTACCACTGCCATCGCTTTTCTCTGGTTTGCCGAAGAAAACCTTGATCTTGTTATTCTGGAAACTGGACTTGGTGGCCGCCTGGATGCCACCAATATTGTCACCCCCCTTGTTTCTGTTGTGACAAATGTCTCCATGGATCATGAAGCCTATCTGGGGAACACAATA
>JAOZKN010000101.1:0-1613 GCA_029935315.1 Desulfocapsa sp. | reverse complement strand
TGTTCCATGAAAGGTGATTATCAAATTGAAAATGCATCCCTTGCCCTGGCTGTCCTTGCCCTGCTGGGAGAAAAAGGATTTCAGATTACAGAGGCTCAGGTTCGCCAGGGCCTTTCTGAGGTACACTGGCCCGGTCGCCTGGAATCTTTCAGCCTTACACGAAAGGGAAAGAAGGTCTCTTACCTTCTGGATGGCGCCCATAATCCCGCAGGAGTTGACAGTTTAGTGCAGACCCTGGCCACAGAGTGTGAATTTGATAAGTTGATCGTTATCTGGGGTGCTATGGCTGACAAAGATCTGCAGACCACCCTTGCCCTGGTGGCCACTCGTGCCCACACCATTATTCTGACAAAACCCGACGGGGAGCGATCCGCAGAGCCTGAACTGTTGCTGCAAAATGTGCCGGACGACTGTAAGGAGAAGTGCAGGGTCAAGACGACAGTAGAGGACGCCATTACAGAGGCAGAAAAACTGGCTGGCCGGGATGATTTAATCCTTATAGCAGGCTCCCTGTACCTTATTGGTGCGTCCCGGAAAATACTGCTCGGTGAGTTAGTCGCATGAGTAGGGAATTCTTTGATTTTGATGCGCCGGATGATGCGCAAATCAGAAGAGAACGCGGCAAAGCGAGAGATTTACGAAAAACCCGCTGGTGGCAGCAGAAAACAGCATCCGGGAAATGTCACTTTTGTGAAAAGAAGGTCAAGTTCAAAGATCTGACCATGGACCATTTACTTCCCCTTGCCCGTGGGGGACGTTCTACAAAAGAAAATATTGTTCCCTGCTGTAAAACCTGTAACACCAGAAAGAAAAGCATGCTTCCCCTGGAGTGGGAAGCGTATCTGGATACAATGGCACCGAAAAGTTGAGATTAAGACCCTGGCCAGAGCTATGGTTTTTCTGCTGTTTTTGTTTTGAGTACTGACAGCGAAGAGGCATCCCAATAGAGAAAAATCGATTCATTTCGAAAACGAAAAATCACTCCACGATCCCCGAGACCGGATTGTCTGTAAGCAGCATGTCCTTTTTCGTCAATAAAGTTGCCTGGGCGCACACCTGTAGCTTTCAGTACATGCTTGATCCCGTCTGAGCGATCAATGTAGATATTCCCCTGGTACTGAGAGAAGGTGCAGGGAATCACCACTGAACTATGGTCTTCTCCTGCAGGGTAAATATCACAACGAGCGTCAACTGAATCTGCATGCACCGTGGAAGGAATACATATTGCTGCCATAAATCCTAATGCAATGAGAGTTCTCAGGTTCATTTGTCCTGGGTGTCCTTTGTCATTATTTTGGGCTTGGAGGTGATGTTTTACCGTTTTCATGTCTTTTCTTTACTGTATATAAAACGATACAGAAAGGCAAGAAGTCCAAGGCTGCTGGTATGCTAAACGGGTTAATACCTGCAGCAGATAGAGAATGGAGAGCGACTTCGAGCCACCTGTTCAACGTAAGTAATGGCATGAATTGTGTTGATTGGATCAATGGTATAGGCTATTGTCTCGATTCTCCTCGATTACTATTCTTTCCTCAAAACTTTTGTGGTTGCCGGGGATGGTGTGGGAAGAAAAATCTCCAAACCGTAAAACCCCGTATGGGCGGGTAGCTCAG
>JAOZKN010000181.1 GCA_029935315.1 Desulfocapsa sp. | reverse complement strand
GGTTTCTATATCCGCATCATGGGAAGGTTTTGTGATAGACAATATCCTTCCCAAAAATGAACGTTGGCGTCCATCATTCCTCCGTACATCGAACGGAGCGGAAATAGATTTAGTTCTGGAGTGTGGCGGAAGGTCCCATTTTTTTGAATTCAAGCTTTCAAAAGCGCCAAAACCATCCAGAGGATTTTATCAACTGGTTGATGATATGCAACCGGATTCAGCATGGGTTGTGGCACCAGTTGATGATGTTTATGAAATCAGACACGATATCCATGTTTGTCCGTTGGACAAACTCCCGATGTTGTCCGTGTAAATCGGATAGTCGACAGGCTTGTTTTTTTGTTAGCTCAGGCAGAGGCCAGGGGGGCACGCTTATGCCTAAAACTCAGTTCTGTCAGGCATTGTGGAATGCCCATTTGGCAAGCTTGCCCCCATGACCTGATCGAGAATTAAGTATGATGTCTATTGGTCTTCTTTATTTTTACAGCAGAATTAAGTAAGGTGTCCCCTGATCTCATCTCTCTGATCTCCTGCAAATTTCAGAATACAACAAACAACCGCCACCGGTAAAACCGATGGCGGTTGTTGATACTGCTACAACCACTCTGTTCCGAGTGATTGTCATGAAAAAACGTTAGCGGTTACCTGCACCGGTACAGGCTGGCAGAAACATGGGCCATGGGAACGCGCCTCCTGCGCATAGTGATGTGGGTTCACTTGACAGCCATGGATCAAAATCAACCGTTCCCAGATCACCGGGATTAACTCCGTTACAGGCGGCACCACAGGCTACCGGCCCAAGTTTGTCACCCCACCAGTTGTTTTCGGCCATAACAACCGCTGCATTGCCGTCATCAACTGAAAGGCCGTTAGTAGTGTTACCGGTGATTGAGTTGTTCAGGACTGTAAAGTTTTTGCCTTCTGTGTCAAAACGGAGCCCGTTATCAGTGTTGTCCTGCAGCCAGTTACAGGAAATGGATGCCTCGTCCAGTCCATCACCGGTTTCGCTCAGATAAATACCATCACCAAAACCACTCACCGTATTATGGATCATAAGCGGCATTCCAAAGGTGACTCCCGGGTCACTATCAACTCCACCATAAAAATAAATGCCGTAATCAGCACCACCAGCATCGGCGGTTATGGTGTTATCTTTAATCGTGGTTGCTCCAACGGTCAGACTGGAATCCTGATAGCCATTGTTAGTAGTCTCCATATCAACATCAATACCAGTGCCAGTAATATCAGTCAGGGTATTGTTGGTGACGTTAAAGGTCCCCACGGTCACCGTACTGAAATCCTCCGACTCAAGGTAATCGAAGTCAAGGTCTATACCCGAATCGGCACCTTCTATGGTGTTATCGGTGATAAAGAAACTTCCTCCAATAAAGGTGGTGTAGTTATAGGCATCACATGGAAAACCGGCATAATCCAGGTAGATTCCATCACCGTCCAGGTTATACATTTTATTATTGGAGATAGTCACGTCACCAAAGACTGTGGTTGAATAATCATAGGTCTCATTTGCTGCTTCATAGACGTATAAGTATATGCCGTCATCCATCCCAGCATCCTTATTCGGATTAAAGGTATTACCGTCTATAAAAATACTGCCAAAATCAACATAGGCATGGTCCTCGTTATAGTAAGGGTTTTCAGAATTATAGTAATAAAAACCATCACCACTCTTGGTGTCGACCGTATTGCTGGTGAAGATCAGGTCAGGCAGGGTAGCTCTTGAATTGTCATAATTATAGGAACCATTCTCAGAATAATACCAATCAACATACACTGCATCTGATGTTTCGGAGTTGATAGTATTGTTGTGAATAGTAATGGGCTTCCAGTCCAATATTGAACTGTCGTACATATAATAGGCGTTGTAATCAAAATAGAGATAGAGACCTTCACTATAACCCTTGATAGTATTGCCGGAAATATTTGTAGACCCCAGATACAACTTGGACTTACCGTACATGGAGTAACCAACCTCGTAATAGTATAAATAGGCCGCTTCGCTATCGGTACTGGTCAATTCATTGTCGGTAATGTTGGTATCGCCGGTAGTCGCTTGTGGAGATTCATTGCTGTATTCACCGAGATAAGCACCAGCGTAAAAATATTCAAAATAAAGTGCATTATTGTAGGAGGTAACAATATTATTGGTTATATTCAAGTTGCCTATAGTGGCAACTGATGTTTCATAAATTTCATATAAAGCATAATAATCGTCTAAATACAGGCCATATCCGCTGCTGCCATCGGTTGTGATCTCGTTATCGATAATATTCAGGTTGCCAAGAATTCCTGTGGAGGAACCGTATAAATAATAATGTCCCCAGTACTCGTGGTAATAGCCATAACTTGTCTGATTGGTGAGTATGTTGTTGCTGACAGTCCAGTCGCCCATGGTCGCCTGACCGTCGTACAGGTATTCAGTCCAATTCCCATACGTATAGATGCCGTTCGAGCCGCCGGTAACTGTGTTGAGGTCAAGCAACACGTTGCCCATGGTTGCGGCTGAGTTGTAGATATATTCGATGTAAATATAGTACATATAGATCCCGTACTCGCTGATGCCTGAAATAGTGTTTCCTGAAACGGTCACATTTCCAGCCGTTGCCGTACTGCCATCGTACAGGTATGTAAGACCGTAATATTCCATGTATATTCCACTTTGGGTGCCGCCGTTCTTCACTTCGTTGTTTGTAACGGTCAGGTTGCCCATGGTGCCTGTCGAGTCGTAGAACTCAGTAAGCCACATTCCATATATATATATCCCGTAGGTGCTGCAATTGTCGCAGATATTGTTGTTTATGAGAACATTGCCAAGGGATGCCGTACTGTTTGCATCCATATAAGAAATATAGTAGTCATCAAAATAGAGTCCGTATGAACAGTTTGTAAACGTGTTGGTGTCATAGGTCTGGTCGCCGACCGTTGCAGTGCCGTTGTACATTTCGGAAATATAGTAATCCTCCATGTAGATACCATATTCGCATCCGGTAAATTCATTATTGCTGACGTTAACAGTTCCCAGGGTTGCTGTCAGACCGGAAGTTATCTCATCGTAATCCAGGTATGCGTAAAGGTATGCTCCGTACCCTGAAGCATTAAAAATGTTATTGGTAATGGATACGTTGCCGACAGTGTAATCGGTGGTAAGGTCAGATGTTGACTCTTCATAATACACGCCGTTTTCAACATTGGAGGTGAAGGTGTTGTAGCTGATGGCAAATCCACCCTCGTAAATATAAATGGCACTAGATGCGTTGTCAAAGGTAAAACCTGA
>JAOZKN010000180.1 GCA_029935315.1 Desulfocapsa sp. | reverse complement strand
TTTGGCCTGATCATGGTGCTTGGCATTGTGGTGGATGATGCCATTGTGGTGGGAGAAGCAATCTATGTACATAGAAAACGCGGGGAACCACCATTACAGGCTGCGGTGAACGGCGTCTCAGAAGTTGCCATGCCGGTTCTTGCAGCTGTCACCACCACCATTGTTGCCTTTATCCCCCTGTCCTATGTGGGGGGAACCATGGGCAAGTTTGTGGCCATCCTGCCCATGGTGGTTATCTCCTGTCTGCTGATCTCCCTTGTGGAATCTCTTTTACTGCTGCCCGCCCATTTGAGCCATCTTCCGGATTTGAATAAACCCAAAAAACTCTGGGGCATTTTTGCGCTGATTGAGCGTGTCCGCGGGGCAGTCAGCCAGGGGCTTGAAACATTTATCGAAAAACGATACGTCCCTTTTATCGGAAAGGTCCTGAACTGGCGGTATGTCTCATTGGCTGTCGCCATCACTGTGCTGATGCTCAGTGTCGGTTTGGTAAAGGGGGGACTGGTAAAGTTTCAGGTTTTCCCTAAACTGGATGGCTTTGTTATTACATCCACGGTGGAATTTCCTGAAGGAACGCCGCCAGATATTACCAGTGATGCCCTGAACCGCATTGAAACGGCCTTTGATCAGGTTGCACAGGAAACTGCAACACTGAGTGGCGATCCCCTTGTTCGCCAGCGTTTAAAGCTGGTGGGCCAGGCATTATCCGGAACAATGGGAGCCACGGGTCCACATATGGGCTCTATCCAGATTATTCTTTTACCCTCGGAGAAACGTGGTATTCATTCCAATGATTTATTGATTTCCTGGGAGAAGGCGGTGGGGGGTATTCCGGGGGTGAAAAGTCTTACCTTTGAAGGGATGCAGGCGGGGCCATCCGGTGCTGAGCTTGAGGTTTGGCTGCAGGGTCGTGATATGAAAGATTTGCAGGATGTGGCAAACAAACTGCAGGACGCCCTTGCTGAATATCAGGGGGTGTATCAGATTCGCTCAGACTATGCACAGGGCAAAAATGAATTGCAGCTGACTCTGAAACCGGAGGCCACAACCCTTGGCCTGAGCGTACAGGATCTGGCTTCTCAGATCAATGCCGGTTTCTACGGAAGAGAGGCATTCCGGGTGCAGCGGGGTGAGGATGATATCCGGGTAAAAGTCCGATATACTGCCGATGAGCGGAGTCAGATATCCGATTTTGAGAAGGTGCATATCCGCACCGCTGACGGGCGTGAGGTGCCACTGCTTTCTGTTGCCAATATCAGCTTTACACCTGGATTCTCTACCATTACCAGAACCGATGGCCTGCGTCGTATCAAGGTGACTGCAGAGGTGAACAATAAGATAGCCAACTCCGGTGAGATTTTTGCCCAACTTGCCAAAACAACCTTTCGTGAACTGAAGCAGGCATATCCGGATGTGTATCTTTCCATGCAGGGATCCAAGAAAAATACCAGGGAATCCTTTTCTTCCCTGATTGTAGGATTTCCCATTGCCATGGTAGGTATCTTTGTCATTATTGCCACCATATTCAGATCCTATATACAGCCTTTTATTATCCTTTTTACCATTCCATTTGGGATTATCGGTGCGATTATCGGACATCTGTTCCTTGGTTACAATCTGTCCATGATGTCGATTTTTGGAATGGTTGCCCTCTCGGGAGTGGTGATCAACGATGCCATCGTCCTCATTGAACGGGTGAATGAGAATCTGACAAGTGGTATGGGGCTCTTTGATGCCGTTATTCAGGGTGGTGCCAGACGATTTCGGGCTATTTTCCTGACGTCCATCAGTACCGTTGGTGGGCTTTCTCCGCTTATTATGGAAACGGATATGCAGGCCAAATTTCTTGTTCCCATGGCCTTGTCTGTGGCAGGAGGTGTGGCTTTTGCCACGGTACTCACCCTTGTCCTCATTCCGAGTTTACTGGTAATTGTAAATGACTTCAGACGATTAGTTGTAAAGGGGGTCAGTGGTAAATGGCCGACCCGGGAAGCAGTAGAGCCACGGTCTTTGAAAAAGCAGGAAGGGGAAATATGAAACAGCGATTGATTTGTATCAGTGTGATTGCCTTGCTGGCAATCAGTGCTCATGGGCAGGCAAAAACTCTGGATGAAGTGCAGAAGCTTGACCTGCAGACAGCACAGCAAATTGCCCTTGCAGATAATCCATCCCTGGCAGCGGCTGCAGAACGTGTGGAGCAGGCAAGGCAGCGGATTGAACAGGCTCGTGCCCTGTACTGGCCAAGTGTTGATGCTGGTGGATCTGCCGGGCATAACCGAATGTCCGGGAATGCGGCTGATTTGCAATCCATGCTGCCTGGCGGAAAGGACATTGATCGAAACAGTGAGAGCTATAGACTTTCCCTTGCGGCGTCCTGGCTTTTGTTCGATGGTTTCTCCAGAAAGTTTTCCAATCTGATTGCGGAATATGGTCAGCAGGAAAGTGAACAGGCACGTCGTGATGCCCAGCGACTTTTGCTGCAAAGTGTTGCGGAAAGTTACTACGGGGCTCAGCTTGCCCTGTATAACAAGGCCATTGCCGAGGCTGATTTTTCTTTTAACTCCAAACAGGCGGATGAGGCCCGGGTGAGTATGGATGCCGGTGCAGGCTCCCTTTCTGCCGTGCTCAACTTTAAGGTGCAGATGAATAATGCATCCACCGATCTGCTGCTGGCTGAAAGGAATTATGAGCTGGCTCTTTATGGTCTGGCGTTACTGCTGGGGAGAGAATCCGGCCAGATGCCAGAGGGATTGATGCTTGCCAAGGTGGAGATGGTAGAAGAATCGCAGTTTTTTGAGATGCAGGCGGAAACATTACTGGCTCGTGCCAGTGAAAATCGTCCGGATCTTCTGCGTCGGGAAATCAGTGTTCAGAGAGCCGATTCCACAGTTGGGGCGAAACAGGCAGCCTATTATCCGGTACTTGCGCTCAATGGGGGTGTTGATGGTGTGCGTACGGATGATATGGGTTTTGAAAGTGATGATTTTGGCTCCTCAGTCGCTGTCAATCTCAGCTACAACCTCTTTCGGGGAAAGGGTGATGCCGCCAGGATTGCAGAAGCAAGGGCTGCCAGGCGTGAAGCTGCAAGGTCCCTGGAACAGCAGAAAAACAGGGTGAAGACAGATGTGCGACAGGCCATGGCAAAACTGGAGCAGGCAAGGGCTCAGCTTATCCTGCAACGTGCCTCTGCAGAGCTTGTTACCCAGACAAGGGATCTGGTGGAAGAAGGCTATAAAGCGGGGCAGGAATCTCTGGCTCGTTTCAATGAGGTGCAGCGGGATCTTGTTCGAACCCAGTCACGACTGGCGCTGTCCCTGATCAGTTTATATAC
>JAOZKN010000024.1 GCA_029935315.1 Desulfocapsa sp. | reverse complement strand
CTACCGTTCCGATTTCTTCTGTTTTCACCAGAAATTCCCGGGCCATAATGGCTGATAAAATCTGCCTGGCGCGTGGAGTACTCATAAAGAACCCATAGCCATTGGCAATAACTTTTTGCTGAAGAGTTGCTGTGGATGGGGAAGATTCCATCTTCTCGTGCTGAATCTTCATCTGCGTACACACTCTGTTTAAACTATCACTCCCCATATTTTCAATAACAGACTCATAGAAAAGAGGTCCAAACGGGTACGGGAACTGTTGACACAGCAATATCACAGCCAATGAGTCGTCCAACGAAGGAGCAAGCAGAACCGCAGCTTTGCGTGCGCACTCTTCCTGCTCTACTGACCCGGCTTCCTCAATAAGAGACACAAGCCTTTCAAGCATTTTGCCAAAAACCGGGGCCACAGTAATAGTGTTGTTTTTCTGCAGAATTTGCAGGAATGAATAGGTGGCTGTGGCGATAAGGCGAGCTGCACTTTCAGCTGTCTTAAACTTTGCAGTTATTGTCAAACGGAGAGCCTTTCCCTCTTTTTTTCCAAAAAGATAGTGAAGGTCTTCGGGACGAACAACAGTTCCTGCCAGCGCTTTCAGTATCTGACCAGTCTTTTGTTTCTTGTCCAATTTTTCTTTGGTTTGTCCAGGAGCAATCTCTTTTTCTGGAAAAACATCATTCAGACCAAGCTGCGCAATAAACCGCCTGCTACCACCAGCTTTTTTTACCTGCTCCGGAGTAACACTGAAAACAGAGACTATTTTCCTAAAAGTTTTCCTGTCAAATCCTCTGGACAGTATAAACTCGGTGAGCCCTATTTTTTGAAGCTGATCATGAATGGTGAGCAACTTCAAACGTTCCTGGATTGTTTTGTCTACAGAGACTCCCGCCAGTTTACCAATACGATCCTGATAAGAAAAATGAAGTCGCCCATACTTTCGTAAAAATGATTTGACACTTTGATAGGCATCTTCGGTGCTATTCCTCACCTGAGAAGAATCCACCGGATACAGACGGAGGCTTGTAGAAGCCGCGTTGATCAGCTTTAATATCTCCAGGCTTTCCTGTTGCCTATCACCATTAGCCATAAAACAAACCAGTTTCAAATTGGACGGGGTGTTGCAATAATATCAATTACTGCACAGCATAAAAACAAAATATCTTCATTAAAAGAACTACAACCAAAACACACAAAAGTCAAGAAAGACGCCTGTTATTCTACTCAGTTAAGACAAAGAAGGTGTGCTGCCTGCAGTCCACTGCCTGTCAGGCCAGAGAAGGGGTCACCCTTTAACAATCCCATGCCGCATAAACATCTCAACACATTCGACCAGGGGCAGGCCAACAACATTTGAATAGGAGCCATGGATTTCCTGCACCAGAAAAGCCCCTCTCCCTTGAATTCCGTAGCTCCCCGCCTTGTCCAGCGGCTCTCCAGTCTCCACATAGCTCTTTGCTGTTTCTTCTGAAAAATTCCAGAACCGTACACTGGTCGCCACAGAACAAAGCTCAGCAACAGACCTCTTCCCATGCAGTAAACAGACAGAGGAGTGGACGATATGCTCCTGTCCCCTTAAACGCATTAACATTCGTAAAGCATCCGGGTTATCCACCGGTTTTTCCAATATCTGTTCAGCAAAACAGACCACAGTATCGGCAGCAACAATCCACTGATCCGGCCAATTTTCAGCGACATGCCTTGCCTTTTCCAATGCCAGACGCCGAGTGTAGGCAACGGGCGTCTCGCCAGCCGCCTGCTTTTCTTCAATTTCTGCGACTACCACACGGAATAGCAGCCCAAGATCCTGAAAAAAATCACGCCTTCGGGGAGATCCTGAAGCCAGAATAAGCTCTTGCCGATTGTCTAAAATCCGGGTCATAAAATCCAAGTAATGTTTTTTTAAATTACTCTCAAACACTGGTAACTACCTAAAAAGTCACGGTGCAGCCAGATGTTCCTCCAGGGGACAAAAAAACCCTTTCAATCCTATACGCATTTAGGTATTCTTGTCTAAGACTATTTTAAGTTGATCAAACATTCTACACACAGAATCAGATGATCTTCGTTTCGTCCCTTGTATCGTTCAAACAGCCAGCTTATGCCAATGACTACAACGAACGCCAAATTTATCACTAAAGACTTCAAAGAAGGGGAAACGCTCTTTACCCAGGGAGATGATGGCGATTATATTTTTATGATCATCAATGGCAGCGTCGAAGTCAGGAAGACGACCAGTGGCAGAACAGAGTGCATAGCCAGAGTTTCAAGCGGAGACATTATTGGTGAAATGGCAGTACTCATGGACGAGCCCCGCTGTGCCAGCGCAGTGGCCCTGGAACCCACTCGGGTTATCATGGTGCGGGATCGCACCTTACGCCTGGCGCTATTAAATAACGACCTGCCGATATTAAAACCACTTACCAGCCAACTGATTCTCCGTTTTAAGGAAGCGCAACAACAGGCTGAATATTATCGCAGAAAGCACAAGAAGCTTGAGCAGGAATATGCCAGACTGAAAGAGAGGCTCCTCCAGTACGAAAAGCACGAAGACAATTAACAGCATATAAATTTTTCTCATGGTTTTTGAGGAAAAGTTTTGGTCAGGTACTTATTCCTGCTTGCCTTTCATCACCTTGCGAAGCTTCTTATTCACCACTTGCCCGCAAGCAGTCATTCTACTGAACAGCATTTGATACGAATAAAACAATGCGAATTCTTAGTGTTTCAGATTACGTGGACAATCGTCTTATTGAACAAAGAGATGCTCTCCCGGCACCCCCTGACCTGATCCTTTCCTGTGGTGATTTACCGCCCGAATACCTCACCAGCCTCAGAAGCTTTTACGAAGTGCCTCTCCTCTACATCGAAGGCAACCACGACATCAGATACAAAGATTCACCACCTGTGGGATGCACAAATATCCACACCAGAATCGTTTTGGAGCAGGGCTTGCGCATCATGGGATTTTCCGGGTCCCGCTGGTACAACGGAGGTGTGCATCAATACCATGAAAAGGAAATGAAAAAATTAATTCGCAGAAAGTGGTTTCAGCTGTTACAAGAGAGCAAAGTCGATATCATTATCAGCCATGCACCGCCACGATTCATCAACGACTGCGAGGATCCATGCCACAAAGGATTTAAAAGCTTTCGAAGGCTCATTAAAAAAAAGAAACCGACCTGGTTTATCCATGGCCATATCCACCAGTTATTCAACGACCGCACACAACGCATAAGCAGGTTCTGTGAAACCGAGGTAATCAACAGTTATGGCTCTTTTTTCTTTGAAACGGAACTGGTGGAAAAAGAAGCAGCAGGACAGTAAAGGCCACCCTCCCGAAAGTACTGCATGCCGACGAGGCAAAAGCCTCTCCCCCCGACAGAACTTTGATCAGGTGCGTGAAGCGGAAAAAGCCTATGAAACCGTCAAACGCGGGGTGGCCACCATTTCCCTTGATAAAATCTCCGGCTCCGTGGGGCGCTACACTGATTTCGACAAACACTTTCGTCTCAATGGTTCAGGCACAAAAGAGCGCCTGCAATCCCTCACGACTGCAATGCAGAACGGAAAATCCATTCCTCCAATATCCCTCTATCAAATAAAAGGCAACTACTACATTGTTGACGGACATCACCGGGTTACCGTAGCCAGAAACCTCAAGCAATCAACCATCAGGGCAAACATTCTCGAGCTGCTTCCCTCGGAGGAAACAGCAGAAAACAGGCTCTACCTGGAAAAAATCGATTTTCGTGATCAGATGGGCATTAACAACATTGTGGATTTTACAGAACCAGGTCAAAGTGCATACCTGTTCAGACAGGTTGCCTCCCACCAGCAGTTCCTCGCAGAAAGACAAGCGCCTGGAAAAGTCACCCTCCAGGAAGCGGGAATCGACTGGTATCGCAGCATATACTTACCCCTGAAGACATTGATCCAAAACAGCGGCCTGCCACGCTCCTTTCCCGACAGAACAGTGGATGACCTCTATCTCTACATCTCATCCCATCAATGGCAGAAAGAATCGAAAAGAGCCTATGGCATAGGCATAGATGAACTGATCCCTCGTGACATGGAGAGCTTTCGCGAAAAAATGGCACATAAAAAAATAGAAGAATATCCGGAAATGAAACGTGACATCACCATCTTCATCCTTATCAATGTGGATGGTACTCAGGAGCGGCGTATCCTTGACAAACTCTTTGCCCTGCCCGAAGTCATCGAACTGCATTCAGTCCACGGATCCATTGATCTGGTCGTCAAAGCTGTTTTAAGCCGCGACCTGCTGGCTTCTGATGCTGAAGTTATTTCCCAGTTCACCCACTCATCACTACGGTGTATAAAAGGAATCAAATCGACACAAACATTAATTCCTGGACTATCCCTTGTAAAACCGACACGATAATGCAGCTACCCTGAGAGGGCTCTCCTGAGAGAACTTCGCACATATTGCAGAATCTGAAAGCGCACAGGACTGAGGGTTTGGGGCGCTCGAAATCCAGCGCCGGCAAATGACTCTGGCGAGAGGAGCGGAAAACTGATACCCCGGAGAACAGCTCCCGGTAAAGCCTGTTTTTCAGCCGCGACAGCCAAAGGGGACCTTTCCATTTCCAGCTCCAGCACCGCGAGCATCGCCCTATCCAGTGCCACAAAGTTCTCGGCAACTGCCAGACACCCCAGCAACAGGGGGCTCCCTTTCACCGGTCCTCTTCTGTTCATAACCTCAATACCATCGGCTACAACCATTGCCGGTGGTAACAATTTATGGAGATCAAGAATCATTTTGGCAAAAGCATGATGCGTTTCTCCGTGCCGCATATGCAACCATGCCTTACGAGCACCAACAACAATGCCAAATACGTTTTTAACGGCCATGGTCACTCCCATCTGGTCATGGGCCTTAATCCTTGGCAAGTTGACAAAACAATCACAATCAAGGGCCTCAACAGCAACGGTAACAGACAGCCCGCAATCGAGTTTTTTCACCACACTTTTTCTAAATTCTGTACAGACTACGTCAAGCCCTGAAAGAGCCCTGGAAAAACCCTGCTTTTTCAGAACCTTCGATGTACTCCCAAATGCAGGAGAGTCTCCAAGCAAAACCTTTGCTCCGCGAGCAAGAAAACAAGCAGCAACGGCCGCGACAAACTCGGGGCTGGAACAGGATAACGCAGGTGTTGAAGCACTGATAAGATTTGGCTTCAGAAGTACTGTTTTGTTTGAAAAATCAACCGGGACACCCAAAATATCGAAATGCTTCTGCAACAAAGGCTGCAGCACATGCAGTTCATATGAGCGGCACCTGTCAAGACAGACAGGTATTTGAGAAATACTTTCCATGCGTTACACATAAACAAGAAAAAGCCAGATTCGCAAATGCAAACCCGGCTTTTTCAGGAGAAAGGAGAGAAGAGATAAAGCATGATTTTACTTGCATTATATGTGCCAAACCATCGACAATCAGTTTAATGCCTATTTTCGGGCACATAAAAATATCGTTTACCAGGCACGTTACCCAACCACCCACATTCAGTTCAAATTTTTATACTTCACTGTGAAAATTTTGATTTTATAGGAGCCACTAACTGTGGTAGGATATCATACTTTCAGCTAAATGCCCTTTCCAACCACTGCACTGGTGTTAAAATATGTTTCTCCTTACCATAAACATCATACTTCTGGTGATTATCGCTGCCCTGATCGTTAAGATTGCAACCCAGTACAAGGGCAGTAAACAAACAAGACCGGTTCAGCACATATCTCCTGACGATCTGATCTGGAAAAGCATCGTCCGCCTGACTGACCCCAAAGCCCTCCATTCTGACTGGCGCACATGCTTCAACAGGCTACAGGCAGATATCTGTGATGCTCTGGATGCGGATGAGCTCTTTCTTCTCGACAACAGTCCTCATGTTGGCGGCCCCCTCATCCCGATAACAAAAGAAAACACAGATAACTATCTGCACAACTGGATCCTTTCCGTCCCGGAGTGGATGAACCTGCTGGAGAATGGGTTGCAAATCCATGACCTCTCTAAACATTTTTCCATCGAAGAACAGGCTATTCTGGAACAGGAAAGTATCCAGGCAATCCTGCTTATCCCACTCATCGTCAACAAAAAGCTAGTGGCTATCCTTGGCGCCAGCAGACATGGCGAGGCAAGCATGTTCAGCCAGCGCCAGATCGGCAGCTTACGCTTTATCACGAACATTCTGGTGATGGCCATCTCCAACCAGCGGGATCGCTCGGAAAGAGATCGACTGGGTACAGTGGTAGAGCAGTCATCGGACTGCATCATCATCACAAGCACCGGTGGAAAAATCCTCTATGCAAACAGTGCCTGTGAAGAAGTTACAGGATTTTCTCCTGAGGAAATTACAGGAGAATCAGTAAAAGAACTATACCCCCCCTCCCTCCGTACGGCCCTATGGAAACAAATGAAAAACGACCTCAAAAGAGGAGATGGCTGGAACGGGCAATTCACCAGTTGTCGCAAGGACGGAACACTCTATAAAGAAAAAATGCAGATTTCTCCAGTCTATGACCAGGATGGCAATGTTGCCAATCAGGTTCTTATCAAACGAGATGTCACAGAAGAAAAACGGCTGGAATCAATCGCTGAAGCAGCCAACCTTATGGATAATATAGGCTTTGTATTCTCAAGTATCAGACACGAACTCGGGAATCCCATTAATTCCATAAAGGTTTCACTGTCTGTACTTTCCAGTAATCTGGACACGTACGACACCCATGCCATTAAACGATTTGTCAGTCGCAGTCTTCAGGATATCGGACGGGTGGAGTATCTCCTGACAACTCTGAAAAACTTTTCTGTGTTTGAACGGCCAGATATCAAAAAGACGGATATGCTGGCCCTGCTTCACAAATTCACCCAGCTCACGGAGAAAGATCTGGCTGCTGAGTATATCATGCTCGCTATCAATTCACCGGATGAACCACTTACAGGCATGTTGGATCCCAGAGCCTTCCTCCAGGTACTTCTCAACCTTATTACAAATGCCGTGGCTGCGCTGGAAAACACAAAAGACAAGACTATCACCATCTCACTTACCCAAAACCAGAACCGGCAAATAACCTTTATTATTGAAGATAATGGATCAGGTATGGAGGAAGACACTGTACGAAACCTGTTTCGTCCATTTTTTACCACAAAAGAGAAAGGGACAGGCCTGGGTCTCGTTATTGTCAAAAAAATGCTTTCGAAAATGAACTGTTCCATTTCGGCCACTTCCCAAAAAGGTAAAGGAACGTGTATGGAAATAATAATCCCTGCCGCTTAGCAGGGAGTTTTACTGGACATTGCGCATGCTTCCATGGTAGTTTTTCAGGTATCATATTTCAGAAAAATGTGCGGCAGACCATTCTTCTGCAGCATACATTGCGGAGAGTTACATGAAAAAAGTTTTAATTGTTGACGATGATAAAAGTTTTTTGCAAAGCCTGATTGACGGCTTCAAATCCTACGAAGATAAATTTGCCATTACCACGGCAGAAGACGGTATACAAGCCACTGAAACTCTGCAAAGAGAAGAGATCAGTCTTGTCCTTACAGACCTTAAAATGCCCCGCATGGACGGATTTGCCCTCGTTGCCTATTTAAGCTCTAATTACTCTGACATTCCAGTCATTGTAATGACGGCCTTTGGCACACCGCAAATGGAAGATAACCTGCGTGAAATGGGAACCTTTCAATATATCGAAAAACCCATCGACTTTGCAATCCTTGTGGAAAAAATTCTCAAGGGATTGGCCGGTCCGTCACAAGGATACATTACAGGCGTTTCTCTCTCCTCTTTCCTGCAACTTCTTGAACTCGACAAAAAAACCTGCACACTGACCATCAACGCCGGAAGCAAAAGTGGCATACTGTATTTCAGGGATGGAGCTCTTCTGGATGCCAACCATAGCAACACAAGGGGCAGTGAAGCCGCATACCAAATAGTAAGCTGGAAAAACGTTGAGATATCCATAGACAACAGATGTTCTGTCACAGAGAGCATAATCACAGAATCTTTGGGTTTTGTCCTCCTTGAAGGAAGTCGTCGAAAAGATGAGAATGACGCAGCAGCCAGTGCTGCCGCTCCCTTGACAAACAACGCTATGGGCTCCCTGGACGCATTAAACATGGAAGACCTCGACCTCGACTTTCAGGACACGCAGCCAGCAAGAAACAGTAAGCAGCCATCAATCCCGGGGCAAGCAACAGTGGCGGCAGCTAATCCCATGCTGGCTCAATTTATCACCATGCTCGGTTCTTTCTCTGACATTGAGGGTGCCACCATCAGTGACAAAAATGGCAACACTCTGCACCAGTCAGGACGAAGCAATGAGAACACTGCTAATTTTATCTCTTATGTGTCTGTGGCCGCAGAACAGATTGGTGCAGCTATCGGGGCTTCAGGCAGCCAATATTCTATTTTTACTCTGGCGGACGACTCAAAACTTATCGTACTCTGTGGACAGGATGTTATAGTTGGCCTCACTGTGGGAAGTGCTGTATTGCCAGCCTCCATCGCCGATGGCTTGCGCCCGGTACTCAGCAGAATCAGTCTGGCTGCCTAGGACTTGTGCAAAATCTTTAAAACACCTTAACATACACAAACAGGAAGATTTACAATGGATTCATTGCTGCAGGAAATCAATATGCTTCCAGGAGTGCTTGGTTGCTTTGTTTACAATGGTAAACAACAAATCGCCGGTAGTAAAATGCCACCGATTTTCAAAGAAAATTCAATTCAAAGCATTGGCAACTTACTAGCCCGTACTTTGCAAATGGGCAGCATGGCTCAACTGAATTTCAAAGATATTGAAATCAAATACAACGAGTCACTGCTACTGGCCAATCTACTTGCCAACGATGCACTCCTTATTATTATCTGCGAGCCCACGACCAATCAGTCCCTCGTCAAAATGACCACGGGAATGCTTGCAAAAGATATTGAAACATCAATGTCCACAGGATCAATACCTGCCCCCAGAAAGCCACAACAGACATCTGCTGAAAGCAACGACAACGCTCCTCAACAAAGGGAGCAGGCACCAGCAGAAGCAGAAATAAGTGCAGAACTGGCACCTGTCCTTGAGCAGGTTAAAGATGCTCTGGCCTTGGCCATCGGACCAATTGCCGCCCCTGTCATGAAAGATTCCATAGAGCTCTGGGTTACACAGCATAAGCCGTCCATTGCAAATATCCCGGCACTTGCTAAAATTTTGTGCGAAGAAATCGCTGATGTGGATCTCGAAGAAGATTTTATGGCTGAATTAAAAAATATCAACACCTGATTTCCTCACACTGCATACCATAAACACAAAAAGGGGTGATGGCTTAACAACCATCACCCCTTTTTTCTTTTCTGCCACCACGTTATTTCAATGGCAGCAGCAAACTAATACTAAGCGGACACTACTTCCCCGCACAACGCTTCAACAACTTAGCAGTACTGATACGTAGGCGATCGATGGCTTTGGCAAGGTCACCGATTTCATCGTTGCTCTGTACCCCGATATCCTCATCAAGTTCTTTTCCGAGACTTATCTGGGTTGTTTTCCTCTCCAGCTTCGCCAGGGGACGAACAACACCACTACTCAGGAAGACCCAGATCACAGCCATAAGCCCAATAATACCCGCAAGCCCCATTGCAAACAGGGTTGTCGCTGATTTTTTGGCTGCCGCCATGGCTGCATCCATTGGTACGTACACAATTGATGTCGATACAATCTGTCCTTTGTGCCAATCATAGCCTGACGTTGTACCATAGATCTCTACCTGATCTTTTGGTGCCTCTTCGGGAGTACCATGACAACGTAAGCACTTCTCTCCAACATCAACAGGTCGGGCAAAATAATAAAAAGCCTTGCCATTCTTAAGCATTGTCCCTTCACTGTTCTTCAATTTCTTGTCAGTGGCAAAAAGCTGAATCAATTTTTTTTCATCGGCATCAGCCTTATTGGACGGATACAACGGATCAAGGGTTGCCTGTTTGAATTTATACCCGGGGAATTTTTTTTCGAAAATTTCCCAGACTCCACGAGTCATCACAAAACCGGACATAATTTCAGGATAAAATCGATCTTCCTCCACGAGCTCAGTAACAAGAGGCCATTGGTATTTTTTAAAATACATTCTGGAAGAATGGATCATGTTAAAAACGATTGCCCCCTGCCTCTTGGCATCAGCCATGGCATTTTTCACACTAAACTGGTAACTGACATACCCCAGAACCAGACTGGCAACTACGCTGACAACCCCGATAATCACAATAAAACGTACTCTGATACTCATCCTGCCTCCTCTTCCCATTTTTATATTTAGAAAACCACTTCAATTAAGCTTACACTAAGTAATGCGTGTAAGCCTACTGATTTTTAAATAAACGCTATTTGCCGTGTACGAACAACATCATCATTGGCTTCAAGCTCAGCCACAACATTCTCATCAAGACCAGATTCAAGGTCTATAATGCTGTATCCCACCGTCCCATTGGATTCATTTTTAAAACTTACGATATTGATACTGTGACCACCCAGAATATTTGTCACAAATCCAATCATGCCCGGTACATCTCTGTTAATAATGATCAAACGCGTGTGAACAGTAGATGCAGGAATAGATTCGATATTGGGAAAATTCACACTGTGGGTGATATTTCCATAACGCAGGTAAGCAGACAATTCACCCACTGCCATACGGGAACAATTCCCTTCCGATTCTGCTGTTGACGCGCCCAGATGAGGCGTTGTCAAAATCTTGGGATGGCCAATCACCCCGGGCGTGGGAAAATCGGAGATAAAGGCTTCAAGATGACCAGAATCAAGGGCGTCTAGCACAGCCTGTTCCTCAACGATGGGACCTCTTGCATAGTTGACAAGGATGGCACCCTTTTTCATTTTTGAGATAAAATCTGCATTCACCATGCCTTTTGTCTTCTCATTCACCGGCAAATGCAGGCTGACAATATCGGCCTCAGCCAATGTCTCACGCATGGCTCGGGTTACCGTCACCTCAGGCAGAAGGTTGTGAATATTATCAAGACTTGGAAAGGGATCAAACCCATACACCCGCATAAAGCGCTGAATTCCACCATTTGCAAGCCGTACACCGATCTGTCCCAACCCTATGACACCGAGGGTTTTTCCGGCAATTTCCACACCGCGAAATGCAGCCTTGCGACTCTCAACTTCACCACTCACCTGCTCAGAAGGAACCTCTGCAAGAGATTTGCAAAACGCAATTCCCTTATAAATATTGCGCAGCCAGATTCCTATCATGGGAAAGACCAGATCGACAACGGCGTTGGCATTGGCACCGGGAGTATTAAAGATACAAATCCCCTTTTCTGTTGCCTTGTCCACGGTAATATTATTGACCCCGGCTCCAGCGCGGGCAAGACCGAGCAGTTCCGGATAATCATCCACGTCCACCTGTGAACTGCGAACAATGATTCCCTGAGGCTGTTTTTCTTCAGGGTCAACGGAGAACCCACTCCCCAGCAATTCCAGTCCTTCAGGGGCAATAGCATTTATAGTTTTAATACGAAAATCTGACATCCCTTCCTCCCTCATAACAATCTATTCAAATTATTTATCTGTTTTTTTTATATTTCCTTTTCTACTGCATTCCGCTTTCCAACACAAATTCTTTTTATATTAGTCTGTTCAGCTGGGAAGAAGAACCGTTTTCTGCAAACGCATCAGGCTTGTCTCCCTCTCTAAAAGAAACGCAAGACAGCCGCCGCCATCACTTGCATAGCCCGTTGTTTTCAAGGCCTGCCCTGAGAATTGACAGAAAATAGTCTGCTTAAAGAAACGGTTTCTGTTCTTTTTACAATAGAGGCCTGTTATCTCTTCCGCCAGATCCTGATACAGACCGTCCCGCAAGCTTCGCCCGTCTTTTCTGCTGCCCGCAAGACAATCAGGAAGATTCTTCTGCCCACAGCGAAACCAGTCATAGACAAGGAGTTCCCGGATTAAGCCTTCATCTTCTCTGTTGCTGATTGCTGCCACCAGAATGGAACATAAAAACTGCTGTGTGGGGGCAAGTTGAAAGAGTCGTTCTTCCAGGGCAAGACGAAGCAACTGGCTGAAGAACAGACTCACATCTTCATCTTGTCTGCGCAGATAACTCCACAACGAAGGAAAATAGCGATTATTACAGAATTTCTCAACGCATTCAGAAAACCAATACAACTCCTGCAGTGTATCCGCATCAAGACATTTACTGGCCAGTACGGAATAGGGTGGCTTCTGGCAATAGGTATAGCCAAACTCTTCAGCATTTATGCTGATAGCTGTGTCCGGCAGGATTTTCAGCAGCCCCATCTGAATATAATGTGAGCCCATGGCAAAGATATCTGCAAAGGACTGGAGATACGAGCGCCTGGTCTCATGGGGCAGGCCCAGGATAAGATCAGCATGCAGATGAATATTATCTGCTGCTGCAAGACGAGACACGGTAATGCGTGCAACATCCGGATCTATTCGACGATTAATGGCAGCAAGGGTTGGTGGGTGGGTGGATTGTATGCCTATTTCAAATTGAAACCTTCCAGGCGCCACAGTGGCCAGGAAGGCAAACATCTCTTCACTGATACGATCCGGGGCGATCTCAAAATGAAACAGTGTTTCTGCTTTGTAGGAGAGGAGCAACTTCCATAAGGCAAGGGCACGCTCTGGCAGGTCATTAAAGGTTCGATCCACAAAACGTAACACCCGGGGAGCATGGGCCATGATCTGATCGAGTTCTGTCTGCACCTGTTGCAGATCTTTATGCACCGTTCCATTTTCTGCAGAAGAGAGGCAATAGGTACAGGAAAACGGACAGCCTCTGGAGCTTTCGTAATAGATATTCCTATTCTGCAGATGTGTGTCAAAATCTGATTCCCGGTAAGGAGACCTGAACTTTTCATGTTTATCCGGCAGATGAAAGAATGACCTTCCATAACTGTTTTGCAGACAATTCTTCTGCAAATCTGTATAAAACTGCACGTCCACAGCTTCAATGGCTCCACGAACGACCGTACATATCCCCTGAGCCAGATTAGCGGCCACAACGTTTGCCTGGGGCCCGCCCACCACCAGCATACAGTCAGGCAGCAATGCATGCAGATCACAAATCAGCTCTTCCACCCGATCCGAATTCCAGACGGCGCTTGTGAAAAATATTGCTTCTGGTTGAGATTCACTGAGACGCAATAAAACCTCGTAATACGGATCCCGAATCGTCAGCTGTATTATCTCTGTATTCACGTCAGGGCAGTGGGCTTCAAGCTCATTACGCACATGGAACAGAGCAAGAGAGGAGTGGGTGTAACGACCGTTTATGGCAACAAGTTTGGCACGCATGGAGTGGGGGAATCTTTTTATGGGGAAATAGGAATGATATGGTACAATGGTTGAAATCCTTATAATTTTTAAGTGTACCCTTAGATCCTACCATATTCTTGCCCACGGAGAAAGATGTGAGATTTTTGTTAACGCTATTATTTTGTTTTTATACCACCATCAGCTACGCCAGTCAGAACCACTACCATCTGGATATCAGCTTTCAGCCTGACAAAGGACGCATGGAAGGCAAGGCCACTATTCATTTCCCCGCCGGGGAACAGTGGCAGCTTTTTACCAGTGGTCTGGATATTAAGAAAATCAGCATTCAGGAGGAAGGGAAAAGTCCTTTTGCCTTACCCATTCCCGCCGGGGACTCCATCAGCATGTATGCCGGCAGACTGAAGCAACAGGTAACTGTGATTTATTCCCTGCAGACAGGCCCACGGGATTTCACTAACCGCATAAGCAGCGATGGAATTGCCCTGACTTCCGGGTGGCATCCTGTACCTGATCAGGACATGCTCTTTTCACTCACTGCTGTTCTGCCTTCCGGTTTTAAAGGAATCAGCGAATCAGACAACCTGGATACCCAGCAAGACGGGGACGTGCTTAAGACCTCTTTTTCACAACCAGTACGAGTAATTCACCTGGCTGCAGGACTGTATCAGATTGAACAGGAATCCATTCGTGAAGGTTTATCCCTCTCCACCTGGTTTTTTGCAGAAGATAATGATTTGAGCCAGGAATACCTTGACGCAGCAAAAACGTATCTCATTCGCTACGAAAAAGAAATCGGGCCTTTTCCGTATAGCCATTATGCAATTGTCGCCAATCGCCTGCCCTCAGGATTTGGCATGCCCACATTTACACTCCTGGGGCAGATGGTACTGCGACTGCCCTTTATTAAAGAGACTTCCCTTGGCCACGAAATCCTGCACTCCTGGTTTGGCAATGCAATCGAGGTGGCTGATGAATCCGGGAACTGGTGCGAGGGATTAACCAGTTATCTTGCAGATTTCAGCTACGCAACGGCAAAAGGAGAGGGAACAAAGCACCGGCATAACAGCCTGACCAACTATCAGAGTTACGTGCATCCCGACTCCGCCATTGCCATGCAGGACTTTCGCTCTGCCAGTCATAACCAGCCAATGGCCAAGGCTGTAAGGGCTGTGGGCTACAATCGTTCGGCAATGTTTTTCCATCAGCTTCGTGGCCTTTTGGGGCCCGAAGACTTCTCCATGTCCATTCGACTGTTTGCATCCTCCCACCAGGGAAAAACTGCGACCTGGAATGATATTAAAACTGCATTTGAGACCATATCAAAACATGACCTGAGCCAGTTTTTCGAGCAGCAACTCACCCGCAAAGATATACCATCCCTGAGTGTCACAGATATCCGCACCGAAACCAGACAAGATACCTCCATTCTTCATTTTACTCTGCAGCAAAACAGCGAACAGCCATACACCCTTCAAGTACCCATCCATGTGAACACCATTGACGGCACAAAAACATTCAGCTGGCCAATCAGTGAAAAAGAAACAAAAATCAGTCTCCCCCTGGACGAAACAGTTCTTTCCTTCAGCATAGACCCGGAATTTACTCTTTTCAGAGAACTCGACGCCTCTGAACTGCCTCCTGTCTGGTCACGATTTATGGGCTCTGCCAATATCCTGCTTGTCACCGACGAAGGGGATGAAAAAACCTTTGCTCCTTTTCTACAATGGGCCAGACAACAGGGATGGGAAACCATTGGCAGTGAAAGCATCACGAACCAGCAGCTGACTAACCATTCCATACTCTTCACCAATAGCAGCAATGCTGCCTATCAGTCTCTCTTCGCTGGCAGCAATGCAGAAACACAGGGTTTCCAACTCAGTGTGCGGAACAATCCCCTCAACGAAAAAGAAGTGGTGGTACTACTGGGTAGCAGTGCCCAGACAGAGACAGGAGCAGCAACTCGCAAACTCAGCCATTACGGTAAATACTCCAGGCTTTCTTTTACCAGGGGTCGCATCCAGACAAAAACAGTAACCGCCACGGAAGGGGGGCTGCAATATGTACTGGAGGAACTGCCTCTGGGAGGAAGTACCAGTGCAACAAAGAGTTTTAAGCAGATACTTACAGAGCTCGCACAAAAACGAGTCATATATCTCGGAGAAACCCACGATTCGCTGGCTGACCACCTCCTCCAACTCCGCATCATACAGGGGTTGCAAAAAAAAGGGCTTGCTCTTCTCCTTGCCATGGAAATGTTCCCCGTGAGCAGCCAGGATGCACTGGATGAGTATGTACTGGAAGACGACTTAAATGAAGCTGAATTCCTCCGGGAATCCCGCTGGTTTGATGTCTGGCGCTATGACTGGCGATTCTTCAGACCCATCTTTAATTTCTGTCGCAGCAAAAAAATTCCTGTCCATGGCATCAATGTGGATAGAGAAATCGTAAGCGAAGTCTTTGCCAGCGGCCACACCGACAAACTGGAAGAAGAACAGCAGGAAGCAATTGCCCAGGAAAGAGATCTCGGCATAAACGGGTATGTGGAACGTCTGCAAGCGGTACACAGTTTTCACAAGGAATCGCCACACAGTAAAGGAAAAGGAATCTCAGGATTTGTACAATCACAGGCTATCTGGGATGAATCAATGGCAGAGAATATTGCGAAGCTTCTCACAGATAATCCTGAAAAAACCGTGGTCATTCTTGCAGGATCGCAACACACCAGAAAAGATTCCGGCATTCCACCACGTCTTGCAAGACGCATGGATGTGAAGCAGGCGTCAATACTTAACCTCTATGGCAGCAATCCTCCTGCAGACCCCGCCCTTGAGGCTGATTACTTCTTTATGGTGGAGCCAGGCGGACTTGAAGCCAAAGGAAAGATTGGTATCGTTCTCATCCCGGAAAAAGATGAAGACGATAAGGATCAACTTCGCATCTCCAGTCTCAGCCATGCAGGAAAAGCAGAAGCTGCCGGAATCAAGGCAAATGACATCATCATTTCCATTAACGACACTCCCATAAAAAACATGGAAGATATCGGAGTGTTGATGATGGATTCCCGCGCTGGTGACATGTTACAGGTGAAAGTGAAACGTATCCTGAAAGACAAAAGCAGCGAAGAAATAGAAATAGAAGTGGAACTTTCGGACCTGACGAAGCCCGCCGGACATCCGTAAACGTTACAAGAATCGTGGAAAGAGCCTCAATCCAATGAATGACGTAAGTGCTCTGGGCGCCATCTGTGCGCTGACCATTGCCATCACTTTGATCTTGCGCAAGGTTCCGGTATTTTACGGCATGCTTGCCGGCGCGCTCTTTGGCGGTCTTATTGGCGGGGCGGACCTCACAACTGTTCTCGGTATCATGACAGCAGGAGCACAGGGGATAATGCCTGCGGTACTCCGAATTCTTGCTGCCGGAGTTCTTGCCGGAGTATTACTGGAGTCCGGCGCGGCCAGCAGCATTGCCGCGGCCATTACAAAAACCATGGGTAAGGAGCGTGCACTTATGGCGCTGATTCTTGCCACCATGACCCTCACTGCCGTTGGTGTTTTTGTGGATATTGCGGTGATCACCGTGGCCCCCATAGCTCTGGCCCTTGCAGGAAGTGCAGGTCTCTCCCGAACGGCTATTCTCCTGGCTATGGTTGGTGGCGGAAAATGCGGGAACATCATATCTCCAAATCCCAACACCATTGCAGTGGCCGACGCCTTTCAGCTTCCCCTCACATCTGTCATGGCGGCTGGCATCATTCCTGCAATTTTTGGAATTATAATTACCTGTTTCATCGCCGGCAGACTCAAAGACAAAGGTTCACAGGTACACACAGATGAGATACAGAAAGTAAATCACTCCACGCTCCCAAAAACATTTGCTGCAATTGCCGCCCCTCTTACCACCATTTCCCTGCTCTCCCTGCGCCCCATTGCAGGAATTGTAATCGACCCACTCATTGCTTTACCGGTCGGAGGCATTGCGGGGGCTTTTGCCATGGGACATTTAAACAGATTCAACGCATATGCAATCAGCGGACTTGCGAACATGTCCGGGGTTGCAATCATGCTCATCGGCACAGGAACACTGGCTGGCATTGTGGCAAATTCAGATTTAACCACTGTCATTAGCACAGGTTTACAAGCTTCCGGCCTCCCCTCCTTTATGCTTGCCCCTGTGAGCGGAGCCTTCATGTCAGCAGCAACCGCCTCCACCACTGCCGGAACAATTGTTGCCGGCAATGTGTTTTCCACTCCCATTTTAGAACTTGGCGTCTCAGCAATTGGTGGTGCAGCTATGATCCACGCAGGAGCCACAGTCTTTGACTCCATGCCCCATGGAAGTTTTTTCCATGCCACCGGTGGAGCAACTTATATGGGCATGAAAGAACGCCTGACATTACTGCCGTATGAATGTGCTGTGGGCTTCAGCCTGGCCCTTATTTCAACCCTGGTCTTTGGGGTTTTCAAATTCTTCCAATAGCGATCACCTTTCACCAGGAGGAGATCACACTAAAACAACAACAGAAAACATAAGATGTTTAAAAATCTGAGACGATCAACACGAGAGAATGACTACCTGCCCATTACGGTATCTGCCAAAAATGGCAACACCGGGACAGTGTTGACAGATCCCTTCCCCTGTCACATCATCAACATCTCCACCCCTGGTGCCTGCCTGTTTATGACCAGAGTGATGGAAGGAAGTTTCCACATTTTTCATTCAATCAGAGAAAATAAGGACATCCTCCTCAAGTTACACATGCTTCTCCCGCCGGATAACAAGCGGTTAACGCTAACTGCTCTCCCCGTCTGGCTTGACCTGTTTCAGGAGAATCAACACAGGGGATTCAAGATGGGAGTTGAATTTACAGCAGCCGTCACAGTAGCGCAGATGAAAGAAATACACAGATCCCTGAAGGCTCAACGAGAAGAACGCTGCAGACAATTCCACTTATGAGAAAAACTATTCAGCCTGGGCTGGACAGCAGGATTTATAAGTTGCCCCCCGTCCACCCAACTCAGCCCCTGTCCCTTGTAAACACATAATGGTACTCTGTGGACAATTCTAATTGAAAACAATACCTTTCCCGTTGAAACTCTCGTAATTCCTGCACCGTCTGCACATTATTTTTCACGGCAAAATCAACCATCATCCCCCGCGCCCGTTTGGCATGAATGGCCACGGTTTTATAGCTGTCACCCTTTTGTTCTTTAAAGTCGACCTGCAAAATCTGCCCCTTTACCTGCTTCTTTTTAATCACCCGCATGTATTCCGCTGAAGCCAGATTCACAAGAACAGGTTGCCGGTGGGACGCAAGCGTGCGATTTAATTCCTCGGTAACCATATCGCCCCAGAACTCGTACAGATTGTTCCCCCTGCTGTTTGCCAGTTTACAGCCCATTTCCAGCCGATAGGGCTGCATCAGGTCCAATGGACGCAAGACGCCATAAAGCCCTGAGAGTATCCGTAAATGCGTCTGCAGATACGCTATTTCCTTTTCCTTATACGCTGCACTTTCAATACGGGAATAAACATCACCCTCAAAAACTGCAAGGGCGGATTTTGCATTGTCTTCACGAAAGGGTGTCTGGAAGCTATGAATCCTCTCCCGGGTCTGCACGGCCAGCTTTTCACTCATCTTCATAAGCTGCCCCAGTTCCTGCACAGAATAGTTCAACAACTCACGGATCAGGCATTCGCTCTCGGCCAACAGTACAGGGGAGCTGCCATCCTGCCAACTCGCCACATCTACACGCTGTGTTTTGGAAGGAGCAATAAGCATCAACATTTTCTTTGTCCCCGGCCATGGATTTCACTTAATATTATTTTACACATGATTTTTTTCAACTGGCTGGAAAGCCATGACCCCAAATTATCCTGGCAGGGCTGGCAGTACAGCACCACCCCCTTTGACCTCATCAGGAGTAACACCAAAACCGGGATCTATTAGCAATGCAGAAGCACCATAAAAAAGAGCGGATACTATTCGTTGACAGGGGTTGAGCGATGGGCGAAAAGAGGATTATTAAAATCCTGACTGCTTGGCACTCATCTCCGTAATGCTCACTTTAAACATCGTCACCCTTTGTAATTTTTCATCAGTAAACTCAAACTGCTGGTCAGAATAATGCGCCATAAGAACACGAAACGCTTCTCTCTTTTCAGCTGGTGTCTCCAGAAATTCTGCTTTGCCAAAGCCAATAACTGACTGATATTGCACGCTCCACGCACAGGGACTCTCACCCTCAATAAGTTCACCAGCTATATCAAACTCAAAACAGACATTTGGATTCGTTCGCAGAATAGCAATTTTCATTCCCTTCATACCGCTGTGAAAATAAAGGCAACTGTCCTCATAGCCAAAGGAAAGCGGTACCAGATAGGGTTTTTCGCCATCAACCATGGCCAGACGGCAGACATCTGCTTTACTGATAATTTCTTCAATTATTGAAGAATCCGTAATCTCTTTATCTTTTCTTCTCATGACCTGCGTACTCTCTCAGGAATGTATGGGGACAGGCTCACGATTTTCATTGATGGCCACCATGGTCACCGTAGCCTCGGTTACTGTATAATTTTCATCTGTTCGCCTGGGATTGGCCATAACTTCAATCTGGATTTGCAGAGAACTGGTTCCAATTTTGATAGTTTTACACCAGAGGCTCACAATGTCCCCTACCCGTACCGGGCGATGAAACTGGATTGAATCCATGGCAACAGTCACATAGCGATGATGCCCCTGGCGCTGTGCCTCAACTGCTGCTGCCTCATCTATCATTGAAAGAATAATCCCTCCAAATATATCACCATCAGGATTTGTATATTTGGGCATCATCACCAGGCGAATGGCCGGTTCTTTGGCTACTGCCTTCTTTTTCTCTTTCATAATATATATCCGCACCAGTTTGTAACCAACAAAAAGCAGTACATTGCAATACTCCCGAATTTTACAGCACCAAAAAGAGTTGTAAATTTACAATCAGTATCAGTTTATAGGCGACAAATGTCAAGCAATTGTAAAAGCTCAGCAGGATGAACTGTAGGATTTATTTCATATAATTTATTCCTGGAACAAAAATTTTCTAGTAAAATACAATTCAATTCGGTACCATTTATCAGAAGACTATTTGAGTGAACACTTTGCGCCATAGCCTTAAAACCATATATAATTGTATGCATCCTTACAAAATAAACCTCAGCCCTCTTTATATTACAAGCACCCCTGGCGTCAGCTTATCTCAGCAGCAGGCAGGTTGTTAAGAAATGAAACAATTCGTACTCTCAGTAATATTTCTGCTAAGCGTTCTGTCAACAATTCCCTCCGCATATGCCGCTGAAGAAAACTCTTCGGAAAATATTCAGGAAGCGATAACCCAGGAAATCACCAGGGAGCGGGAACAACAGGCTTCTGAAGATCCTCTTTCTCAACGCCAGTCTGACAAAACCGACAACCCTGCCCTCCATGAAATCAAGCCTAACAAATTCGACATTTACGGCAGTCTGCGCCTTCGTTACCGGGAAACAACATCAGATTCTATTGTTGGTGATGGCGGTACCAGAGTGGGAGCGGACAGCGAATATCAATTTATCCCCAACTACTGGTTACTGGGACGACTGGAAGCCGGATTCAAACTCTTCGACAATCTGGATCAGGTTCTGGACCCTGGTGGACAAGGAGAAGGCATATTCAGCAACGATGTTTTTCTGCGACTTGCCTATGTTGGAGTTGAGCTGCCAAAAGCTTTTCTTACCTATGGAAAAAGCTGGTCCACCTATTATCAGGTTGCCTCTTTTACCGATCGTTTTCAGGGCACCGGTGGTGGAGCCAGTGGTGCTTTTAATGCTGACACCGATGGTGGCGCCACTGGAACGGGTCGTGCCGACCAGGTGTGGCAAAGCCGTATTCAGATCGAACATCCCTGGGGACCGATTTCTCAGTTTAAGCCTTTTAGTATCAACATCCAGTACCAGACTGGTGAAAAGATTCCCCACGTCCAAGAGTCACACTACAAATACAGCTTTGGTGCAAGTGCCATCGCAGAACGAAAAGGCAATCTTACAACAGGTATCGCATTTAATTATGCTGCTGTTGACACGGACGATCTCACCCATTTACGGTTGAAAGGAATTGATGGCGATGCTGTTGCACTGCTGCTCGGCGCCCAATGGTTTGGAGAAAGATGGTATGCGGCAACTGTTCTCTCCTGGCTGGACAATCATATGGCCACCACCAACGCGATATACTTTGATGCCTGGGGAAGCGAAGGATATGGCCATTACCGTATTTTCGAGAAAATATGGCTGGTAGGCGGCTGGAACTACCTGACCCCCAGGTCTGGAGAAAAGCAGGCGGGTGAATACCTGCTTCAGTATGCCGTCCTTGGCCTGCGCTACACCTTTAAGGATTTTCAACGCATGATTTATGCCAATATCCGCTTTGATAAAAGTCACCTGAGCAGCATTGGAGATCAGCCAATAGGCAACACCTACACCATCGGTGTCCGATGGGATTTTGACTGGTAAAAACTCATTGGATTGCAGGTGTCTGTTAAGAGAGCACAGGAAGTTCTAAGTTTTTTTATACAGTATCGTTCTGTCATCTTACGATGGAACATCCACCCCATAAGGAGAATTGCCCATGAATAGCCTTCGTCTTATCCTCACCAAAAAGGAAACATATGCGTCCTTTGCCAGCAGTCTTTGTTTGTTGTTTTTCCTGCTGCTCAACGGATGTGCCACCAGTCAGCCAACAGCTCCACCTACAATAGCTGCTCCTGTAGCCAGTGTCCCCTCCTCAAGCCAGCTATCCGACAAAAGGATACGGGCAGTACTGAATAAGGCCTACACCACTCACAAAAACAATCAGAATGGAAAAAATGCGGATTATATCAAGGCGCTTGCCGAAGTAGACTCCAGGCTTTTTGGAATCACCGTGGTTACTGCAGATGGCCGCGTTTTCGATATTGGTGATACCCAGTCAAAATTCTCCATTCAATCCATATCAAAAGTATTCACTTACGCAAAAATTATGCAGGAAAATGGGCCTGCTGTTGTAAGGGAAAAGATTGGGGTCAATGCAACGGGACTCCCATTTAATTCAGTTATGGCCATCGAACTTATCCCCACACGCTCCGTAAACCCCTTTGTGAATGCAGGTGCCATTGCCTCTACAAGCCTTGTGGCAGCAAAAAATTCTGCCGGACGCTGGAAGAGTATTAAGGCCAATATGGATGCCTTCGCTGCCAACGAACTTGAGTTCAATGAAGTTGTGTATGATTCAGAGGTCAACGACAATCTGGGGAATCAGGCTATTTCCAAGCTTTTGCAAGCCAAAGGACGTATATATTCTGATCCGCTGGAAGCAACCACTGTGTACACCAAACAATGTTCCGTAAATGTAACGTCCCATGACCTTGCGGTAATGGGAGCAGTTCTTGCCAATCGCGGGATCAACCCCATCAGTGGCAAAAAAATAATTGATGCGGCAAACACTCCATATATCCTCTCTGTTATGGCTACCGCTGGCCTTTATGACAATGCAGGCGGCTGGCTCTATGAAACAGGCACTCCTGCAAAAAGTGGCGTTGGAGGCGGAATCCTTGCCGTTGTTCCCGGAAAACTTGCCATCGGCGTCTTCTCCCCCCCCCTTGATGGATTTGGCAACAGCGTCCGCGGTCAGCTGGCAGCGGCTTCCATAATCAAAGACCTGGGCATCAACCCATACGCTTTCGGAGAATAAATAGTGAGAAAACAGATAAAAACAAAAAAATTATACACACTCGCTGCACTTGCGCTTGCGTTATCAGGCACTCATGCAGCACAGGCCGAACAGGGAATCGACCTTGGTGGGGGCTGGTTATTTTCAGGTGACATCCGTACTGGCTGGGTCACTTACAACTATAACAATCCCAATGGTATCCCTGGCATTAACAAGGGACACAAAGACTCCCAGGGATTCTATGTCGTACCGAAACTGTCCATTGAAACGCCTAACTGGGCAGGATTCTCCGCAAAAATAACGGGTGCCGGTGCCACAGACTTTGGCCTGAATAATCCAGACAAGGAAAGTCGAAACTTCGTCTTTGATGGCGGGGATCTTGAATCATTTGTAATTTTACAGGAAGCATTCATCGCTTTTGCAAGTGAAAACAAAGCTCATTCCGCCCTGATTGGACGCAATGAACTCTACACCCCCATGATCGACACCGATGACTGGTATATGCAGGCAAACAGCTTTGAAGTTATGACATATACAAATCGTTCTGTCCCTGATCTGATGTTTACAGGTGGTTACCTGCATAAAATGGCAGGTGTCTGGGACAGTGGTGCCAATGGAACCGAATTTCACGCCATGTCAGACACAAGTTTTGTGGCTGCAGAAGACAAAGCACGGGCAGACGACAACGGCGTTGGCTATCTGGCAACACAATATGATAATAGCACACACAACGCACAACTCTGGGGCTATTACGCTCCTGATCTGTACAACATCCTCTTTGCCCAATATGATTTTACGCAAAAAACAAGTTACGGTTTGGCCTATGATCTCGGTGCTCAGTTTATAGGATTCAAAGAAGATGGAAAGCTGGCAGACAATGACACTACAAACATTGATTATGGAATATACTCTGCCCGTTTTGACGGCTCATTTGACAATGGCATAGGATTTGCCACTGGCATTGCAAAATATTCTGACGGCGAAGGCCAGGCTGCAACCCTTGGTGCCTGGGGCGGATACCCTTTTTTTGCCAACGGAATGATTTTCCATTTCTTTGAAGCGGGAAGTCTGCGCAATGCGGCATCTTACAAACTCCAGGGAAGCTACGACTTTTCAAAAGTTGGAGCCGAAGGACTTAATCTGGCGATACGCTATACCTATTTTGATCTTGATCCAGAATACTCTTTTTCCTCTCAAAACGAAGCGCAGAGCAGCATGAAACTTATCGGGTTCAGTGTTTCTTATGATTTTCTGGAGGGGGGATATTTCAGCGCAAAATATGAACATCATGACACTGATGGTGAACCGGGGACATTCGCAATAAGACTGATTGGCGGATATCGTTTTTAAGGAAGTCTATTTACGCGGCCGTTGCAACAGCCTCTACCATCTGCAGGGCAGTACGGGTAGAGGCTACATCGTGAACCCGGAGAATATCCACACCTGAGCCACAGGCAAGGGCAGAAAGCACAGCTGTTGGCAGGTCCCGTTCTTCAACAGGAAGTGCTGTGATATCTTCAATAAAGCGCTTTCTGGAATGCCCGAGGAGCACAGGACAGCCAAACTTCTTAAATACAGACAGATGTTTTATAATGGAAAGATTGTGGGCCAGGCTTTTGCCAAAACCGATCCCCGGATCCAGCGTTATACGACTGTGATGCACATTTTTTTTATCCAGCCAGTTCAGACGTTCCTCAAAAAAGTCACAAATTTCAGCCACCACATCATCATATTGTGGTTTCAGCTGCATATCTCCCGGAGTTCCCTGCATATGCATGATAATGACAGGGGCTGTGCTTTCCCGGACAAGGTGAATCATGGCAGGATCTTTACGAAGTGCTGAGATATCGTTAATAATATCAACACCTGCCGCGAGAGCCTGACGGGCAACTTCCGCCTTGCTTGTATCTATGGAAAGAGGAATGGAAAACTTTTCACGGATGGAACGAATGGCTGGAATAACCCGTTCGAGTTCTTCCTCAACAGAAACAGGCTCTGCAAATGGACGGGTGGATTCCCCGCCGATATCAAGTATATCAGCTCCAGAAACAACAAGGGCTTCAGCCTGCATGCAAGCTGAAGCCTCTGAATCAAACTGACCGCCATCGGAAAAAGAATCGGGCGTAATATTCACGATCCCCATTATTTTTGGCATGACCATTGTCACTCTTTTACTTCTTGTTCAAGCGGTGCAGCTTCCTCCCCACCTTCTTCAGCAACCTTAGCTTCGGGTGCTGAGACATCTGCTTTTTCATCGCTCACATCTGTCGTGTCTGATTCAGCAGCTTTTTTCGGAACAGGAGACTTCTTCGCCTTCTTTTCAACAGGCTTTTCCTCTTCTTTCACTTGAGTTCGTTCATAAACACCTGGACGGAGCTCATCCAGAACATCTTCAATATCAGCAAGAACGATGGTCTCTTTTTCCAGCAACTCTTCTGCCACAGCTTTTAGGACATCAAGGTTTTCAGAGAGCATCTTTATCACTATCACGTTGGCCTGTGTGATGATTTTAGACACTTCATCATCAATCTTACGTGCAGTATCTTCACTAAAATCACGATGCTGGCTGATTTCACGACCTAAAAAGATCTGTTCTTCTTTCTTGCCGAACGCCAACGGCCCGAGTTCTTCACTCATGCCCCATTCGCAGACCATCTTTCTGGCCATTTCCGACGCTCGTTCAATATCATTTCCAGCACCAGTGGTTATTTCATCAAAAATCAGCTTTTCAGCAACACGTCCGCCAAAAAGAATGCAGAGTGAATGCTCCAGAAATTTCTTTGAATGGGTATAACGTTCCTCACTAGGCAACTGCATAGTAACACCCAAAGCACGACCACGGGGGATAATAGAAACCTTATGGATAGGGTCAGTGTCCGGTAACATTCTGGCAACGAGCGCATGGCCCGCTTCATGATAAGCCGTAACCTCTTTCTCAGCCTCAGTAATAACCATTGAACGGCGCTCAGAACCCATCATAATCTTATCTTTGGCCCTGTCGATCATATCCTTATCAATCTTTTCAGCGTCCTGCCGTGCTGCCATAAGGGCTGCTTCATTGACAAGATTTTCAAGATCAGCTCCTGTAAAACCGGGAGTTCCACGGGCAACGATAGCCATATCTACATCATCACGCATCTGGGTCTTTGCCGCATATATCTCAAGAATCTTCTGCCGTCCCTTCACATCGGGAACCGGAACAATTACCTGGCGGTCAAAACGACCTGGACGAAGCAGAGCAGGATCCAGAACATCAGGTCTGTTCGTAGCCGCAACTATAATAACACCTTCGTTGGCCTCAAACCCATCCATCTCAACCAGAAGCTGGTTCAAAGTTTGCTCTCGTTCATCATGTCCGCCACCTAAGCCGGCACCACGATGACGACCGACTGCATCAATTTCATCAATAAAGATAATACAGGGTGCATTTTTCTTGCCCTGACTGAAAAGATCACGCACACGAGAGGCACCGACCCCCACAAACATCTCCACAAAATCCGAACCGGAAATGGTAAAGAACGGAACATCGGCTTCTCCGGCAATGGCTTTTGCCAGCAGCGTTTTACCAGTACCGGGCGCACCTGCCAACAACACACCTTTAGGGATGCGACCACCGAGTTTGGTAAATTTCTGAGGATCTCTCAAGAAGTCTATAATCTCTTCGAGTTCTTCTTTGGCTTCATCAATTCCGGCAACATCCTCAAAGGTCTTTTTGTTTTCACCCTTCTCCATCAACTTGGCTTTATTTTTACCAAAGCCCATGGCTCCACCCTTGCCTCCACCCATCTGCATCTGACGCATAAAAAAGACCCAGACACCAATAAGCAACAACATGGGAAACCAGGAGACAAAGATCGACATCAGGAAAGAGTCCTTCTGCACTTCTTTAACCGAGATATTCACCCCGTTCTGGCGAAGAATGGAAATCATTTCATCATCATTCACCGGATAAATTGCGCGAAAGGCCTGGCCATCCTGCATGGTTCCTGAAACAACATCAGCCGAGATCTGTACATTGGCAATATCATGGCGTTCAACCGCGGTCACAAACTGACTGTAAGTCAGAGATGTGGTCTGCCCCTGGGGCTGGTTAAACAGATTAAAGAGCAGGATCATGGATAAACCAATCACCAGCCACATGGAAAGATTTTTATAAAATGTATTCAAAGAGTCCTCCGCAACTCCTGGGTTAGGCCCATTGTGTATTCAACGAATACCCCACAAGGGAGTATAAGTACCTTCACCAAATTCTTTTCAAAACTACACGAGATAAGCGTAGACTTCGAAAGAATTTATAAGATACTAAAATACCTTAGTATGCCTGTTTATTCTATCAATGTTGTACAGTAAGTAGGGTAAGTGCATCTGTCGAGCTACTTCCTGATTTTTTCTTACTTCTTCACAAATGGATTCAAAATAATTCCCAACGTCAAGATGGATTTGCTGAAATGAGGCGTACTGAAGTACGCCGCAGTGCCAGCAAATTCGTACCCCAAGGGCACTTCCTTTGGGCGCGTGACGAAGGAGATGAAGAGTTTTTACGAATCCATTTTTATGTTTTGGGTAAAATATTGCACAGGCGCAACAGCAATTTCTTCGTCCCGCATAGCCTTCATAGCAGTTACCACGGCTAGCGCACCACTGGCTGTTGTCGTATAGGGCATATGCAGTTCCAGGGCAGCCCGACGAATGGAATATGAATCTTCAGTTGTACGTCTTCCCATGGAAGTATTCACAACCCAGCAAACTTCATTATCCTGCATTTTATCCAGGATATGAGGTCTTCCCTGAGATATTTTATTGACCTGGGCACAGTCTATATCTTTTTGCTGCAAGAATTTTGCTGTACCATCGGTGGCCACAATTGTGAAACCCATTTCCGTCAACATTTTTGCAGGGGCAAGCATATTTTCTTTATCACTATCCCGCACACTGATAAAGACGGTACCTGATTCTGGAAGTGAAGCACCGGCAGCAAGTTGCCCTTTGGCCAGTGCAAGACCGAGATTATCATCAATCCCCATAACCTCACCGGTGGATTTCATTTCAGGACCGAGCAGGGTATCGACATTATCAAACCGATCAAATGGAAAAACTGCTTCTTTGACCGCCCAGTGCTTTATCTCCACCTCTTTAGTAAAACCCAGATCTGCAAGTGTTTTTCCCATCATGATTTTAGTTGCCATTTTAGCCAGAGGGACACCAGTGGCTTTGGAAACAAATGGTACGGTTCTGGAGGCCCGGGGATTCACTTCCAGGATATATAAATCATCCCCTTTTACCGCAAACTGTACATTCATAAGCCCGATTACACCAAGCTCTTCAGCCATGGCTCTACTGGCACTCTTGATTTCTTCTATCATTTCGGCAGAAAGCGTGTGGGGCGGTAAAACACAGGCAGAGTCACCGGAATGAATTCCAGCCTCTTCAATATGTTCCATAATTCCGCCAATAACGGTATTTTCACCGTCACAAAGTGCGTCCACATCTACCTCAATGGCATCTTTTAAAAACTTATCAAGGAGTACCGGATGTTTGGCTCCGGCAATACCCGGAAGTGCCATAAAAGCACGAACTTCATCGTCATTATAGACAATTCGCATATCACGCCCACCAAGGACATAGGAGGGTCGAACAACCACCGGATAGCCTATCTTTTTGGCAACAACCAATGCCTCTTCCAGGGTGTTAACGGTATCATTATCCGGCTGACGCAGGCCAAGTTTTTGCAAAAACTGCTGGAAACGTTTTCGATCTTCTGCCCTGTCAATGGCATCGGGTGGTGTCCCAACTATTGGAACCCCCTCTTCTTCAAGGGCCACGGCAAGGTTTAACGGGGTCTGTCCACCAAACTGGACAATCACACCGTCCGGTTTTTCCAGATCCATGATTCCCATAACGTCTTCAAAGGTCAGGGGCTCAAAATAAAGTTTGTCAGAGGTGTCATAATCTGTGGAGACAGTTTCTGGATTTGAGTTGACCATAATCGATTCCACACCGATCTCAGCCAAAGCAAAGGAGGCATGTACACAACAGTAATCAAATTCAATCCCCTGTCCGATTCGATTGGGACCACCACCAAGGATAACAATCTTCTTTCTATCTGTGGCGGAAGCTTCATTTTCCTGCTCATAGGTAGAATAGTAATAGGGGGTATAGGATTCAAACTCGGAAGAGCAGGTATCAACCAGCTTATACACCGGTTCCACACCTAGTTTTTTGCGTAAATCACGAACATCCTTCATGGAGGTTCCGGTGAGAAAGGCCAGCTGGTAATCCGAAAATCCGTACTCCTTGCAGCCCTGTAAAAATTCTGCATTCAGTCCCTGAAAGCCTTTTTCGCTGATGCTGTTTTCTTTTTCCACAATCTGTTTGAAATTGTAGAGGAACCAGGGATCAATAAAGGTGAGTTCAAAGAGTCGCTCAATGGACATTTCACGCTTCAGCGCTTCATAGATGTAGGAAACCCGTTTGGAATTTGGTCGTCTTAAGCTTGCTTCAAGATCTTCCAGATCGATATCTGTAAGTACTTCCTTGCCGTCACCACCAAAACCAAACCTTCCGGTTTCAAGGGATCGCATTCCTTTTTGAAAAGCCTCTTTAAAAGTCCGGCCAATGGCCATGGTCTCTCCCACAGATTTCATTGCTGTGCTCAGCTCATCTTTGGCTTCGGGGAATTTTTCAAAGGTCCAGCGTGGAATTTTCACCACACAGTAATCGATGGT
>JAOZKN010000005.1 GCA_029935315.1 Desulfocapsa sp. | reverse complement strand
CCGCTGGATTTTGAGTCCAGTGCGTCTACCAGTTTCACCACTCCGGCAGTGAAAAGAATGAGAGATTAATACCGTACCTAACTGCAAACTGTCAAGGTAAATGAACCCTCACAAATCCAATGCTTGTTGAAGGTTAGAATCTGACCTGGATAAAACGTGGCAATAGCAAAAAGAACGCTGCAGAGGCAAAGCAGCAAAGCATTAGCTTATAGATAATTGTCTTTTTCGTTCGGCAGTAAACGCCCACCAGGGAGCGGCTTTCCCTCCCTCCATAAAATCCACTGCCGCCAGAAAGACATCGAGGACACATGGGTCATGCTTCCGGTTTGTTTTACGGCATAAAACAGCATAGAGCTGAAAAGGATCTTTGCCGATCAGATCTTTGGGGTGATTAACACCAACGAATCTCAAGTCGTTGGCCATGGCCTGTCCGATATTGGGCAACTGGGTAAGCTCTGTTACTGTATCCCGGTCAGGATTCTTCAACAAAGATATCCCGTAACTGGTAGGTATAGTTCGCTGCAGACCAGAGACTCATCACAATGGAGAGCCAGATCAGGACAATGGCAAACTGATGCTGATAAGGAATGGGTAACAAGCCCACGGGGAAGATAAGAAATCCGATACCGTAATATTGAAAATTCGCCTTAATTTTTCCCAGATTATCGGCAGCAACCACCTTATTCATTGATGCTGCAAGGCCACGAATACCTGTTATAAAAATCTCACGGCCTATAACCAGCAAACAGACCCAGGCAGGAACCCGATCGAGGGGAATAAGCATGAGAAGCGCAGCAGTTACCAGAAGCTTATCTGCCAGAGGGTCCATCAGTTTTCCAAAGATGCTTTCACAATCAAACTTACGGGCCAGATAGCCATCAAGCCAGTCGGTAAAGGCCGCAAACGCAAAAACAAACCAGGCCCAAAATGCCATGAATGTTGTCTGTTCAAAGGACAGAAGCAACACGAGCAATGGTACCAGAACAAAACGTAAACCGGTAAGCAGATTAGGCCAGAGAGTTCGCTGGGTCATAAGTTATTCCTGCCGTCACTGGCAAACACCTTTATTCTTTATTACCTGAAGCCAGTACCGTTCCCCCTGGCAGGTAACCTCGGTAGCCCTTGTAATAGGCAAGTACTTTTTTCACGTAACGGACAGTTTCCGAGTTGCGTGGAATCCTCTGCAGACGTCTTACCAGTGTTGGCCCTGCATTATATGCTGCAAGACTTAGCGCTACATTTCCATCAAATATGTTCAGCATATCCTTGAGATATCTGGTCCCACCATCTATATTTTCATATGGATTAAAGGGATTACGAACATTCAACTCTTTTGCAGTCGCTGGCATAAGTTGCATTAGGCCCTGAGCACCTTTTGTTGACAGTGCGTAACAGTCGAAATCTGACTCAGTTTTAATCACAGCCTTAATCAGATAGGGATCGACATTATAAAGCCGACTGCTACGCCTGATATGATGATCATAGGTGGAAGAATCGGCCTTCAAACGTCCTCGAAGGGTCGTTGCAAACCTGACGCTGCCACCCTCTCCGGGACGCCGTGTTATCCCCTGCCGCTGTTGCAGAGGATGACAGTTACCAGAAGAAACAATATTGGTGTAGTGTTCATTCCCTTTACCATCGACGCAAACAAACATCTTCGCAACACTCACCAGCGGTGTGCACAGCAGACAAGTTATGGTAAGTAACAAGAGATACCAACCTGATTTTCCCATAAAGAACCCTGTAAGGCCTGCATTGGTCAAACGTTTTTTATGCAAAGACAGTCTGTTCTGCATCCAGACCTGCAGAAGCAGAACAAAGATAAAAATTATTTCTTTCTCTTTTCCCAGTCGGCCAGAAACTGTTCAATCCCGATATCAGTAAGGGGATGTTTTGCCAGCTGCTCAATAACCTTCAGAGGAATGGTCGCAATATCAGCACCAAGGGTGGCAGATTCCATAACATGCTGTGGGCTTCTGACACTTGCAACAATGACCTCGGTGTCTATGCCATAGTTATGAAAAATATTCATAATCTCGGCAATAAGCTCCATTCCCGGTGTGCCGATATCATCAAGACGCCCCACAAAAGGGCTGACATAGGTAGCCCCGGCTTTTGCTGCAAGCAGAGCCTGGGCAGCAGAAAAAACAAGGGTTACATTGGTATTGATACCAAGGGCTGTAAGCTGTTTCACAGCCTTAATGCCTTCCATGATCATGGGGATCTTAATAACGATATTATCGCCCATGGCTGCAAGAACCTTCGCTTCTTCGACCATACCATCGGCATCGAGGCTTACAACTTCAGCACTCACCGGACCATCAACAACCTCAAGGATATCCTTTAAAATTTCCTCGAATGGTTTGTCTTCTTTGGCTATAAGCGAGGGGTTGGTGGTCACACCGTCCACCATACCCATGGCCACACCCTGTTTAATTTGATCGAGGTTGGCGGTATCTATAAAAAATTTCATTCCTGTTCTCCTGTTTGACTGACAAATTTCTTGCAGCATTCTTCGCTGCAAAAATAATAATATCCTTCTGTTCCCCGCTGCTTCAGACGAATAGCCTGCTGCCTGGGAACCAGAGTATGACAGATGGGATCTTCGACTAACACGTCCTCCACCTGCCCGTTTTCCTGAGTATCCCCGGAGGGATTTTCCTCTTTATCCTTCCCCTTTTTCTTGTTCCAGTCGCCGATAAACAGACGGTAGCCGAGATAAAGAAGAGCTGCAATGACAAGTAATTTTATGGGGCTCACGATACTATTATAATCTCTCTGTTATGAAAGTTATAAGAAAAAATTCCTGTTCTTTACAACCATTTTTCACGGTGAATATCCTGGGGCTGCATACTTCCGTCTGCTATCTGACGGAGAAGGTGCTGATACATATCCTTAACCTTTCTGCCGCTGTCAGGATCACAATGTTCGGGATCAATTTCTGCAAGAGGTGCCAGAACAAACAACCGCTTGGCGATGTGGGAGTGAGGTAAGCACAAATCAGCTGCAGCACTCACTCTTTCGCCAAAGTAGAGAATATCAAGATCAAGCAGACGATCCTGATATCCGTCCACTCCCGTCTTTTTATGACGTCCAAAACCTTTCTCGGTCTTTTGCAATAAGGCCAGCAGTAAAGAAGGTTCAAGGGAGGTCTCAAGAATTCCCACTGCATTGAGAAAACGATTTTCACTTTCCATGGCAACCGGCGATGAAGCATAAGGTGAAGATAAAGAGAGAATCCTTATACATGCCTCTTCGCCTAATGCTTCCCAGGCTCGTTGCAGGATGTGCTGGCTGTCACCAAGGTTTGAGCCAAGCCCCAGCCACACCTTTTCCATATCGCTTCTTACAGATCCTGAAGGTCAAGCACGTCAAACATCGTATACATACCGGGTTCCTTACCTGCCACCCATGCTGCTGCCTTTACTGCACCCTGGGCAAAGTTGTCCCGACTGTGGGCACGATGGGTTATTTCAATCCGTTCTCCGGGACCGGCAAAATAAATCGTATGTTCACCAACAATATCACCACCGCGAACGGTCTGTACACCGATTTCTTCTACGGTTCGCTCGCCGATAATTCCATTTCGTTCGTAAACACCCACTTTTTCAAGGTCTCTGTTGACACCCGACGCTGCCATTTCGGCGAGTTTCAAAGCTGTCCCGGAAGGTGCGTCCTTTTTCTTATTATGATGCAGCTCGACGATTTCGATATTGTAGTCATCACCCAAAATAGATGCTGTTTTTGCTGCAAGTTTAAAAAGGACATTCACACCAACAGCCATATTCGGAGCCTGCACACAGGGGAAGCTAGCGGAGAGGGTCTTTAATTCGGCAAGGTTTTCAACACTGAGCCCGGTGGTACCAATGACCATGGCCCTTTTATGGGATGCGGCAATCTTTGCAAATTCCATGGTGGCCTTGTGAAAGGTGAAATCAATGATAACGTCACCTTTATCAATGACGGCCTCAAGTCCTTCCTCTATCTTGATTCCAGCCTCACCCCAGCCACCCATAACACCAGGATCGTTGCCAATTGCAGGGCTCCCTGCCGCTTCAAATGCAGCTGCATAGTTGAGTTCCGGGTGCTGACTGATCATATATCCGATGCGCTGCCCCATTCTTCCGGCTGCGCCTGCTACAATTACGTTTATCATGTTATTTCCAAAAGAAGCTGGCTAATGCCGTTCCTATAGTATACCTGCATTTTTCATGGCTGCGCTGAGCGTTGCAAGGGATTTATCATCAATTGCTGTCAATGGCAGTCGGGCTGAACCATCCTTAATCTTACCCAGAAGTTCTGCACCTTTCTTGGCAGGAACCGGATTAGGAGCTGAGAACATGGAGGTCATCAAAGGATAGAGCTTATAATGGATTTCATTGGCCTTTTTGATATCTCCTGCAAGGGCTGCTTCCATCAGGTCTGCCATGCCACGAGGGTGCACATTGGATGTAACGGAAATAACACCTTTACCGCCGACAAATACAGTTGGCATACAGGTAAAGTCGTCACCGGAAAGAACAATAAAATCATCAGGACACTGACGAATCACCTCTGAAATCTGCTGCAGGGAACCAGTGGCCTCTTTGATACCGATAATGTTATTAAGTGGTGCCAGGCGTGCAACCGTTTCGGGAAGCATATTGGTCACGGTCCTGCTCGGTACGTTATAGAGAATCACCGGGATATCCACAGCTTCAGCAATGGCCTTAAAATGCTGATATAAGCCCTCCTGGCTGGGTTTATTGTAATAAGGAACCACAGACAGCGTTGCATCGGCGCCACTATCCTTCGCACTTTTTGCAAGATCAATGGCTTCGGAAGTACTGTTGGCACCTGTTCCGGCAATAACAGGAACACGGCCGGCAACGGTTTTCACGGTAAGTTCTATGATCCGTTTATGCTCGTCGAAACTAACGGTTGCAGATTCACCAGTGGTTCCACAGGGGACGATTCCGTGGGTTCCATTTTCAATCTGAAATTCTATAAGGTCAACCAGTCCCTGCTCATCAATTTCATTATTGATAAACGGGGTGACAATTGCGACTATTGCGCCGTGATACTTTTCCATGATTCCTCCGAACCCTTTTATAGTAGAGCTTCAGCCGTTAGCTGGCCGATATATATTATTCTGGCAGGCCCCTGCAGATACACATCTTCTGCGGTGCCGTCTTCCTGCAACTCAAAAACAATCTTCAACTGTTCTCCGCCCGATGTCATAATAGTCACCGGTGAGGAAGTTATACCTTTTTCTGCTGCAAAAATCGCGGATGCAACGGCTCCGGTACCACAGGCCATGGTTTCGTTTTCCACACCACGTTCATAGGTTCGGACACGAATAACACCATCTCCAAGATCCTGCACAAAATTCACATTGGTTCCGGCTGGCTGAAACTGTTCGTGGAAACGGATTGTGTGTCCCCATTCTTTAACAGGTATCTCCACGCCCTCTTCCACAAAGACGACAACATGGGGAACACCGGAGTTCATAAAGTAAATCTCTGTCTGTTTCCCGTCAAGTTCTGCAGATAAGCCTTTCTGGTAATCACAGGGGGCTGTCATCAACAGACTGACGCCATCATCTTCAAGGACTTCCGCTTCAATAATTCCGGCAAGGGTCTCAAAGGTCATTCTCTTCTCTGCAATGCCACGTGCATAGGCAAAACGTGCAGCGCATCTTGCGCCATTACCACACATTTCAGCAACCGAGCCATCACCATTATAAAAACGCCAGGAGAAATCTGCTTTTTCAGAATTTTCTATGAGTATCAAGCCATCGGCACCCACGGAAAACATTCGACGACAGGCTGCACGGACAAATCCGGCCTGTTCCTCCTCGGGAACCAGGGACTGCCTGTGGTCAATGACGATAAAATCATTACCGGCACCGCTCATCTTGGCAAAGGGTACGGGAAACTCTATATTCATATAGCTACCTATTAAAATCAGGGATTGTTTCACCCTGAATCAAACTTTCCCTGGACTCACGCTGGCGAATAACGTAATACCGGTCTCCCGAAACCATTACTTCCGCTACCCGGGGTCTGGAATTATAATTGGATGCCATGGTGAAACCGTAGGCCCCGGCACTTTCAACAGCCAGCAGATCACCCTGCTCAACTTTTGGAAACTCACGATCTTTAGCAAGAAAGTCACCCGTCTCACAGATGGGCCCGACAATATCCACCGTCTGCAGCGGAGTCTCTTTTTCTTTTACCGGAGAAATGGAATGATAGGCCCCGTACAAACTTGGTCGGGTAAGATCATTCATCCCCGCATCAACGACAACGAAATGTTTTTCTGTGTCCCCACCTCGATTCGTCTTGGTGTACTGCACCTCTGTTACCATAATCCCGGCATTGCCGACAATAACTCTGCCAGGTTCCAGAATAAGGGTTACCTCCAGTCCTGCCAGCTCCTCTTCGATGGCCTTCGCATATTCTATGGGGTGTGGTGGCTTTTCATCGTCATAGGTGATACCCACCCCGCCACCCAGATCAAGATATTTAATCGCTATGCCCTTGTCCGCCAGTTGCCCCACAAAGCTCTTTAGTTTACGCAGGGTTTCGATAAAGGGCGATATAAGGGTCAACTGGGAGCCGATATGACAACTCACTCCCAGAACATTAATATTCCCCATACCCTCTGCCTGAACATACAAATCCAGTGCTTCCCGGATGGGAATACCAAATTTATTCTTGGCAAGCCCCGTTGAGATATAGGCGTGGGTCTTGGGATCAACATCAGGATTCACCCGAAAAGCCACGGGTGCCCGCATATCCAACTCTGCTGCAACGCTGTTCAAACGGTGCAGTTCCTGTTCCGACTCCACGTTAAAGAGCAGGATCCCGGATTGCAGCCCATAACGCAACTCTTCTTCCGTCTTACCAACTCCGGAATAGATAATCCGTTTGGGATCCATCCCGGCTGACAAGGCACGATACAACTCACCGCCGGACACAATATCCGCCCCGCCACCAAGGGTGGAGAAGATTGATAACACAGCTATATTAGAACAACTCTTCACCGCAAAGCAGGTAAGATGATCCAGATTTTCAAAACCTGAATCAAAGGCCTTGAAATGACGTTCAAGGGTTGCTTTGGAGTACAGGTAGAGTGGTGTCCCCACCTCTTTTGCAATATCACTCACCGCGATATCTTCGCAAAAGAGTTCTCCGTTTTTATAATCAAAATGATTCATATTTTAAATCCTAGTGCCTTAAACTGACTTCACGGGATTTCACACTCTCGTTAGGAGTTTCCGCCTGGTCATAGGCTGTAACCGAATAATAGAATTTGCTATCCGCCGTTACATTCGTGTCTTCAAAGATATTATGGATGGCGGGTACGTCGCCAATTAATTTCGGTGCGTCTGCCGCAGCACTGCGTCGATAGATCCGGTAACCTTTTACATCAGCGTCACGGGATTTATCCCAGAAAATCTTGATACCCTTCGCTGTCTGTACAGCAGTCACACCAACAGGAGGTGCAGGAGGTGTCAGATCCACCGGAGTTGCACTCTCACTGCCGGATAACCCGCCACTCACAGGATTACCCTCAATCATCAGGATGGACTGCACTTGATAGTAGTAGGTCTGGCCATTGATAATGCTATTGTCGGTAAACGCTGTGCTGGCAGTCGCCTCACCAATAGCTGCAAATGCTTTGTTATCCTTACTGCGCAATACTTGATAACTCAGCGGATACTCTACTGCCTGCCCATCATGAAGGGTGGTCACAGGCTGCCAGTTCAGTGCAGCACTTGCATCAGCGACCTTAATGCTCAAGCCTTCCGGGCCACTGGGGGGAACATGCCAGACGAAAGTGACAATATTAGAATCTGCACTGGCTGCCCACCAGCTGGTTCTGGCCAGAACCTTAAAGAAATACTTATGGCCGGAACGAAGGATTTCTGTTTCATACGCACCCTGACGATTTCCTTCCGGATCCACAAGACCACCGGGAACCTTCATCGCCACCTGAAAAGGAATGGGACAAGTGGAGCAATAATCCTTCAAAGGCACCACTGCTCTGAAGACGTCAAAGCTTGTGACATTTGTGAGATCAGTTCCCCTGATAGTCTCTTTGGGGAATGTCCATTTGAGAATCACACTTTTTTCGCTCACAGAATAACGTAAATCGTCAATCGCCATGGGGACAATACTGTCCGGTGGTAATGGTTCTGTCTTATATCCACATCCGCCCGCCAGAAACAAAGTTCCTGCGAGAAGTAATGATCCAGCTATCCGGCTTTTTTTCAACATCCTTATTCTCCAATTCCCATCAGTATTTCAGCAGCATGCACTGCCTCTTCAACACGTTGTGTTGCAGTTCCGCCTGTGGAGATTCTGGAATTCACGGATCCTTCAACACTCAAGACCTCAAAGATATCCTTATCGATAACATTTGAGAACTCCTGTATCTCCACAAGTGATAAATCTGTCAGCTCACATCCTCTTGCAATACACGTCGCAACAGCTTTTCCCACTATACCATGTGCCTCACGAAACGGTACGTCATGCAAGACAAGGTAATCGGCAAGGTCTGTGGCCGTCATAAATCCTGTTCTGGTGGCCTCTTCCATACGCTCTGTATTAAAATCGAGGTTTGAAAGCATTTCTGCCATAATGGCCATGGATGCAGATACGGTATCCACCGCATCAAACACCGGTTCTTTGTCTTCCTGCAGATCCCGGTTGTAAGTGAGAGGCAAGCCTTTTACAAGCGTTATCAATGACATCAGGCTTCCGACAACACGTCCAGATTTTCCACGAATAAGTTCAGGAATATCCGGGTTCTTCTTCTGGGGCATAATGGAAGAGCCGGTACAGAACTTATCCGATATCTGCACAAAGGAAAACTCCTGGCTGGACCAGAGCACCAGCTCCTCCGACAAACGGGAGAGATGCAGCTGGATCAGGGTGCAACAGGAAGTAAACTCAATGGCAAAATCCCGATCTCCGGAACTGTCCATGGAGTTTGCAGTAACCCCGTCAAAACCAAGCAGTCCGGCAACCATTTCCCGATCGATGGGAAGTCCTGTTCCTGCCATGGCTGCAGCGCCCAGAGGAGAAATATTGATCCGTTTTCTGCAATCGATTATACGTTCCCGATCCCGGCCGAACATCTCAAAATAGGCCATCATATGATGGGAAATCAACACCGGTTGTGCACGTTGCAGATGGGTATAGCCGGGCATAATCTGCCCCATATACGTTCTGGCAAGGGTAACAAATGCACGACGAACTTCGTCTAATAACTCCACAAAACGATCACATTCATCACGAAGATACATGCGAAAATCCAGGGCAATCTGGTCATTGCGGCTTCGCGCACTGTGTAGTTTGGCACCAGCAGGCCCGATTGAATCAATCAGTGCCTTTTCGATATTCATATGAATATCTTCAAGCTCACTTTTAAAAGGGAAAGTGCCCGCCTCTATATCTGTCTCAATGGCAGTCAAACCATCGGTGATGGAGGCAAGCTCATCTTTTGAGAGCAGGCCATTGGCGGCAAGCATGGTGGCATGCGCCTTGCTTCCTGCAATATCATAGCGATAGAGGCGGGAATCGTACTGAATGGATGCGGTAAAGGCCTCCACCGAGGCAGCTGTTGTGCCCTCGAAACGTCCACCCCAGAGCTTTTCTGAATTTTCCTTAGCCATTTTTCTTCTGCATGGCTACAATCTGCAGCCGCAGTCCGTTGAGTCGAATAAAACCACCGGCATCGGCCTGATCATAGACATCATCTTCTTCAAAGGTGGCAAAACTTTCCTGATACAGTGACTGGTTGGACTTTTTGCCCACAGCAAAGCAGTTTCCCTTATACAACTTCATGCGAACTCTTCCATTCACCGTCTTCTGACTGGCGTCCATGGTGACCTGCAACAGTTCACGCTCGGGAGAAAACCAAAAACCATTGTAAATTATTTGCGCATACTGAGGAATTAAAGAGTCCCGAATACGCATCACTTCACGGTCCATGGTCAGGGTCTCAAGATCCATATGCGCTTCACGCAGCAGTGTTCCACCGGGTGTTTCATACACTCCGCGGGATTTCATGCCTACAAAGCGGTTCTCAAGAAGATCAAGACGCCCAATTCCGTTTGCACCCGCAACCTTATTTAAGGCTTCAAAGAGCGGCAGTGGATCCATGCGTTCACCATCAATGGCAACCGGGTTCCCCTGCTCAAAATCGATTTCAAGATAGGTGGGTTTATCCGGTGCATTTTCGGGGGAAACGCTCAATTTGAACATATCCTCGTCCGGTTCATTCCACGGGTCTTCCAGGAGCCCGCCTTCAAAACTGATATGCAGAATATTTTCGTCAGAACTGTAAGGATTCTTCTTCGAAGTTGGAACGGGAATATTATGCTTTTTTGCAAACTCTTCCAGTTTTGTCCTGGAATTTAAGTCCCATATGCGCCAGGGTGCGATGATCTTCAGATCTGGATCAATACCAAGGTAGGAGAGCTCAAAGCGTACCTGATCATTTCCCTTACCTGTGGCACCATGGCTTACGGCATCAGCACCTTCTGCGTGGGCAATTCGCACCTGTTCCTTGCCGATAATAGGCCGGGCAAGAGAGGTACCAAGGAGGTATTTCCCTTCATAGATGGCATTACAACGAAAGGCCGGAAAAATATAATCTTCAACAAACTCCTGCCTGAGATCAGAGATGATTACCTTTTCAGCACCGGTGGCCATTCCCTTTTCACGAATGGCATCCCAGTCTTCGGTTTGGCCCACATCAGCAGCATAAGCAACCACCGGACAGCCATATTCTTCGGCCAGCCATTTCAGAATGACTGAGGTATCAAGACCGCCTGAATAGGCGAGAATTATCTTTTTTACATCCATTTTTTTATCCTTTGAGCGGTAGATAAACTTGTAAAAAGTGAAAATCTAGATGGCTATGTAAAAAACTTCATATGCGAGGCGTGCATTTTTAATTTAATTTCGGCGTACGATGGTACGTCGTAATCAAATAAAAAATGTAGCAACGAAGCAGATGAAGAATTTTTACTTAGTCATCAACAGTTGTTCAAGTATCGCTTTGTGCATATGCATTTTATTTTCTGCCTGATCAAAGGCCACGCACTGATCTGATTCCAGAACTGTTTCCGTTATCTCTTCTTCACGATGCGCTGGCAGACAGTGAAGTACAATGCCATCTGCTGGTGCCTTCGCCATCAGTTCACTGTTGACCTGATAGGGAGCAAATATCTTCATTCGCTCTTCCTGCTCATCTTCCTGGCCCATGGAGGCCCAGACATCCGTGTTGACAACATCCGCACCGACCATTGCCTCTTCGGGACTGCGGAGCAGGGTTATAGGTTTTGCACCCTGTTCTTGCGCAGCTGCTAAAATTTCTGCATCGGGATCATATCCCTCGGGGCATGCCAGCACCAACTCAAAACCAATAATCGACGCGGCCTGAATCCAGGAATGCGCCATATTATTACCATCTCCGATCCAGGCAACTTTGCAATCCTCAATATTGCCTTTCTTCTCAACCACGGTCATCATATCACTTAATATCTGACAGGGGTGGTGGAGATCGGTGAGGGCATTAATGACCGGAACAGTAGAATACTTCGCAAGCTCGGTGACCACTTCCTGACCAAACGTACGCACCACCAGACCGTCAACATAACGGGACATAACCCGAGCCATGTCTTTTAAGGGCTCTGAACGTGCCAGCTGCGTATCACGCCCGGAAAGGAAAATAACCTGCCCACCAAGACCGTACATGGCCGCCTCAAAAGAAACTCTGGTACGGGTGGAGACCTTTTCAAAAATCATCCCCACCGTTTTTCCGGCAAGTTGCTGATGACGGACTCCGGAGAGCCGCTCTTCTTTCAAAGTGATGGCTCTATGAATAAAGGCCAGCAGTTCTTCTTTACTAAAATCCTGTAATGACTCTAAATGGTGTAACATGACTCGTATCAGTTCACGGGTTTTGTTTGAACGCCACCCTTTTCAGATGCACCCCCAAGGCCCAATCGCCATAATTACAGGGGGAAAAGAATCATATTTACCTAAAAGAGAAAGGTTTTGCAAAGTTTTTTGGACTTTTAGCCAGCATATATTTTATTTTGTCAACTCGTAGCTATTCAGCTAATACCTGATAATTGGCAAAACACTGAACTGTAACTGTTCAGATGTGCCTCATATTTGTTCATTTGGACATTCGAAACATACTATTGCTATGTGAGAAGGTCAAAATGGGCAAAGATGGGGTGCAGCTGAACAGTTACGTCAACTCTTGATACATGGCATCATTATATCCAACGTACACACTTTTCCCCGTTGTAACGGTTGGTGCCCGCAAATTTCCGGTACGACCAAGGCACACTTTCAATATTTCTTCCTTGTTGGATTCATCGGGAACAAAAGTCTGCACTTTCTTGCCTCGACCCACGGAAAGCGCCTCTGCTTTTGCAAAAATATCCCATGCGCCATCTGCTTTAATTATGTTCTTACGCGCATCCTCAATCTCATCCACTTTCACCTTTGCCTGCTCAAGAGCCTCCTGAGCTTTCGTGCATGATTTTCAGCCCTTGCGTAGATACAACCAATCTATCTTCATATTCCTATCTCCCTGAATACCATCAACTGGAACACTCCATCAACACCTCGTCAAGGGCCGCTACCAGCTGATCAATTTCTTCTTTTGTAATAATCAAAGGTGGCAGAAAACGAAGTACACTATTGCCTGCGAAATTAATAAGAACCCCTTTATCAAAAAGCTTCTTCACCATATCTGCACCCTTTTCAATACCATCCTCAGTCAGCACCAAAGCACGGATAAGCCCCATTCCTCTGGCACCAGTGGCAAGGCCGGGATGTTTTTGTGCAAGACCCTCAAGGGCCGTCTGCAAATACTCTCCCTTTTCCTGTACACCTGGTAAAAATCCCTCTTCCAGCATGATTTTCATGGTGGCCACAGCTGCGGCACAGGCCACTGGGTTTCCACCAAAGGTTGAACCGTGCGTTCCCGGAACCAGAAAAGCGGCAATCTCATTTCTGGTAAGCATGGCACCAATGGGCATCCCGTTGCCAAGGGCCTTGGCAACCGTCATAATATCCGGCACAATCCCAAGCTGTTCATAGGCAAAAAGGGTTCCGGTACGGCCCAGTCCCGTCTGAATTTCATCAAAAATTAGCAGCAGATCATGGTTGCGACACAGTTTTTCCACTGCCTGCAGATATTCAACTTCAAGGAGACGTACACCCCCCTCACCCTGCAGAGGCTCACAGAGAATGGCGCAGGTCTGGTCTGTGATCATGGCTTCCAGCACATTCAGATTACCAAATGGTGCATGGGAAAAGCCTTCCGGCATGGGCTCAAAACCTTCATGGAATTTAGGCTGGCCGGTGGCAGCAACGGTGGCCAGCGTCCTACCATGAAAAGAGCCGGCTAAAGAAATAATCCCATAACGATCAGGACCGGCACAAATCCTGGCAAGCTTTATAGCCGCCTCATTGGCTTCTGCTCCGCTGTTGGCCATAAAGACCTTATCCGCAAAGGAATGTTCTGTGAGCAGTTCAGCAAGCTCTGTCTGTGGTTGTGTATAATAAAGATTTGAAACGTGTACCAACTCGGCAGCCTGTGTACAGACAGCTGCAGTCACTGCCGGGTGACAATGGCCAAGACTGCAGACAGCAATCCCTGCCAGGCAATCCAGATACTCCTTTCCCTCCGCATCAGTCAGTGTGCAGCCTTCACCTTTCACCATGGTCGCAGGATATCTTGCATAGGTTCCGATAAACACCTTCTCACTCCTTTCAGCCCAGCTTTTATTTTCTTCACTCATCAGACTATCTCCGTTCCAATTCCTTCTTTGGTAAACATCTCAAGCAGAATAGCATGCTCAATCCGACCATCCAGGATATGGGTTTTGCTTACTCCCTGACGAAGGGCATCGGCACAACAACGCACCTTTGGAATCATCCCACCGGCAATGGTTTCTTCAGCAATATATCCCTCAAGATCTTTCTGCTGTAATGACTTGAGCAGTGTTCCTTCAGCATCCTGAACACCGGCGACATCGGTGAGCAAAATAAGTTTTGCCGCTTTGAGTTCTCCGGCAACAGCTCCCGCCACAAGGTCTGCATTAATATTGAACGCCTGCCCGTCTGCACCAACTCCCACGGGGGCGATGACAGGAATAAAATCTTTATCATCGAGGGCCTGTAGAATCTGTGCATTCACCTTGGTTACCTGGCCAACCCGACCAAGATCAATCAGCTCAGGCGGTGCATCTTTCAAGGCATCATCATTCTTTTTATTGATTTTTAGTTTCTCGGCCATTATCAGATCGCCATCACGACCGGAAAGCCCCACGGCCCTGCCCCCGCAATGGTTAATATTGCCCACTATTTCCTTATTCACCTTCCCCACCAGCACCATTTCCACCACGCTCATGGTTTCACCATCGGTGACACGCATCCCCTGAACATAACTGGGCTTAATTTCCAGACGATCCAGGAGCTGATTAATTTGCGGCCCGCCACCATGCACAATCACCGGATTAACACCGATATGCTTGAGAAGAATCATATCGAGGGCGAACTGTTTCTTCAGATTTTCATCCACCATGGCATGTCCGCCATATTTTACAACTACGGTTTTATGACGAAATTCCTGCATATAAGGAAGTGCTTCAATTAAACCTTTCGCCCTGTCTATACTTTCCTGCATATTATTATTTCCTTACGTTACAAGCAACATTAGCTATTCAAATCAGAGAGATACCACGACTTTTATAATATTCCATTTATTTTACAGACTCACGCCAATGAAGTAAAGAAATCTTTATTTTCCATTCCTGTGCTGGATTTCTTTACTTTTCAGCACCCAAGAATTATATTGGGCTTGATACTTGCAATAAAATTTTTACACGCCCACAAGGAAGACCTTATGAACATAAAAAGACCATTATTTACTATAATACTAATGCTTTCCCTACCATTTGTCACCACTCCAGCATGGGCGGCAAATGCTCCCATCACCATTGAAGCAGACCATATGGAGTCCCTGGAAGCTGAAAACAACGTCCTTTTCACAGGAAATGTTGATGCCAGACAAGCGGATGTTCGTATCCAGGCTGACAAAATGACCGTCTTCTACACGACAGCTGGAAAAGGAACAAAGCAAGAAGTAAAACGCATCCGCTGTGAAGGAAATGTCGAGATAACCAAAGGCGAATGGCTGGGAACCGGCAAAACTATGAATTATCTTGCTAAAGAGCGAAAGGTAATCCTCAGTGGAGACGCAAAAGCATGGCAGGATACAAACCTGATCACGGGAAACACCATTGTTTATTATCTGGACGAGGGACGATCCGAGGTGATTGGCGGACGGACATCGGCAACAGTGGATGGCGAAAGCGGCAGCAAAAGTTCGGGCAGGGTTAAGGCCACTCTCACCCCCCAATAAACTGAAGCATGTTTGACAGACAATCGGCTGATACCTGAACCCTTAACATTTCAACCAGGTTCTTCTATATTATGGCATTACTGGAAACAGACAAACTCGTTAAGCGATACCGAAACCGAACAGTGGTTGAAGGCGTGAGCCTTCAGGTCAAGACCGGTGCGATAGTTGGCCTGTTGGGACCAAACGGGGCTGGCAAAACGACCTCTTTTTACTCCATCGCCGGTTTTATCCGCCCTGATGGTGGCCGTGTTCTCCTCAATGGTGAAGAAATCACCAAACTCCCTATCCATATGCGGGCACAAAAAGGGATTTCCTACCTGGCCCAGGAACCTTCGGTTTTCAAAAAGCTCACCGTTGAAGAAAACGTACGCATTGTTCTGGAAGCACTGGGGATTGCCAAAAACGAAATCACAAACCGCATTGACGAGTTGATGAGTGATCTCAAAATCGAATACCTGCGAGAAAACAAAGGCCACGCGCTGTCTGGCGGAGAACGCCGGAGGGTGGAGATCATGCGTGCACTGGCCACTCGGCCTGATTTCATCCTCCTTGACGAACCATTCGCCGGCATCGACCCCCTTGCAGTAGCGGATCTGCAAAAACTTATCATGGGGCTGAAGGATAAGGGGCTTGGCGTGCTCATTTCGGACCACAATGTCCGGGAAACATTACAGGTTTGTGACTTTGCCTACATCATGAACGCCGGTCATATTCTGACCAGCGGTGTGGCAGACGATATTATCGAAAGTGAAGTTGCCAGGAAGATGTATCTTGGCGAAAATTTTTCAATGTAACGAATAACTATGGCACTGGAACTCAGACAACAGCTAAAGCTTTCCCAAAAACTGGTGATGACGCCCCAGTTGCGTCTTGCCATCAAGCTGCTGCAAATGAATCGTCTTGAGCTTTCCGATGCCCTGCAGGCAGAAATTGAGCAGAACCCAGGGCTTGAGGAGGATACTTCCACTGCCGATCTTGTTCCGCAGAACCAGCAGAGTCTTTCCTCCACCGAAGAAGCCCCCAAAGCCAGTGAGCAGAAGGAGCAGGATCATACGGAACAGGTTCGCATGGAAGACACTGTTCCTGAAACCAACTGGGACGATTACGCCAATACCTTTGATTCTAATGTCTCTTTTTCCCACGAGACACCGGCCGCCGATGCTCCCAGCCAGTTTGATTTCATCTCTGAAAAACCCAGCCTCCTCGCTTACTTACAGTGGCAACTTGCCCATGCTGAACTGGAGCCTGAAGAATGGGAAATTGCTCTTTTTATAGCGGGCAACCTGAACCGTTACGGATTTCTGGAATGCACGCTGCAGGATGTCATGGATGAAACTAACTGCGACCATGATTCTGCCGAATATATCCTGGAAACCATCCAAGACCTGGATCCACCTGGTATTGCCGCCCGCGACGTGAGCGAGTCATTGTATCTGCAGCTTGAACGCATGGGCAAAAAAGACACGCTGGCAGCAACAATTGTCAAAGATCTCTTGAATCTTATGCAGACCAGAAATTATAAAGAAATCTCCAGGGCCACCGGCAAAAAACGGGCAGATGTTGTAAAGGCCATTGAGTTCATCACATCCGAACTGACCCCCTTTCCCGGCCTCCCCTACAACAATGAAGCCACCAACTATGTTGTTCCGGATGTATATGTCCGAAGAATTGATGGCGAATTTGTGATTCGCCTCAATGAAGAAGATATTCCCAACCTGAAGCTCTCCTCTGGTTTGCAGGAGCTCCTGCAATCGGAAGAAGGGTTGGAGAAACAGTCAAAAAAATATATCAAAGAGAAGTTAAAAGATGCCGGCTGGTTTATTAAATCCCTGCATCAGCGTCAGCGTACGATCTTTAAGGTAATGGATTCCATTTTGAAATTTCAGGCTGAGTTTTTCGAGCATGGCGCCACGCACCTGAGGCCTCTTATTTTACGGGATGTTGCCGAAGATATCGAGATGCACGAATCTACCATCAGTCGGGTCACCTCAAATAAATACGTGCACACTCCCCTTGGCATTTATGAGCTGAAATATTTCTTCTCCACTGCCATCCCCATACGTGGCAAAGAGGCACTGGCCGCCGAATCCATCCGCGAACGTATCCGCAAAATGATCCAGGAAGAAGACCCATACAAGCCATTGAGTGATAACACCATTTCAAAAAAACTCGACGCAGACGATATCACGCTGGCCAGACGTACCGTTGCTAAATATCGGGAACAGATGAAGATATTACCAGTGAAACACAGGCGTAAACCCCGGTGAGACACCAGATATGAGCCAGCTGGAACGTATCTACGCCCTTCATCAAAAGCTGAAAAATAATCGTTATCCCAACGCCAGAACCCTTCAGGAAGAGTTTGAACTCTCCCGCGCCACAGCACACCGCGACATCAACTATCTCCGTGATCGTCTTCTTGCACCTTTGGCCTTTGATTCTGGCAAAAACGGCTACTATTACACCGACAACGCCTTCTCACTCCCCTTTGAGGACAGTCCTAAACTCCTCTTTCTTATGGGATTGCTCAACAAAATGGCCGATGAAGCAGGGCTTGGCAACCTGCCGGAGATGCACAAGCTTGAAAAACGGTTAAGTCAACTGATTGCACCGGGTTACGAACAACTGATGGAAAATGTCTCCTGCCAGTGGATAGAGGTGGAAGACCTTGCGCCATCCATATTTGAGTCCATCATTGAAGCGGTGTTACAAAAGCGTTTTTTGGAGATTGAATACCAGTCGGCCGACGCACAAATGAGCAAACGTACCCTGGAGCCTCTGCAACTGGTCAACTACCAGGGGCGCTGGTATCTGCTCGCTTACTGCTATCTGCGAAACGACCATCGCCTCTTTCATATGGCACGTATCAACTCCGCTACCAGCGGCAAAAAATGCAATAAACAGACGCATCCCGCCCCTGAATCTTTTCTTCATGGAGCCTTTGGCATTTTTACGGGAAAAACACGCTACCAGGCCAGAATCCTCTTCACAGGGACAGCAGCGGAACTGGTACGGCGTCAGCACTGGCACGAGAAACAGCACATGGAAAAACTGGAGAATGGAATTATTCTTTCACTACCGGTGGCTGATGACAGAGAAATCATGCTAAAAGTCCTCCAGTATGGCTCCATGGCAAAGGTGCTGGAGCCGGAATCATTGCAACAACGTATTGCTCAGGAAATCGAGCAGATGGCACTGCAGTACCAAAAAAGATGATCGTCGTTTCAGTAAAGGACAAACAACTATGATGAACAATGATATATTACGCCGCCTCCGTTATACATTCGATTTTGACGATTCGAAAATGATAACACTCTTTGCGCTGGGTGGGCATCAGGTCACTCGAGAGCAGATCAGCGACTGGTTGAAAAAAGAGGAAGATCCGGCATTCCAGCCATGTAACGACACAGAACTGGCAACCTTTCTCAATGGATTGATTAGCCATAAGCGAGGTAAACTGGAAGGGCCGCAGCCCAAACCAGAGAGCCGTTTAACGAACAATATCATCTTCAGAAAAGTGAGAATTGCATTGAACCTGAAGACTGATGATATCGTGAAAATTCTGGATTTGGCAAACCTGCGTGTGGGCAAACCCGAGCTGAATGCATTTTTTCGCAAACCGGGTCACAAAAATTATCGTAGCTGTAAAGATCAGATTTTACGAAATTTTCTCCACGGCCTGCAGATCAAATATAAAAAGTAACAGTACAAAAGGGCCGTACTCTTGAAGGACACGCCCTAAGAAAGAAAAGAATACAGATATTCCGCAATGGAATCCGCACCGTTTTGGCGAGCAGGGGCGGTACGCTGCTTTGAAAAGAGGGTTTCAAGACCGCTCAGCCAGCTGCCGGAAAAAAATTCTTCCTGGCTGAGACTCTCCCCTCCCAGACGGCTGGCACAGAATTCTTCAAGAATTGGCGATTCCGGAAAGGTTGCCCGTCCCACGGTGACAACGGGAACTCCCGCCTGGAAACATTCGGCCACGGTTGAGTAGCCACTCTTACACACCACACAATCAACCCCATTAATCAGATCCGGGTGATAGAAATCACTGCTCCGTGAGAGCAGAAGGACATTATCTGCAAGACGGTGATTCCTGTCCTGCCCGGCAAGGATAAAAACAGTGTCTGTAAAGGTGGGAAGTTGGTGGACAAAGGGAAGCGCCAGATCAATGCCGCCCATGGTGATAAGGACAAGCTTTTTATCCCCGCAGTCAAGTTTCTTTCGCACTTCTTTGCCTTGCTGACGAATGCGACGAAAAATGGGTCCACAGTAAAATGCTTCCTGATCCGGCTGGCAAACAGGTTCCGTGCAGATATGCATATCAGCCTGCTTATACTGGCCAGCCAGATACTCAATGGCCGGCAGAAGATCAGGATACCGGGAAAGATAGGCCCGGTAAATCCAATCCCAGGTGAAGTTTTCAATAAGCACTGAAGGAATTCCCGCCTCCCTGGCCACAGCAATCCCTAAAGGAGAGATATCACAGAGAACCAGACTGCATCCCTTTATTTGCATGGCTAATTCTTTGACCAGTGCATCAGCAAAGGGCAGAGACTCCTGCAGACGAGTGATGGTTGCAGGGATATCCGCAGACATACCGTCTTTTTGGATCAGGCCAATATCACAGTGCACCGGAAAGTAACCGAAATTCTCAAGGGTCTCGGCAAAAAGTGATTCGGGAACAGTGGTGAAAAGCTGTGGATAAAGATCGGGAATTTGTCGTTGCAGAGCCTCAAGAACAGCAGCCATCCGTGTTGCATGGCCAAATCCATGGGGTGTGATAAAGCAGGCTATTTTTTTCATGTTCTTTAGGATCTATCGCGTCTGGTTAAGAAAGTTGCAGAGCTTATCATCCGGGGACTTGGATTATTTTTCTCGCTACGGTGAGTAATAGCACCCCAAGGGCACTTCCTACGGGGCGTTTGATTTCCTAAGTTCACTTCGCCAAAATGCGAAACTCGTTCGTTCCTCACTCAGACAGTCGCATTTTTGTGGCTTCGTTTCACTAAGGAAATGCTACACTATTTCTCAATACGCTCAGAAAAACAACCCAAATCCCCTCCCGCAAGATTCTATCTCAAAACTGCCATATTAGAAAATATCTCACAAGTCAGGGATGAGCCATATCCTCCCCAAGAGGATAGCTGCCCTTTCTGATATTCCCGAACGTCAATTCCGGTAAACTGTAAAAGATGCCACGCCCTGCCTGGTTCAAGCCTTCTCCCCCGTCAAATGGCAGGGTAAAAACAGAGGCTACCCCGTGCAGAGTCGCATAGCCAAGATTAAAAAGGCCAAGAACCGGGCGTAACAAAAAAGCATCATCTGTAAAAAAAAGAAATGGGGTGTCCTTTGTGCGCCGCTCATACAGTGTGGAGGAAAAGGTGTTTGATTCCCGCAACCAGACCCGTAAATCATTTCCTTCCGCATACAGCTTTTCCAGGTTACGCAAACGCCTGGCAGGCAGAAATTGTTCTTCTGCAACAACAAATGCGGAAGTGGCCCCATTGTAGAAGAGAAAGGGAATAAAGACCAGTCCATCATCTGCCTCCATCCATCCCCCCAAAGCAGCTTCGCCCCTTTGACGATCGGGAAAGCTTGTATTCAATGAACGAATCAGCTCCGTGGCGCAGTTTCTTAACAGTAGATTGTAGCCATATTCTGCGTCACGTTTGTTATAGAGCGCAGCAATCGTTGCATCCAGCTGTGTGATTGCTTCCTGAATCCTGTCCTTGTCCGGACGCAAATTCTCCAGGGTAACAACGGCTGGTTTTGCCGGTAAAACCGGCCGCACCAGAATCCGAACTAGGCGATGGCTGGCGGAGACACGGGATAATTCCCACGCCCTTGCCCGACTCATCTCGAGTAAAGAACAAGAAATCTCAGGATGTCCTTTTATTTGTAAAAAAAGCTCTCGACGTCTATTGGCCTGCCGTTTCAAATCATCCTGCAAGTGGTCGAGTTTACCTTCTTCTAAATCTGCGCCTTTCAGTTCAACCGTCCCCACAGTTTCAAAAAATGGATCCAGGGTAACAAGTCGCAACGTCGCAAGAGACTGTGAAACTGCCAGATAGCGTGCCGTCTGCAAAAGGAGTGTTTCTCCCCTGTCCGGCCGGCTGGATTGGAGCAATCCCACTATGGAAATTTGTAAATAACTGGCGAATCGCTGTAAGGCATCTACCTCTTCGGCATTTAAACTCTTCTCCCATTCCATAGCGGGAACAAGAGCCTCTTTACCCAACGCTAAATCCCCTGCCAATACACGCAAAGCGCCCCGTAAAGAAAGAGCCTCCAGTAGCTGCTGGTACGCAATATCGGTACCACTGTTCACCCTGCTGATCATTGCTGCAACAACCTGTTCCGCGGCCTCAAGGCTGTTCTCAAGAAAATCAGCCCCTAGATCTGCTGCAATCGCTCTTCGCAGCGGACTCTTCCCGAGAGTTGCCGGGGGGAGCTCAAAAAAACCAAGCCCTTTCACGGTAAAATCAAATTTCCCTTCCAGGAACCGTGAAAACGATTCCTTTTTTTGCCGGGCCAGATCCAGCTCAGCAAAGAACTGCTGCTGCCCGGCAAGTAATTCGGTAAAGTGGTATCTGATCTGCGATTGTGTGGAATCAGCAAGGGGGAGGGTGGCAATGGAAATACTGCGATTATGCAGATCGTTATAGAGAAAACGAAAAGAGTCCCAGGACTCGCGGACAAGAAGAAAGGTCTCGTCGGGAAAAAACTGATAGTGAAAGACAGCCTCACCAAGACGCAGGGCAGTGTGCCCTCCGGCAGCCTCGCCAGCGTTGGCATTAATATACAAAAAATCAAGACTGCTGTCTTCGCCAGGATCAAAAAGATCCGTGGCCCACAGGCTGCAGGGCAGAAATAAAAGCAGTAAACAACTTACAAAGCGCATCCGGGAAAGAGCCAAAGCTCTACATTCTATAGCCTTCCAGAACCGTATCAAAATTGGGAGTACTGGAAAGGGGGCGGAAGTAAGGCATATTTGAGATGGAATCCTCTGCCACTCCCGCACGCCTCAATCCCATGCCCATACCTGTATAGGTCGCGGACTCCTGTTCCCAGTCTCCGATACCATGATTTTGGGCAATTCGGCTAATCTGACGCTGATACTCGTCATTATTCTTTTCACGACTGGCGTACAGTACAGTGATGGCAGCAATATCTTCTTCATAAACAGTTGCTGTTTCAGTCACTTTTTCTTCTTCTCCACCCGAGGAAGATGTGGATATAGAGGTCAGCGAATCCAGACTCGCGGAGACAGAGTCTGATGATTTTTCAAGGGAATAGGAGATGGAACACCCTGCCTGGAGCAGGGATATGCCACACAACAGGCTGATGGATACAATATATTTTATAGAAAACATGATTCCTCACGGTTTTTTTATGGCGAAACACAATTCACACCAACTTACCATAAGCCATTCCTTCTTTCCATTTTTCTTTTGCTACCTGACACATAAAACCCGTAACCGGAGACAGGTGATTTTGAACTGTTTTTACACACTCTACGGGCTGACTCTTCTTCACCGCTGCTAGCCGGATAGCCTGGCAGCAAAGACAACATATCTGAGATCCGCACCTGCCCGCAGCCCATTAAAAGGATAACAGGTGATGAGGGTTATCTGTGCGTCATCACTTTCCCTCAGGTACAGTTTTTCTGCCTGACGGATGAGCATTTCATTGACCCGGTATTTGTATATACTGCCATCGGACGTTTGCAAGGTGAGTACATCATCTTCCTGCAGATATTGCAAAAACTGAAAACTGGTATCCCTGTGTCCTGCCAGAAGACAATGCCCCTTGCTCCCCGGTTCACTGCTTGCCGGTAAGTGACCGGGGCCAAAGGCCAGCACCTCACCACTTTCCCCTTCAAGGACTATCAGATCGATATGCAAACGTTCCACCGTCAGACGTGCCACTGGCCAGGTATCCGCCCATGGCCAGGCTTTTGTATTCTTGCCTGTGGCCATGGTCTCTTCCCAGGCCTGCTGCAACAGAAACTGCGCAAGAACTGCCTTTGTTCGAATCCAACAGCCGTCGGCCAGGAGAAAAGCTCCGCTAAACAGAAGGACAAAGGCGGCTATGCGCAATGACCATATTTTTCTCACTGTCTGCACCCTCTCTGCCGCCGGAGAAGAAACAGAGCCATCAGCAGGAAGAGTATTCCCAGCAGGATCTGTAACTGCGCAGGAGTCGCTGTTCTTGCACTCCCGGCAAATATCTTGTTTAACTGCGACCCCGCTGGCAGATTTGTTTTCATCACACTCTCTTGCAAATCCTGGTCGGCCGGACGGGAATTCTGCCGTTCAACGGCAACAAGACTTGTGTACCTGGAAACGAGATGATGCGTTAATGCGGTGGAGAGAACCTGCATTCTGATCTCCTCTTCTTCTGCCCCATGGACTTTACTGTCCATCAGGGTTCTGATCTTCTTTCTCGCCCAGAGAGTGGCTATTCCCGGTCGCATGCTTAAATTTTCTGCGCTGATCACCTGCTGCCAGAGCTGGGTATTTCGCATGCCGCTTATCTGCAAACTTTCAAGTCCACCTGCAACCTTGACCGAAACCAGTAATGGCTCCCCCTGATACAGATCGGGAACGGGAGATGGGTAGTATTCCATTTCCTGCCCGTCTGCTGATGTCAGCCTGATATCAGTAATGGCAGGGTGCTCAAGTTTATTGAAAAGTGCGGTCATCTTTTTCTGTACCTCACTGACTTTGGCAATATAGGTAAAGGTGCCACGACCAAGGGTGGCAGCACGGGACATAAAAAACGAATTGGGGGCAGAGCCGATGCCAACGGTGAACAGTCGGGAATCACCCAACCCGGATTGTATTCCGGTAAATAATGCACGTTCATTCCCCACACTGCCATCGGTTAGAAAAATCACCTGGCGGATACGTTCATGATCACTCCTGCCATCCAAAGCAAGATCAAGGGCAGAAGCCATTTCTGTACCACCATCGGCATGAAGTCCACTGACAAATCGGATTGCCTGTTTTCGGTGTTCTGCATCTCCTCTTTGTGCCTGCTCAAACAGTTTGCTGGCGGTGGAATTAAACTCAATAACATTAAAACGATCATCTGCATTCAACCTTTCAATGGCAAGGATCAGGGCCTCTCGCGCCTGGACGATGGAAGGGCCGGCCATGGACCCTGAAGTATCCAGAACAAAAATCAGTTCCCGTGGAGGTGCCGAAGCATCATTGTCCAGGACTGGAGGTGTCAGCATAAGCAGGAGATACTCATCCTCTTCCTGCTGTTCTGCAAAGAGTGCAGCGCGCGGGCTGTGCTCTTTTTCCGCCTCCCATTCAAGGACAAAATCCCGGTCAGCTTTTACTTCGCCGCTAAAGCGAATGAGTTTCGTTTCGTTTTCCCCGTCCTCAACGGTAATGCCATGGTACAGACTTTCAAGCCGTGCCACCGAAAATCCCGCAGCCAGTTCCAGCATCATATGAACCGGATTGATCTGTTTAGTATCCTCCATGACCACGGGCGGCGTGATTCGTGACGCATCTGCAACCTGATCGGTATTCACTGACCACCCTGTCCCCTCAAATTGTATGTCCTCCTCTGTTGCTTCTGTCTGCAACGGTTGTCCCGGGATATATCGGGGAGTAAGTACCAGGGGAAAACGCAGTGAGAAGATACCATCACCTAATCCCACCACCTGGCTGAACTCAATTTCCACTTCAATTTCTTCACCCGGTGCAATATTTGCGACGGCCATGGTAAATATATTTGGCCGTTCCTGGGCCAGCAGCGACGCCTTCTTCCCTTCGGACTTTGCCTGTTCATAAACCTTGCGGGCTTCTTCCTTTTCCTTAATCTCCCCCACAATTACGCGGTCACCAATCTTCATGCGCAAGGTGTCCACGGCAGATTCATCGGGCAGGGGAAAGACATAGATCGCCTCCTGCCACTTGTCTGTGTCATTGACAAAACGCTGATTGAGTATTGTTCGTGCCGTCATACCACTCACATATATTTCAACATTCTGGGACAAATGAGGTGCCGAAACATATCTGCCGGTATCGTTTCCATCGCCAAACAACAATTCCCCCTGCCGAACCTCAGAAGGAACAACGGACGCATGTCCATCCACCACCATGGCCAGAAATGCAAAGAAGAGCACAAAACCTATGTACAGCACCAAAAGTGCATTCCCCGGATCCAAAGTAATTTTATTCTTTTTCTCTTGCTGCTTCGTCATACATCACCCTCTGCTGTTATTGCCGTTTATTAAAAGAACCTCTTTTCACTGTCCTCCAATAAACATCATGACAATGACAAAAAGAGGAAAGGATAGTGACAATGCAGGGGGAGATTATGACGAATGATGACGGGGAGCAATGCATGCCCGATGTAGAAAATATCAGGGCACCTGAACTACGCGATAAGAGAAAAGTTCCCCCCTTTGATCAGAATAATCAAAGCGGGGAACTTTAGTACAAACTATTTAGCAAATCCGCCCCCGCCAGGGGTAAGGATACGGATTGCATCACCCGCTTCTGCACGGATTTCATTTTTGCCGCCAAGATTGAGACGACGACCATCTTTGCGGATAAAGATATTTTCACCTTTTTCCCCAGCTTGTCCACCGGCAAGGCCATAGGGAGGGAAGACCCTTCGTTCCGAGAGGATGGCGACATTGAGAGGTTCGAGAAATTCCAGTTCCCGGACCATGCCATCCCCCCCTCGAAATTTGCCATTACCTCCCGAACCCTTACGGATGGAGAACTCACGCAAGAGCACAGGATAACGACGTTCCAGAATTTCCGGATCGGTGATTCTGGTATTGGTCATATGGGTGTGTACGCCCGATTGACCATGCCAGTCAGGGCCTGCCCCCGCACCACCACCAATGGTTTCGTAATAACCGAACTGATCATTGCCAAAGGTGAAGTTATTCATACATCCCTGCGAACCGGCAGCCACGCCAAAGGCTTTCAAAACCACATCCACCACACGCTGGGATGTGAGCACGTTCCCACCCACAACCGCAGCCTCAGGTGAAGGATCAAGGAGACAACCTTTGGGGATAATACATGTTATGGGAATCAGACAACCATGATTGAGGGGGATATCCTTTTCCACCAGGCAACGGAGGCTGTAGAGAATTGCCGACTGGGTGACGGCCTTTGGTGCATTCAGGTTTCCCCAGAGCTCGGTTCCCGTTCCGGTAAAATCAAAAACAGCACTGCCATCACTGCGATCGATACTGAGTTTCAGAACAATGGGGCTGCCATCATCAAGATATTCGGTGGCTGTTACGGAGTCTCTTTTGCCAAGGCCCTGTGTTTTTGAAACTTCGCACAAACTTGCCCGCACCGCCTCTTCTGCTGTATCCTGCACATGTTGCATATAGGCCTGCACCACCTTAAGACTGTGGTAATCCACCATTTCAAGAATAAGATCAATCCCCTTTTGATTGGCCGCAACCTGTGCCCTGAGATCGGAAAGATTGTCACTGAGCAGGCGTGTTCCACTGATTGGCGGACGTCCTTTTTCAACTACGCTTTTTCCCGGTGCCAGCAATAACTGAGAAATGGTCTCTTCCTGAAAAACATTATTCTGAACAAGCTTACAGGAGAGGATAGCCGCACCCTCTTCACACAACTGCCTTGAACCCGGGGGCATGGAACCAGGAGAGATACCGCCGATATCAGCATGATGCCCACGGCTGGCCACCCAGAATATAATATCACCCGCCTCAAACACCGGAGTCATCACCGTGATATCGGGTAAATGACTTCCCCCGGCAGCAGGATGATTGCTCACCAGAACATCACCGGGATTGATCTTCTCCACCCTGCGTATCTGTTCTTTTACCGCTTCACTCATGGCACCCAGATGAACAGGCACATGGGGAGCATTGGCAACCAGATCGCCGCCTGCCCCAAACAATGCGCAGGAGAAATCCAGGCGCTCCTTGATATTGGTGGAAATAGCAGTTTTCTGCAGCATTCTCCCCATCTGCTCGGCAATGGACATAAACAGATTACTGAAAATTGAAAGCTGCACCGGATCCACCGCAGTATCAAGTGTCTGCTGCCTGTGCTGCCCGGTTTCAATTGCCACATCACCATGTGGGGTGATGGTCGCTCTGCAATCCGGTTCAATCAGTATGGTACTGGTGTCCTGGAGGAGGATGGCCGGCCCCTCAATGCAGTGTCCGGCCTTGAGATTTTCCTGGTCATAGAGCGCCGTATCCTGCCAGCCACCTGTAAAATAACAGTGAACAGAGCTCAGCTTCCGGGGAGAATGCTTGGCTGTAGCAAGAGAAAATGATTGTAAGGTTGAGGCCCTGCCAATGGAACGAACCCGAAGATCATCCACCAGAATATCACGCCCTGTGAGTTCAAAACCAAATTCACGCCGATAACGTGTTGTAAAAGCCCCGGCAAAATCACCATCTCCAGGTTTTTCAACCATAAGTCCTGAATCTGTGCCTTGATAACGCAGATGAAGATACAAAGAACTCTCAATAGCCTGTTCACTGATCCCCTGGTCACACAGATCACGCACCGTATCCATTCGCAGAGCTGTAAGCTTTTCATCCAGACGGGAGAGGACTGCAGGAGTGAGTACTTCTGCGGCGGGTTGCTGTTTTTCACAAACCGTATCGGCAAGACCAATACCATAGGCTGAGAGGATACCGGCAAAACGGTGGATAAATACCGATGAGATACCAAGACTGCGGGCAATGGCACAGGCATGCTGACCACCTGCACCGCCAAAAGTGGCCAGCACATGTTCTTTGATATCGAAGCCACGCATGACCGAAACCTCACGGATGGGGCGCACCATAACCTCATTGGCTACCTCCAGAAATCCCAGGGCCACCTCTTCCACGGTCAAGGGAGGACGCTGGCTTTCTGCGTAGAAGGCATTGATCTCGTCGGTGAGTTCCGCCATCTGACGATAGCTTGCATCAACATCCAGAGCCTGATCCTCACATTTGCCAAAAATTTTAGGGAAATAATCCGGCTGCAGGCGCCCCAGCACCAGATTGGCATCCGTGACCGACAGATACCCGTTTTTTCGATAACAGACAGGCCCGGGATGGGCACCCGAAGATTCCGGCCCTACCAGAAACATACCATTATCAAAAAAGAGCCGGGAGCCGCCACCGGCAGCCACTGTACGAATATCCAGTTGTGGTGCCTGGATGCGCACTCCGGCAGTTTTACTTGCAAAGGTGAGATCATATTCACCGCCATAGCGGGAGACATCGGTGGAGGTGCCGCCCATATCAAAACCAATCACCGGTTTTTTTGTCTTCCGGTTATAGGTGGTCATGGCATAGCCCACAACCCCGCCTGCGGGGCCTGATAAAATGGCCCTACTGCCGGTGAACTCTTCGGCAGGTGCCAGGCCTCCGTCGGACTGCATAAACAGCAACCGGGTATCGGCCAGATTATCAGCAAAGCCCTTTTTAAAACTTTGCAGATATGCACGAATATGCGGAGTCAGGTAAGCATCCACCATGGTGGTATCTCCACGGGATACCAGCCTGACCATGGGCATCACTTGCGAAGACAGTGAAATCTGCTCAAAGCCAAGTGTTGCCGCAAGTTCTCCCACAGCCTGTTCATGTTGAGGGCAGGCATAGGCATGCATAAAGACCACTGCAATACTGCGAATACCTTGCCGCAGCAGGGCCTGTAATTGTGGTTTGAGGACGGCAGGATCCGGCTCGGCAAGGACTGCAAAACGCTCACCCGTAACACCCTGCAACACTTTTCCGTCCACCCGCTCATCGGATTTCAGGAGTCGTAAGCGTTCATCCACCTCAATGACATCCCGGTACAGAAGCTCCGGTTTTGTCACCCGCAGATCAAAAAGATGGGGGCGATCCTGATTCCCTATCTGCAGAATATCGGCAAAACCTCTGGTAACAACAAGGGCAGAAGGTGCGCCTTTACGTTCAAGCAGAGCATTGGTGGCAACGGTGGTGCCCATGCGTATCCATTCGATCTGCGAGGCATCGATATCTGCGGTCTCTGTAATGCCTGAAAATTCCGCTAAAATTCTCCTGATCCCTTCACGGGGTGCATCATCGTAATTGGCCGGATCTTCAGACAGAAGTTTAACAACCGTAAAGCCAGGCTCACCAGGGACTTCGGCGTAGACATCGGTAAAGGTACCACCCCGATCAATGGAAAAACGAAATGATTTTTTTATACTCATAAACAGGAAGCGATCCGGCTGGAAAAATTTAACTGGCCATTCTGGAGATGCTTCAGCTACTCAGAACATCTTTTACTGCTCGCCCAAGTTGATCCATAGAATACGGCTTTTTTATGAACGCTCCCGCCCCGAGCCGTAAAACGGCTTTTACATCATCACTTTCTGAAAAACCGCTGACGACAATAGCCTTTTGATTTGGATACAACTTGAGTATTTTTTCATAGGTTTGGCGACCGTTAATGCCCGGCTCCATCAGCATATCAAGTACAATGATATCAATCTTAGTTTTTTTGACAAATTGAATAGCCTCTTCACCAGAAGAGCTTACATGTACCCTGTATCCAAAGGTCTGCAGCATCTTGCTGGCAATGTCACGCAGGTGGAGTTCATCGTCCACCACAAGAATATGTTCGTTGCCACTGCTTCCGGCAACAATATCTTCGCTGGGGAATTGTACAGTTTCTCTTTCTCTGCATACCGGAAAATAGAGGCGGAAGCACGTTCCTTTCTCACTGCTTTCCACCAGTACTTTTCCACCATGGTCCTCCATGGCATTCCAGATCACGGTTAAGCCAAGACCGGTACCACTTCTGCCCATATTCTTTTTCGTATAAAACGGCTCAAAGATATGCTCCAGGTCATTTTTTTGAATACCGGAACCGGTATCCTGTATACTGACCACGGCATACTCACCCGGAGTCATATTCCAGGCAGTGCCTCTGGCAGTATCCAAATCCATATTCCGGGTGGACACCGTGACGGTACCAGAGTCGATTATGGCCTCAGTCGCATTTGTTACCAGGTTCATAAAACATTTTTTAACATGAACAGGTGAACAGAGAATATTTAAGTGATCCGCCTCAAATTGACAATTACAGGTTACCTGTGGATACAGCGAGGTGAGTTTTACGTACTCTGGAGAATTCAGGTACTCCTGAACCAGAGTATTTAAATCGTGAACTTCTCTGGTACTGGCAACCCCCCTGGCAACAGTCAGCAAATCTGCCACCACTGCTGCCGCTCTGTGGCCCGAGTCCTGGATAGCCTCAATCGGTTCCCTCAAATCGCTGTCTTTGGATAAGGTTTGTAACAACAACTCGGGATACCCGACAATTCCTGAAAGGATATTATTCAAATCATGGGCAACCCCGCCAGCCAGAAGGCCTAATGATTCCATCTTGTTGGCTCTTGCTTTTATCTTCTGGTTCTCCCTGAGTATTCTCTCGGACATTTTCCTGCCAGTGATATCCGACATGGAAACCAACCTTCTCCCATCATTGAGAAACGTACCACGAAATTCAATATCCTTTTTCTCTCCACTTTTACATATCACCCTGAGCTCGCCTCTGGCTTTTCCATGGATCTCCATTGCCTTCCAATCGGCTTCCCCCTGCCCCTTGCAGGCATCGTCGGGACAAGCCTTTGCAAACCAATCATCCAGAGATTTGAGATCTTCAACAAAATAACCAGTTATTTCGGTAAAACCATTATTGATAAATAAAAGCAGTCCATCATGATCCCAGACAGTGATGCCCAGCGGCACATTTTCAAACAAGCTGTTTAAGAGATCTCGTTGTTCACGCAATTCCGCCAAAGCGACAGATTCTCTTTTTTGCAGTGAATATTGGCGAAAGAGCAAATAAACGACACTGAAAGTGATCAATACTATCAATACAAACAATATATTAGCCATCACCAGGAAGTGATCAATCCTTGTCTGCTGATCCACAAGTATTGCCTGTGCTCTGGTCTTTGCATCACGATTGAGTAAACGTGCTTTTTGATACGCAACATTGATTCGTGAACGGGCTATTGTCATTATTGTTCCGCTTTCCGGTCCGAACCCTGAAATACCTTCAGAAAACCATATCGTTAAATCAGCAATTGCCGGCGCAACGACCGCATGAAATGCTGAAGCCTCGAGCAGGTTGTCAAATACGTAGGATTCACGCATTCTCACAGTATCGTCGGCAACAGTCGCGACTCTACTTCGCAGCAGCTTGTAGTTGTCCGGATGGGGATTGGTTTTTGCGTTATCTGCAGCGCTTACAACTTCTGAAAGATTTTCAAGTACGAGCGAAAGATCATTAAGTTCTGTTAGCAGTGCACTCGGAAGGTTTTTTTCGATTGAACGAAGGGTAATATTGGTGAAAATCCCGGAAACAAGAAGCCCACAGATCACCATAGTCATAAAAAACCACAGCAGTTTTTGAGAAATTAAATACTCTTTTTTCATCATTCCTGAAAACCCCTAAAGCGATCAGCGTTTTCCTGGTAATATTTTCTGGCGCCCGGGTGAAGTGGTATTGAGAGACTATCCAAAGCCGTTTCCGGCGTAATAAATCGTCCCTGGGGGTGTCCGGACTTAAGCATGGCGAGCGTCCGCTCACTCCATAAGGCAGCCGTAATTTGATAAACTAACGCCTCATCCATCGTTGCACTGACGACTAGCAGGGCATAAACCTCTATGGTAGATACTTCCGGAATATTGGCATATGCATCAGCCGATATATGACCGGGCACTAAATACGGGTATCGTTTCTTTATCCAGGCTGCAGCATCTGCTGAAATGGGGACCAGGGAAATCTCGATATCCGACAATTGACTTACAGCTTCCATAGGCGTCCCGGCCATCATGGTAAATCCTTGTAGCTCACCACTGACCATCTTGTCACGAGTAAATATCGGTTTGAGGTAAACAGGTTGAAAATCGCTTTCGCTCATACCGTATGCCTCAAGAACGATACGCATAACAGACAATGTTCCTGAGCCAATCTCATCAATGGAGATACGCTTCCCTCGGAAATCTTCAACAGTATGAATGTTGGCGTCCCGTCGTGTAACAATATGGAACTTCTCCGAGTACAGGCTGGCGACAGCCCGAACAGACCGGGCCTGATCATTCCCCTTAAATACTTGCTCGGCCTGGAATGCCAACGCTGCGACATCGGCCTGAACCAGACCTGCTTCAGTTTCTTCGGCGATTAGACTGAAAACATTGTCTACAGATCCACCAGAATTCTGCGCAACCCCAATGTAAGCAGAAACATCATTTTCTCCGAGTTGAGCAGGTATCTCAGTTAAACTGTTACTGGTAATTCCCTGGGCTATAATTTTTCCAATTGGGTAATACACTCCGGTTTGGCCCCCTGTCCCAATCCGGAAAAAGCGTGGTTCTCCAGATTTGGCGGAGGTGGCCAAAACGAACAGGATGAAAAGAATTGTTGCATTGATTTTAGCAATTCGGGTGTAACTCATCATCGTCATCCACCTTATTCAGTTCATTTGTTACTGCCCTCGTGGGATATGTCCCTGAGCCTGAAGGCACGAGCTTTATCCATGTAGGCTAGAGCAACATTTGTAACTATCGTCTCCAGCAAGCAAATTGATTTTACAAAGTTGTTTTTTGGAAAACCTTTTGACTTATATTAATCACAATTGAGTTTTTATTTTACAGAAATTTGGTAAAATTTAAGAAAAACTGGATTTGTTAGGTATTTGTCTATAGTTTTTTGAAACCATTCTCCTTAATGGCTCACATTATTTCTCGCGGGATCGTCACCAAAAGAGCCTGAGCACTTCTACCAGAATTAGCAGCAAAATCAGCATGGTACCCACACAAACATGCTCGCAAAGTCGTTTTAGAGTGTGCTAGAAAAAAAGCAGCCTTCAATTTTGGTATATATGATTGAGGAAGAAAAGATCAAATACCTGGCAAAACCTTGTAAAACACCCTTTCTTTCTATACACTTCCTTGAAGAGAGGTACTTTCGTATCGTCTCTATTTTCCAGAGACCATTCAAGTACAGGCAACCAATGGATAGCCACTTGATTATACTACAAGAGTACACGACAGAACTGAAATCCCCGGAAAATGGTTATGAAAAAAGGCTGCATGCGATACATACCCAATGCGTTGTCCACAGGACGGATACTCCTTGCTATTGTTTTTCCTTTCTCACCGGAAAATCTGTGGTTCTGGCTGATTCTCGCCAGTGGGTTCAGTGATTTTCTTGATGGCTGGGTGGCGAGGCGGTGGCAGGTACAGAGCTGGCAGGGTGGACTCCTGGACGCGATTGCCGACAAGCTGTTTATTCTTTGTGTGCTGATTACCTTTGTTTCGGTGGGGAAATTTTCGGGCTGGTGGGTACCGGCTCTCCTTGCCCGCGACCTCCTTGTTGCTTCTGCAGCGATTTATGCTGCATCAATCCACTCATGGCAATCTTTTAAAAAAATGGATGCACGATGGTCTGGAAAACTCGCCACATTTGGCCAGTTTTTTCTCTTTCTTGTTGTGCTGCTTTTTCCTGACTGGATTCGGCCCGCACTCTACTGTGCTGCATTGTTCAGTGGCGTTGCAGCCTGTGATTATGGACGACTGTTTCTGTTGGAGATTCGCCTTCGAGCACAGGCAAAGGAGGAATCTCCCTGAGGCTACCCGGTTGAGTGTTCCCTTTCCTCTCTGGATTGAATCTCAAATTTTTCCATCTTCTCAATATAATACGCTGTATCCTCTTTCAGATCGAGATGGCCTGTCTCAATGTTTACTCCTGTGCCTTTAAAGGTGTCAAACTCCAGGTCCTCTTCATTCATATCAAAGTGCAGTTTGGCAATAATGATAAAATACTGCCCATACACTCTGAAGAGCAGGGTGTCCGGGAAGCATTGTCGCAGTTCAACTGCAAACTTTTGCATTAGAATATTTCCCTTTTCCCAGCCCTGATCCTGATTATATTGCTGCAGGTCCCGTATATGCAGGCTGTGTAGACAGTGATACTCCTGGAGTTCTTTGTTATTTTGCAGAATAATCTGCAGATAATCTTCATTGTAGAGTCCGGTTATCTTATCGCTGAAAAAATAGGAGAACCTGCGCTGTTCCATCTGCGTTTTTGGCAGCTGGGTGATGGACTCCGGTACTTTGACATCCTTCAGTACCTTTTGCGCTGCGACGACAACCTCAGGATCAAACTGGATTCCGCTAAGACGCTGCAGCTCTCCCAGGGCCTCCCCGATCGCTTTTCTCGGTTTATAGATGCGGTTGGTTGTCATGGCGTCAAAGGCATCAGCAACCACAATAATCCTGGAAAGGGGAGGGATATCCTTCCCCTTGAGACGATCAGGGTAGCCCATCCCATCGTAACGTTCATGGTGGTGGCGGATGATTTTTGCCAGTTCCTGATAGGAGGCTATATTAACAAGCATATCATAGCCCGCGGAGGCGTGAAGTTTAATAAGATCGTAGTCAAGGGCAGAAAGCTGGCCGGGTTTGAGCAGTACAGAATCCGGAGTGGCAATTTTACCGATATCATGGAGGGTGGCTGCTCTCTGAACGATAGCTATCTGTTCTTCGCTCATGCCGATTTCTTCTGCCAGCAACTTGCAGTAATGTGCCACCCGGGTGGTGTGACCTGCTGTATAGGTGTCCCTCTGGTCAATCATATTAGCAAAGGAAAGAATGGTTTCCTCGTAGTTTGCCGTACGCTCAGCTTCAAGCGTTGTCACCATTTCCCTGTGTCTGAAGGAGCTGATGGCAAAACCGATATCGCCAGCCAACTCCTCAAGCATGGCAATTTCCTCCTCCTCAAAGCCCTCCGGACGCAGGGTGTAGACACAAAGTGCACCAAGTGCTGCAGTGTATTTATCAGCACGCAACGGCAGGGCAATCACTGCCCGGTATCCCGTTCCCGTGACGGCCTCCTCGTCAAGCCATGTAGTGGCAATACTTGCGATACTGCTTTTTTCAACAACCAGCGTCTGGCTACTGAGCATGCATTGGGCTGCAGGGCTTGCTGAAAAAGGATCCTCTGGATTGTGCGGATCGTAAGGGAGAGCACTCCGGGGCTGGATGGAGTCATTGGTGCTGAAAACTGTTTCCACCAGGCCGTTCTGTAAAAGGCCGATCCAGATATAGCCGTAATGCCCATGTTCTCCCAGAACTCTGCATGCCTCATCAAGCAGTTTCTCCATATTTGTTGCCGAAAGAAGCAGCCCGTTAACTTGCGAAATAGTCTGCATTATTTCACGGAGATACAGCTCCTGATCAAGCAGGACATGAACCTTTGTCGTCCGCTGTGCAACTTTTGTTTCCAGGGTTTTGTTGAATTCATCCACCTCCTGTTTTTTCTGCTTAAGGGTTTTGTTCAGCTGCAGGATATACAACACAACAGACAGAACAATGATGAGTATACCCAGTACCAGGGTCAGTTGCCGCCAGTAACGCCTGATCACATCAGAGAGAGTAAACTGACCAAAATCCGCGTAGGGTCCTATACCCAGTTCCAGAAGGCAGTCGTGAACAGGCTGGTAATTGAGGGGCACTGTCCAGCCTGCACTTTTACTGGATTTGGCGGCAGGCGTATTCTCATCCATGACTAACAAGGCAGCGGCTACCTTACGGGCCAGATTGGCAGGGGTGGTCTTCACAGCAGCAAAGGGCCATTCCGGGTACAGGGAGGTACTCAGTTTGAAGGGGAAGTTATCGTTCTGCTGCTCATTGAGTACCCGAAACTCATCAAGGTTGATGCTGCCGGCTTCTGCCATCCGTTCCAGGGTGTCGCTGCGAACTGTTCCCCCATCGACATCACCACTGCGGACAGCGAGAACCACAGCATCGTGGGTCTTTCCATAACTCAGTGACGAAAAAAACCGGGCAGGATCAATGCCCCGTTGCTGCAGTTCCCGCCAGCACATAACCCAACCGCCAAAAGAGAATGGATCCACTGCCATAAAGGAATGGTCCTGCAAATCATGGATTTCTCTAATCCCGGCGCTGTCTGCGCGAACAAAAATAACACCCCCAAAGGTAGTAGTGTGCTGGCCCGGTAAATCCTGGTTTATAAGGGTCGCGATCCGGCTTACACCATAGAGCTTTTCCAGTTCCACATAAAAAGCGGGGTTGGCAAGAATGAAATCGATTTTCGATTTTTGCACTGCAGTACGGATATCTGCAAAGGCAAGGGGCACAATTTTGAAATGATGCCCGGGAAGTACAGCGCTGAGATAGTCAGCCGTGGCCGCCCATTTCGTCAGAGTATATTCCGGCCCGCGCTTGGCCAGCACCCCTATTTTGATCTCTTGTACCGGTTCAGAAGACGCGGTGATTGACAGACCTGTCACAAGCAGCAAGAGAAGGAGCGAAAAAAAAGTCCTGCGGTTACAACAAAAAGATACTATTTTTTTTCTCAACGGCTTGAACACAAGGCCTCTCTGATTTGATTTGATTTGAAGGATGATCCAGGAGTGAAACTCATAGAACAACGCAATAATATTCCCCGGCAACAGCTCCTTCATTGCTTTGCCAAAACCTTGTTTACTGGCCCTTGAACAGCCACAACAGTACACACAAAACAGTCAAAGGTCAGGCACATATTGCAAACGTCTGGTTACTGTTACGATACAGAGAGCGGAAAAGCAGATAAATACTCAAGGACGAACGGCCCGTACAGAACCCTCCTCTCCTTTGACCCACCGGAACTCAGATCCCCCACAGAGTGGATAAAAATGCTTCGGAGTTCATGGTTTCCTGCCCTTTTACGGGAACAATCAGGGGTGTACAATCATCACAGGACATCCTGATTCACGACTGATTCCTTCGGCGATTGATCCATAAATCCGATTTTCTGCCGTATGACAGCCATGGCTGGCCGTTATGATCAGGTCTATCCCTTCGGCTTCTACATACAGAGCAGTCTCTGCAACAATTTCACCAATACGGATATCTGCCTTTTTGGGCTCAAATCCCTGCATGTTTCGCTTTATAAAGTTTTTCAGGGCACTTTCTGCCTCCCGTTCCAGGGAATGCCCATAGCCCACAAACCAGTCACTTTCCAGTTCCAGCCCTTTATACTGCTCAGGGCCCGGCAAATTGTAAAGCAGGTAAAGATCAGCATCAAATTTTTCCTTCATCAATTTTGCATAAGATAAAACAGCAGTGGAGCATTCGGTGAAGTCAATGGGGAGAAGAATCTTTGAAAATGTGGTCATTTGAGGTCCTCCTGTGGAATTTTTATCATCCGTTCCTTTACTTATTATATCTGTTCTATCCTTCTTTTTCAAAATTTAATCGCTGAACAGATTTTCTTCACCCTGCCTCCGAAACTGCTTTTCGACGCAGAGTGATAAGGCTGATTTCGCCCGGGCAATTAAACCGCAGGGGGACTCCTGATGATCCGGCACCACGACTGGTGTAGCCCATCATCCCCTTATACTGCCAGCAGCCAACGGCGGTAAAACGTGGTGCCCTGCTGTTAGTGAATATGGCTCTGCTGCCAGGCAGGCAAATCTGTCCGCCGTGGGTATGGCCGCAAAGATAGAGGCGGGAGTTACAATCAGCGGCATCCTTATACGCCTCCGGAGAATGGGAGAGAAAGAGCTTAAATCCCCGATCCGGAATATCCCGGCAGGCACGCTCAGCGTCATCCACCTTGTAGTAATGTGGATCGTCCACCCCCACTACCCATATGGATTCACCATCCCGACTGATTTTCCAGGAATCATTGATAAGCATGATCAAACCGCTTTCTTCCAGATCCACCGCCATCTCAATACAGTCATGGTTGCCCAGTACTCCGAATATACCGTGACGTGATTGCACATGGGGCAGAAGCTCACGCAGATATCGAAGGCATGGAGCCATGGGCCCATAGGTCTTCATACGGATGTCCCCCCCCAGCAGACACAGATCCACCTCCAGTCCCCGGATCTGCCGGGAAAGCTCTCTGGTCAGGCCGGGCTGACCGTCAAGGTGGAGATCGGTGAGCAATAACAGGCGAAAGCCGTCAAAAGAGTGCGGCAGATCCTGGAAATAAAATGTTTGTTCTTCAACCCGGATATCCATGGCATTCTGCAGACCTTTTTCCCGGAGGGCAGTCATCCTGAAAAACCAGCTGTACAGGATATCATGGGCCAGGACACTGCTCAGGTTGAATAGTGTTTGCCAGTGGGCCAGGGGCGTGTGGCAGGATCTCCATTCACGCAGACGAACTGTTGAGCGGATCACGCGAGGATACGTTCCTCCGGGGGGACGGAACATGATAAAAAACCAGAAACAGGATCCCAGATAGGCTATCACGATAAAACAGGGGAGAATTATCAGAATCTGCGCCCAGCTCAAATGGAGAAACACTTTTAAAAAGAGAACAGGGAACAGGGCTTCAAAGATCTGGTCAAGGACGATAACATTAGTGCCGCAGGGCTTGTTCGGTCTGCGTTTGATAAAACTGGATAAAAGATCTCCCGCCATTGCCAGCAGTGATGCCGTCGCAGCAACCCAGAACTCCACACCGAGGAGTGGTGCGACAACAGTACCGCCCAGCAGACAGAGCAGAACACCACGAGTCGTTTTGTGATCTCCGAAGATCCGATGCTGGTCAAAAAACAGTCTGCCGCCATCTATTGGCCTGTTAAAACGCTCTCCCCAGATAATATTAGCCAGTGGAGGAAGAAAGTTGAGCCAGAGGAGAAAAACTGTGGTTTTGATGACGATGAACACCTTGTTTACCTTCCCCTTTATACGTTGTGCATTCTATCAGCCTGCTGGCCCCACACCCCTTCTATCTTTTCTCCGCATTTGCTACAGCAGCCATCATTTATCCTGTTCTGCCGGATACTGAAACCAAAGCGGGTGATGAGTTCCGCCCTGCAGGAAGGGCAGTAGGTGTTTTCACCGCCCTCACCGGGGATATTCCCTTCATAGACAAAACGTAACCCCTCTGCAAGGCCAATATCCCGTGCCCTGCGCAGGCTTTCCACCGGGGTGGGATCACGATCTGTCAGCTTATATGTGGGATAAAAAGCAGTGACATGCCAGGGAATTCCCGGATCAACACTTTTGATAAATCCGGCTATATCATGTAACTCTTCGGACGAATCGTTAAGACCGGGAATAATCAGGGTTGTCACTTCGACCCATACCCCAAGCTTGTGCATAAGCCGGACAGTATCCAGTACCGGCTGCAGCCTGGCTTTACATACTTTTTTATAGAAATCGTCTGTAAAGGCCTTGATATCGACATTGATACCATCCAGCAACGGTGCCAGATGGTGTGTGACTTCCGGGGTCATGTAGCCATTGCTGACAAAGACATTCTTCAGCTGCTGCTCATGGGCCAGCTCCGAACAGGCGTGGGCAAATTCATAAAAAATTGTCGGCTCCACGTAGGTGTAACTGATACTTGCGCAATCTGCCTGCAGTGCTGCCTCAACCACGGATTCCGGTGTCTTTTCCACACCTGCTGTCTCCCCGGTGTGTAAATGGGGATATTGGGAAATATCATAGTTCTGGCAATGCAGGCAATGAAAGTTGCAGCCCACCGTAGAGATAGAATACGAACGGCTGCCGGGGAGGAAGTGAAACAGTGGTTTTTTTTCGATGGGATCGATGTTTTCGGCCACCACCTGACCATAGACAAGCGTATACAGGATGCCAGCTCTGTTTTCCCGTACCCCGCAGAGTCCTCGCCGACCCTCTTTGATATGGCAACGATGGCAACACAGTCCGCAGATCACCTCGCTTCCCTTTCCGGACTGATAAAACATAGCCTCTTTCATGTTTTCATCCTCAACGTGTTGTGTTCAGTTCACTATCTTTATATATTTCAGATAATAACAGTAAATTTCACTGAATTGTTGGTGATCCATTTAAAAGTATTCACCATTTTTTCGGGAAAATCCGTTCCGAGAGAAAACAAGCATTCTGCCAGTCTTCTTCACGGCGCTATTGCGACGCTGCACATTTTTTTATTCTCCCAATTGGATTATAGCACATTTTTTCCACGCTGTTCCAGTCTTGCTTCAAAATGATAACAAGGAACAAGTAAACCTGCCGGAACCGACAATTGATCTTCCTTTCCTTATTGCTGTTGTTGCCCATCTCTTTTTCTAATTTCTGTTAAAATAATTTTTACTGTGATACATTAAGAGATGAATCGATATGTAAAAAGCAGGAGGCCGCCAGGCAGGTCGCAAGAGAATAACGTGCTGATATTACGCCTTGATTTGAGTTGTATTCTTTTACAAACCCTAAACACAGAACAGGTTCTATTACTATATTTATCATCTGATATAATAACTCTTACTTTTTCTGGGCATACCTTTCTTCTTCTTACATCTTTTTCTGTACTGTCCTATCAGCTTTATGGGTTTCTGTAGTTTGGTGAGATCGATCCAAAAACCATATCCGCAAGGATAACAAAATCCGTGAGGGTCTTATGAAGAATTCTCCTCTATTCAATCTGTTTATTGCCTCAACTATTATTTTTCTTACCTGCAACGCACCAGTTGCAACCCTGGCCAGCCAACCTCGATTGCTGAAGGATATAAATCTGAAGAAGCTGGGGTTCAACCCATCCAACTTAACTATGGTTGGGACAACCCTGTTTTTTGCAGCTGCTGACATATCTGGTGGTGGTGAATTATGGAAAAGGGAAGGTACTACAGTTACACGAGTAAAAGATATTAATCCGGGCCCAAGCAACAGCCACATCCAACATCTCACGGCGGTAGGCGACACCCTGTTTTTTATTGCAGAAAACGGTGTCAATGGCAGAGAGTTGTGGAAGAGTGATGGCACGACTGCAGGCACCTCGATGGTCAAAGATGTTAACCCGGGAATCAATAGCAGCGGTTCCAGTTACCTGACTGCTGTCAATAATACTTTATTTTTTACTGCCGATAACGGCATCAATGGGTATGAGTTGTGGAAAAGTAATGGAACCACAGCAGGCACTTTTATGGTCAAAGATATTAACCCGGGACCTGGCTACAGTTGGCCTTACCAACTCACTGCAGGTAATGGCGACCTCCTCTTTTTCGCAGCTGATAATGGTAGTGACGGTGTTGAGTTGTGGAAAAGTGATGGAGACACTGCAGGCACAGTGATGGTCGAGGATATTAACACAGAAGGCAGCAGTTACCCTGGCCATCTTCTCAATATTAACGGTACAATTTGGTTTACAGCCACCAAAGACAACGAAACTGAGATTTGGATGAGCAACGGTTTTGATTGGAATACTATAAAAGTAGCAAAGGCGGACATTAACTCTGGAGGAAGCAGTAATCCAACTTATCTAACCAATGTCACTATCGGTAACTCGCCTAATAACATATTTTTCGCTGCCAATGATGGCATTAATGGTACTGAGCTGTGGAGATACGATATAGCAAATACAACCAGCATCCCCCTCCACATCAACAGTGGGTCAGACAGCAGCTTTCCATTTCGCCTCACCGCAATTGATGGAAAACTTTACTTTATTGCCAATGACGGCATCAATGGATATGAACTCTGGGTAAGTACTGGAACCATAGGAGGGACATCGATTGTCGAAGACATCAACCTCACTCCTGGCCTGGGAAGCAATGCAATGAATTTTACAGCCATTAATGGAAATATTTTCTTTACAGCTGATGATGGGACTAATGGGCAAGAACTCTGGATGAGTGACGGAATACCAGGGATCTACGGCGGAACAACAAAACTTGTCAAAATTATTTCCGACCCCTCAAATCACTTACAAATCTCCGGCCCCAATGAATTAACAGATATGAACGGCAAACTCATTTTTACCGTCTATGAGAGTATCAACGGCATGCAGCTTTGGCAAAGCGATGGTACAGAAACTAATACTTCTATGATTACTGATACACAGGCAGGAACATTAAGCAGCTATTCACAAGAATTTACAGAGGTTAATGGTGCCGTCTTTTTCAGGGCTGATGACGGCATCAACGGCATGGAACTTTGGAAGAGTGATAAGAATGGAAACACCTCAATGGTAAAAGATATTAACCCGGGGGGAAGCAGTGTGCCAAGTTTTTTTATTGCTTTCAAAGGTGCTCTTTACTTCACCGCCGATGACGGGTCTCACGGGACTGAACTCTGGAAAAGCGATGGCTCAGAACCCGGCACAATTCCCATTGCAGACATAAACCCCACTCCAGAAGTTGGAAGCAATTGTGGTCTGTATACAATTGTTGGCAACACTCTTTACTTTATTGCCGATGATGGTGAAAATGGCAGCGAGCTTTGGAAAAGCGACGGGTTAGCCGCTGGTATTACAGAGATAGTTAGGAATATTAATGAAAACCCTGGAGAAGGAAGCTCCATACGCTCTCTTGTTGATGTTGACGGCACTCTTTTTTTTGCGGCTTCTGATGGAGTAACAGGCCGTGAGTTATGGAGAAGTAATGGGCTAAGTTCAGGGACCGAGATGGTAGCAGATATCAACACAACGAATGGAGAGGGAAGTAAACCGGGAAACCTCACATATCTTGATGGCACTCTTTTTTTTACAGCTTCCGACGACATGGATAATTTTGAGCTGTGGAAGTACAATCCCGGAAGCAGTAGTGCAAGCCTGGTCAAAGATATCAACCCAGGCGGAAGCAGCTCCCCCAGATCCCTGACAGCTGTTGACAAAACACTTTACTTTACTGCTGATGATGGCACTAATGGTAGAGAAGTATGGAAAAGTAACGGGCTAAGTTCAGGGACCATAATGGTTGCAAATATAAACACCATTCCTGGCTTTGGCTGCAAGCCGGATTCGCTGATTAACTTTAACGGTTCCCTCTACTTTGAAGCTGATGACGGTGTAAATGGTCAAGAGCTTTGGAAGAGTAATATGGCATCAACAACATTGGTTAAAGATATCAATACCAACCCTGGTCACGGCAGTAAGCCTGCGTCTCTTGTCGTTTCCAATGGTATCCTGTTTTTCTCTGCCAATGACGGTATTCATGGACACGAACTTTGGCAAAGTAACGGCACTGATGGGGGAACCATGATGGTTAAAGATATACTTCCCGGATCAGATAGCAGTAGCAGCAATTTCTCATACTATTCCACTGACATTACAGGGACGATATTTTTTAGCGCCTATGATAATAACCATGGTGATGAACCATGGATATATAAGGTGCCGATTTTTCCATGGCCCATGTTTCTTCCAGCCATGACTGTTGGGAAGCGGTAAGGTTTTATAAAATGAAAAGACTCATACCTGGGACAGGGGATTTGTTTGCCTGTCCTTCACACCGCTTCATTACATTTCTTCTTCTATGAGGACGAATTTTCATCTTCCTATGGTGATGGTAAAAAAACGATTCGTGTTTTGTGGAGTAGATAATAATTCACAGCTATGACAACACACTTTATTTCCGTAGATTTCCAGAACGACTTTGTCATCGCCGGTGGCGCTTGTTATCAGGATCGCCCCTGTGTGGGGTTTATTCAGGAGATACTAGTCCCCTATTGCCGTGAACATGGGATCCGAATTGCTGAAATCATCTCGGATTACAGGCAACCCCGCCCGGGCGCTCCATTTGCTCATTGTGTACCGGGAACCCCGGGCTATGAATCGCAACTGGCCGTTGATGTCAAGCATTCGCAGGCCTGGATCAAGTGCATGCACTCGCCTGTCTGGGTGCGTAAAAACGGTGGTGTGGCTGCAAAACCTCCGGGAGAACCGTATCAGGATCCCAAGGGCTTCACGAGCTGGCTCGCATCCGTTATCGGACCTCCGCAAGATAAACACAGCATTGTGCTGATCGGCCTAACCCTGGATTGTTGTGTTCTCTGCACGGCTCAGGAACTTTTTTTTCGAGGATATCGGGTAAATTTCCTCATTGAGGCCGTGGATAGCTACAGTGGGAGTCCAGAGGAAAAGCAATCCCTCTTCAACACTCCCCTGCCCAACTGGGGAACTACAGTCTCATGGCAGGACATCAAAAACAGATGCGTTGTCCGCCAGACAGAACCTTCCGCATAAACACCTTCACTCCTGCGGAGGCTCTGCCTCTTTGATGAGTTTTTCAAGATAGCTGCCCTCAATCTTTTCTTTTTCCAGCAGTTCCATCGCTGCCTTTTCCAGGACAGCTTTTTTCTGCTCCAGGAGCTCCATCGCCACGCTATACTGCTGGTCAATGATATTTCGTATTTCCCTATCGATGAGTTGGGCGGTCTCATCACCATACTCACCCTTGGCACTCTGTCGTTGCCCGGCCTGGAGAAACATGGCTTGCGGTTCACTCTTATAGTAAACCTGTCCGGCTTTTTCACTCATCCCGTACTCAGTGACCATGCTACGGGCGATATCTGTGGCCTTGGCCAGATCATTATGGGCACCGGTGGAGATATCCTGGAAAATCATTTCTTCAGCAGCCCTGCCGCCGAGCAATGAGGCAATTTTTCCAAGGAGTTCCGTTTTAGTCATCAAAAACCGATCTTCGGTGGGAACCTGCATGGTGTAGCCAAGTGCTGCAATACCACGAGGGACGATGGTGATTTTTTTCACCGGATCTGTACCCGGTATGGACAGGGCAACGAGCGCATGGCCAAGCTCGTGGTAGGCAACAATTTTCCGTTCTTTCACATTGATAACGCGGTTCTTCTTTTCAAGTCCGGCAACGATACGTTCCACAGCTTCTTCGAACTGTTCTTTCTCCACCGTTTTCTTGCGGGCCCGCACTGCCAGCAGGGTAGCTTCATTGACCAGGTTGGCAAGATCGGAGCCCACCATACCCGGAGTCATATTGGCAAGTTCTTCAACACTGACAGAGCCAAGTTTTTTAATCTTTTTGAGATGCACCTTAAGGATTGCAATGCGCCCCTGCTTATCTGGCCGGTCAACGAGTACCTGACGGTCAAAACGACCCGGACGCAGGAGAGCAGGGTCAAGCACTTCAGGACGGTTGGTAGCAGCCATCAGGATAACACCCTCATTGGGATCAAAACCATCCATCTCCACAAGGAGCTGATTCAGAGTCTGTTCCCGCTCATCGTGACCGCCGACCCCGCCAAATCCCCGGGCCTTGCCGATGGCATCCAGTTCATCAATAAAAACAATGCAGGGTGCATTCTCATTGGCCTGTTCAAAAAGATCACGCACCCTGGCAGCCCCCATACCGACAAAGAGTTCTACAAATTCTGAGCCACTGATGCTGAAAAAGGGAACCTGGCTCTCACCGGCAACGGCCTTGGCAAGCAGGGTTTTACCAGTACCGGGGGGACCGACCAGGAGAAGCCCCTTGGGCAGGGTTCCACCAAATTCCCTGTATTTATCCGGGTTTTTCAGAAAATCAATTATCTCCACAAGTTCTGCCACGGCCTCATCCACACCAGCCACATCACCAAAGCGTACGTCAACATCTTCCTGTTTATGGACTTTGCTCTTGTTTTTACCAAGGGTCATAAAACCGGGTTGCTGGGCGCTGAGCCGCTTCATAAGAAAGAACCAGATACCGACAAAGAGGAGAACCGGTACGATCCATGACAAAAGATCACGAAAAAAGGTGGACTCAATGGAAGCAGAATAGTTGACGTGATATGTATCCAGCAGCGCGGAGGTTTCAGGATCAACGCGAACCGTACGGAAATAAAGTTCTTCACCAGAGTCTGATTCTGATTTCATCTGGCCCTGGATTTGTCTCTCGGTGATGGATACCTCTATGATTTTATCTTCCTTGAGCTTCTGGATAAAATCACTGTAAGGGATGGTCTGAATAACGTAGGTTGACGCCAGATAATTTTGGAGGATCAAAACGATCCAGATCCCAATAAAGAAATACCAGATCGAAATCTTATGATGTTTTTCCATGTCCATATAGTATTCCGAGAATATTCTAATTGATGCAGCTTTTTCTCTTCTCTGACAGACAATCCGTATTTTGCGGCAATGCGATATATGTTAGTGTATGTCCATATCTTGCTTGATGCAAGCTTCGTTTTCTAAACAGTGCTGCCTTCTGCTCCACATTTGCTGACTCAGCTTGACAAGCATACGCCATGGCTGATAAACTTATATCTTATGAAGATACCAACCGTACGGATACTCATCCTTCTTGCACTTATCAGCCTCACTGGTGGCTGTGCCCGAATGATGTCCAGCTCACTGATGTGTTCAACAATGGAAAATCTGCAGCGTCAAACAGACATTGACCTTGTCTGTGAAGGCAGCCCCGCCTTCCTGCTGATGCTGGACAGTATGCTTGCGTCCAACCCGAAAAACCAGCAACTGCTCCTCAGTGCCACCAAAGCCTTTGCTGGTTATGCTGCGGCCCTTGATACCTGCGGTAAACCGGAGCGGGCGGCCACGGTGTCCATTAAAGCGAGGTTATACGGCATGTCCCTGCTGTGGGATTGTGATCCCCTGCAGACCACCTGCACTGTATCCATGGCTGAACTAGAGCAGACTCTTGCTGGCCTGGGAAAAGATGATGCTGATCGCCTGTTCTGGGCCGGAAACGGCTGGGCCACATGGGTTCGCTACCAGGCTGGATCTCCAGAATCTCTGATCCAGCTGCCCCGGCTCGAACAGATTATGTTCAGGGTTCTTGAACTGGACGAGACCCGGTTTCACGGTGGCGCACATCTCTTTCTTGGCGCATATTATGCTTCCAAACCACCCCTTCTTGGCGGGAAACCTGAGTTGAGTCGCAATCATTTTGAACGAGCCCTTAGCATAAGCAACAGGCAGTTTCTTCCAGCCCTTGTCCTCTATGCTCAAACCTATGCCCGGATGGCCTTTGATCGTGAGCTCTTTGTCAGCCTGCTTGAGGAAGTACTGGATTTTCCTATTGAAAGTCAGCCGGACAGTGCCCTTGCCAACCAGGTAGCCAAACTCAATGCGAGCAGGATGCTTGACGAGGTGGAGCAGTTTTTTTAGTAAGCCTTACACAATTTCCCAATATCATTGCCAGGAGAAAATCGTGCCCCACCCTAAACGAATTAGCCAACTGTTCATTCTGCTGTTCTGTGCCCTGCTTATCTGCAGCCCTGCACATGCTAAAGCCAAATATCTGTTCAAGGTGGCGACCATTGCACCTGAGGGCAGTATCTGGACCAAACGCTTTCGTGATTTTGTGGCAGAGGTGAAGGAAAAGAGCGGGGGAGAGGTACAATTCAAGGTGTACCCGGGCGGTATCATGGGCGATGACCGGGCCATGTATCGTAAAATGCGGGTGGGACAGCTGCATGGTGGCGGATTTACCATGACCGGTATCGGTACCGTGGTTCCTGAGTTCCGTGTTATGGGGATTCCCTTTCTCTTTCATTCCTACGCAGAGGTTGACCATGTCCGTAAGGGCTTACTCCCCTCTTTCCAAAAGGCCTTTGCTGAAAAAGGGCTGGAACTTATCGCAATGACTGAAGTGGGCTTTGTCTACGCCATATCCACCTCGCCCATCGCCACCCTGGATGGGCTGAAGGCAACAAAGGTCTGGGCTCCTGCAGGGGATCCACTCAGCGTTGCCTTCCTGCAAACCCTTGGCATTACCCCGCTGCCCCTGGCCATCCCCGATGTACTTACCTCTTTGCAGACAGGCATGGTGGAAACGGTTTTTAATTCCCTCTATGGCACCATTGTCCTGCAGTGGTTCACCAAAACCAAATATATTTCAGACATCCCCTTTGGCTATGCCTATGGCGGTTTTCTTCTGGATCGTAAAAAATTTTCCCGCCTGCCCGAAGCGTACCAGCTGATGATCAGGGAGATAGCTGAAAAACATTTCAGTCTTCTTATCACCGATACCAGAAAAAGTAACCGTGACTCCAGGAAGGTACTGCAGGACAACGGCATTTCCCTGGTAAAACCTGAACCTGATACCGTGCAGGTCCTCCATGGCAAACGAGATGAGACAGTGCAGCGGCTCCAGGGAAAAGCCTTCAGTACGAAAATTTACCAGGCAACCATAAAACTGCTGGACGAATATCAGAGTCAGCCCCTGTAACCTCAAGAGAGAGCATTCATGGATCCCAGACAGCTCGCCCGTCAGGTTTTGAGCGTTGAGAAGCGGCTGACAGACGGCCTCCTCTGTCTATTGCTCATCACACTGATCCTGCTTGCCTGTCTGCAAATAGGTTTGCGTACCTGGTTTTCCGGCGGTCTGCTCTGGGCCGATCCGCTGCTCCGTTATCTCGTCCTCTGGTGTGGTATGCTCGGGGCAGTAGTGGCAACGAGAGAAAAAAAGCATATTGCCATCGATGTGGTGGGCTACCTGGCACCGGAACAGCTAAAGCCATGGATAGGGCTGCTCCTTGACATCTTTTCCTCACTGGTTGCCGCGGTGCTCACCTGGGCGGCAATCACTTTTGTCCACAATGAACGCCTCTTTGGCGGTTCCCTCCTGCTGAATATCCCCTCCTGGATCTGGTACCTGATCTTCCCCATGGCCTTTGGTCTGATCACCATGCACTTTTTCCTGGCAACAGCAGCGGAAATCAGACTCCTTGGCTCCCGATTGAGGAAACATACATCCGGAAGTATCCAGTGACTATTCTCAAGTTCATCACCCTGTTTCTTGCCCTGCTGGGCAGTCCATTGTTTATCGTTATTGCTGCCGTGGCCCTGCTCTCATTTTACAGCGTGGATATTGACCTCTCGGTGGTGATCATTGAGATGTCGCGCCTGGCCGACACCCCTCTTCTCCTTGCCCTGCCCCTTTTTATCTTTGCCGGTACCATTCTTTCCGAAAGCGGAACCCCCAAACGCCTGTTGAAAATGTCCAACCTTTTGCTGGGCTGGCTGCCCGGTGGGCTGGCCGTTATCTCTCTTCTGGTCTGTGCGGTTTTTACTGCCTTTACCGGTGCTTCAGGGGTGACGATCTTTGCTCTGGGTGGCCTGTTATTTCCTGCCCTGCTCAAGGATTCCTACTCGGAAAAATTTTCTTTGGGCCTGATTACTTCATCCGGCAGTCTCGGCCTGCTGTTTCCTCCCAGTCTCCCCCTGATCCTCTACGGGGTCATTGCCGAGGTACGGATTGACCATCTGTTTCTGGCAGGTATCCTCCCCGGTATGCTTATGCTTGTGCTGCTGGTGGCCTATTCGATGTATAAGAGTCCCCGCAAAAAGAAACGGCAGGAGGCAAATGCCCGGGAGATAATCGCTGGTCTGCAAGAGAGTGCCTGGGAACTTTTCCTTCCTGTTATCGTCCTGGGCGGGATTTATGGTGGGTTTCTGGTGGCCGGTGAGGCCGCAGCCATAACGGCCCTCTACGTTCTTATCATAGAGGTTTTTATCTATCGCGATATCAAGCTGCGGCAGTTACCGGAACTTATGGTAAAGTCCATGATGCTCTTTGGTGGTATCCTTGTGATCCTCGCCGCATCCATGGCTGCAACCAACTTTCTGGTGGATCAGGAAGTGCCCATGCGCCTCTTTGAATTTATCCGCCAGTATATCTCCAGCAAATATACCTTTCTCCTGCTCCTGAACGTCTTTCTCCTTATCGTCGGCTCAATGCTGGATATTTTTTCTGCTTTGGTGCTGGTCGTCCCGCTCATTGTCCCCATCGCCAGAGGCTACGAGGTGAATCTGGTTCATCTGGGAATCATCTTCCTCACTAACCTGCAGATCGGCTACTGTACACCGCCGGTGGGACTCAACCTTTTTCTGGCCAGCTATCGTTTTGAACGACCGGTAATCCAGCTATACAGTGCAACCCTGCCTTTTCTTGCCCTGTTGATGTTCACTCTGCTCATTATCACCTATTTTCCCCTGTTGAGCCTCTTTTTAGTAGGTCTTTTTGGCTGACGTGTAGAATGCAGATCCAGCTCTGCCTGGAGAATATCCGGGAATGCAGGAAGATCGAGTGGCTTTGTGAGGCAGAGATCCATACCGGTGCTAAAACATTTTGCCATAAAGTCACCGGTGGCATGGGCCGTCAGGGCAATGATCGGCACAGGTGCAAGCCCCTCGGCCTCTTCCTGTTTACGGATTATGGCTGTCGCCTCCAGGCCGTCCATCACCGGCATCTGAATATCCATAAGGATGACATCCGGATCTTTGCTTTCCAGCTCAGTGAGAAGCTCCCGTCCATTTTCACAGCTCAATACTTCAGCCCCATGTTCTTCGAGAAACGAAGAGAGCATATACCGGTTAATAAACTCGTCTTCAGCGATGGCAATAAGCAGCCCGGTGAGGAGCTTGTCTTTTATTGGATCATCCATGCTCTTAACGGCGACTGCTTCGTCCTCCACAGGTTTTTCACATCTGCAGGAAAAGTAAAAGGAACTCCCTTTATTTTCGTTATTTTCAAACCACACCTTTCCGCCCATAAGCGTGGCCAGTTTAGTGCAGATAGCAAGCCCCAGGCCGACACCCTTGCTTTTGTTGTTCAGCCCATTCTCTCCCTGGGTAAACGGATGAAAAATTGTCTTACTTATCTCTTCCGAGACCCCGGAGCCGGTATCAGCAACACAAAAACAGAGCATGATGTCAGTATCACTCTTTGCAGAAGCAGTAAGGGTCAGGGACACCTCTCCGCATTCGGTGTTTTTAATGCCATTGGAAAGGAGGTTCAGGAGCACCTGGTTGATCTTATCGCCATCTCCTGTCAAGGTCTGAGGGATATTATCGGCCACCTGGCTGGACAGGATGATGTCTTTCGCTCCAACGTCCACCTGAATCAGTTTCAGGGCGTCCCTGACAAGTTGCCTGGGCTCAAAACGGATTAATTCCAGCGTACTCTCGCCAGCCTCTATCTTGGAAAAGTTGAGGATCATATCGAGCATACTGAACAGGCGCCGGGAAGACTGGCCGATCAATTCCAGTCGATACTGCTGCTCTTTCGTAACCGTACTGTTCAGCAGCAGAGTGGAAAGTCCCAGGATGCCGTTGATTGGAGTACGAATCTCATGGCTCATATTGGCAAGAAAAATTGACTTCTCCTCATTTGCCTGTTGGGCTTCAACCATGGCCTCACGTGAGGAGGCCTCGGCCTCTTCGCGTTGCCGGGACTCTTCCTGGAGTTTGGCATGACTTCCCACCAGAGCCGAGGTCATGGCATTGAAGGTGTCAGCCAGTTCACTGAATTCGTTCTTTCCGCCAAGCTCAACATGCTGCCCCAGTTTACCGTCCCGAATCTTTTCAGCTGCCTTTGTCAGTGTTTCCAAGGGGGTGGCAAATATTCTTTTGACAAAAAAGTGGCCTGTGAGCACTATGGCGGCCAGAATCAGGAGAAAGAGAATAAAGTAATTAAGCAGTGACTGATACCACGGTCCCAGTAACTGGCTCAGGTCTGAGCCAATAAGGAGGGCAAACTGGAGATTATGATACTGAATTGGTATAAAGGCCAGAGCACTGTTATCTACAATCTCACTTCCTCCCAGCGGGAACCTGTCTTTGACTTTTGCAACTGTAGCATCGTCGAGCAGAGTCAGGGGCGTTCCTGAAATTTTCCGTCCTCCGGCAAGTAACAGGCTTCCTTCGATACCGGCTGCCGAGGTGTAGCGGATAATTTGCCTGTTCAACTCACTCAGGTCGACGGTGGCAAGAATGGCCCCGTTGATAAACTGCTTGTTAAGGAAAAATATCGGGCAGGCAATCTTGAGTTGCGGAATCTTCTTTTCCGTCTCAGCTGCGAACGAAGCGATAATCTGCCGCCGGGACAATATCTGGTTCAGGATTTCATCGTCGTCCGACAACGGGGGAGACTGAGACTCAGCCCCTTGCCGGGCGATAAACTTCCGACCGTCACGGTCCAGAGTTCCCAGTTCAAAGAATACAGGATGGAGGGTTTGCAGGGTTTTAAGAAGAATAAATTTTTCAGAGTCTTCCATACCCTGACGGGCAAAAAGGCTGGAAACAAACTCGATTTCAACGGTCAGCGTGTCAAAATAATCGGATATAAGATTTCCCAGTTGCCGGGCTTCAGTCTGTCGCTTATTGAGGAGTTCCTTTTCAAGATAGTGGTATCGTTCACTGGCAAGAAATACACCAAAGAGTACAACGGGAATAAGAGTAGACACCAGGAAAAGCAGAGCAATACGATCACTTATTGATTTCGGCATCAGCTTATTTTTTCTTTTTGCCAAGCATCCTGGCAAGCCCTTCTTCAGTATAACTGTAGCCACTGAAATCGGCTATATGCCTGATAATTTCCCAATCTTTCCTGTAGGAAACCGGCACATAGCCTTTTACACCCTTGCTTACGGCTTCGCCATCCGGGGACAGGGGAATAAAATCAAACAGGACGTCCTTGACCTGAGCAACAAGTTCCGGCTTAAGATTATAAACATAGCCCATGGAAAGGGTTGGAAATTTTGGGCTGGTATAGAGGATACGAATATCTTCTGCATCCACCGTTCCATCATAACGCGTCATCCTCTTCAACACACTTGAGGCAACAGCCGCAGCAGGGTAGGTACCGTCAACGACGCCAATAATGGATTTTTTATGCTTTCCGGAATAGACCACCTGGTATGTACTGTCCGGTATGAGACCAAAATCGGGTAGTAATGCCCGGGGGGCCAGATTGCCGGAATTTGAGGTGGAGGAGGTGTGTGCTATGACCTGTCCCTGCAAATCATAAAGAGAGTGGTAGGGGCTGTTGCTGTTCACGATGACTTGAAGACGGTAGCCAGCCATCTCATTTTCTTTATCCCTGTCGGCCTTCACCGCAAAGGGAATAAAACCGGCCATATTCACAGCAAAACCAGTTGTTCCGGTATCAAAACCGGCGATGTGTAACTTTCCGTCACGCATCATATCTATTTCTTCAACGGAAGATGAAACCGCTACCCATTCTACTTTTTTACCGGTTTTTTGGGCAATTGCAGCCATCATACTTTTATGTCTGGGACGGGGTTTGCTATATTCCCTTCCCCCTTCCGGCGACATGCCGTAATAGAGTATCTCCGGGTCGCTTAATTCCTTCGCATCTTCCGGCAAATCACAGAGCAGATCACCGTCCTTGTCTACAAACCTGAAATCTGTCTCTGCAAACAGGGAGGCTGGGAAAAATGTAAAAAACGCCACCGAAAGCAACAGACAACTAAAGAAAAAAGCAGTGCGGGAGGGGTGCTGGGGAGTCATTGGACACAAATAGATCAACTACCAGGTTAGGGTTTACGTGCGGCCGGAAACACAATGAAACAATGTGACATAGCAACCGGGCAAAGTCAAACCCTTTAGGCGCTCTCCCCGGTTTTGTGAAAAGTTATTGTAACGTCGCCAATCTCCGTATTGTCCCTGTCTCACGACGATATTGATGGGCAATGGGCTAGGGCATGGAGAGCATATCACCCACATCAAGCAGGATAAGCTCATTGTTGTCAGCCCTGCCGATTGTTCTCCCGCTGGAAAATGGCAGATTGTTATCGTTGCCAACAATAATATGGCGATCATCCACCCTGTCAACATTTTCTACGGTCAGAAATGGAAAGGTGAACTTTCCGTCTCTGGAACCACACTGCGCCATACCCTCGGGATCTTCAATATTCAATAAATCAACATAGCCGATTTTACGTACGGCTTCACTTTGTTTATCCGGGAACTCAACGAGATAAATCCGCTTGAACTTTGCCGGCTTACTGAAACAATCCGATCGCGCTGCTCCCACGCAGCCATCTTCAGGGTCTCCCTCGCCACTGTCCCTTTCAATGATCAGGCCCCGGTTAGCTGAAATCATATTAAAATCACCGATCCTGTGTTTATTGTGTTCCAGCAGGTATTTCCAGTGACGATCGGTGAAGGATCGTTTTTCCACGTCGAATTCAAAAATGCGCAGGAAACGTCTCCCGTCAATGGATTCCCATGCTTTTTGTTCCGCATCCCAGAGCGGCCCTTCCAGCAGCGGATAGAGAAATTTTCCGTCAGCGGAAGCCGCCATCCCCTCAAAACCACGACTTCGCCTGATTTCAAAAGTGACTGCTCCAGGCTTGGAGGGGAGTTTGAGCCTGTGATGATCCGGTGAATGCAGGATCTTTCCGTCCAGCACGGTCTCAAAAAATGCAACAATGCGTCCCTGCATATCTGCAGCAAACAGATAGGGGCCAAACTCGTCTCCAAACCAGATGAGCTCCCTCATGGGCTGCATTCCTTCCGGGTCAAGGTCTCCACCGGTCAGGTAGCGTTGGTCTGTATGTTCATTGACGAGACGAAAAGGAATGATTCTATCCGGGTCATGGAGAAAAAGAGTGTCCATTACCCCTATCTGACCGGTTTTCCAATCGGGTTGGACGCGGTGGACCATCAACATTGCATCGGGCGAATTTCTCTTATTGCCAAAACCATTGTCCACCAGTACCAGGAACTCACCGTTGCCCAGTTTTTTTATACCGGAAAAACCCTGCACCGGCTGACCAACAAAGGGCAGATAAAGACCAGTGGTACGGGGAGCATCTTTTGGGGCGACCCATGTTTTTCCGGCAACACTGTACAGCTTATCATTGCGCACTGCCCCCTTTCCCGTGAAACGCCCCGAGACTTGCAGTAATTGCGGTGCGTCCTGCGGTACCGGGACAAATGTCATTGCGGGAAGGACAGCATGGCCGGACAACTTTGCGCTGAAGACTCTGGGCAGCTTGTCTTCGGCTACGGTATTGAGTGCAGATGCGATAAAAATAAGTGACGCACTGGCAACTATGAAGATGGATCTTTTACAATTCATTATTTCCCTTAACGGATATATAATATGGCATCAGTAACGGTCTGCCACCGGATGGTAGTGGACATAGACCCGTCGCATAAATTCAACTTCTTCCAGTAAAATTTTCTCGGCACGGGTGGCTATCCCGTCACCTTGCGTTACGGTGAGGTTTCCATCTACTCCGATGGTGATATTGACCACCAGGTACGGGCCAAAGCGGTGGGCATGAACCTCTTCCACGGCCTGCACCCCTTCCACCGATGCGAGTAAATCACAGATTTCCACGTTCAGCCGTTTCCCCGGAACGGTATCCATCAGATCTGCAGTGGCAGAACGCAGAATCTCCACCCCGGTGTGAAGGATGATCAGCGAAACGATGGCCCCAGCCAGGGGATCCACCCAGGGAACCCCGCTGCGCCCAAAATAAATACCAACTGCGGCAGCCAGGGCAGAAAAAATATCGTTACGATGATCATGGGCCAGAGCTTCCACCGCAGTATTGCGGGTCTCTTTTCCGATCTTCCCGGTCCACAGGGTCAGCCAGACCTTGATAGCCGCAGCTCCCAGGCACACCCACAGGGCGAACGTGGAGGCCCCGGTAAAGCTTGATGCCTCTGTAAAAATCTCATAGACCCCATTTATCGAGTTCCAGAAGATGGCGATAGCAGTACTTACGACAAAGGCCCCAACCACTACTGCCGCAACACCCTCCAGCTGGTCATGGCCGTAGGGATGTTCATGATCTGCGGGTTTGCCCGAAAGTTTCATGAAAATCGCCATCACTACTCCATAGGCGACATCTGACGTGGAATTAATGCCATCAGCCAGAAGGGCCGGACTATGGCCAACAATTCCGATACTGCACTTTAATATGGCCAGCACACTGTTTGCGGCAAGACCAACCTGAACGGCCAGAAACCCCTTTCTGTTCCGCTCACGGGATGCGGTTTCATTCTCTGTCTTTGTCATTCCCAACAACTCTATACCTGAAATGATTATTCACGTTGCACAGTACCTGTAGTGGCCATCAGCAAAACTTCACAATATGCTGCATAGTACCTTATTTTATGGAAAAAAAATTCCTCTTTTTACTCCGTCCTTGCGGGGGGGGGAGGAACAAAAAGAACAGCGTCAGGCCTATTGGTCATCAAGTTGTACAGGACTGATAAAGCCGTCGGGTTTAACAGCAAGAACAGAGCAGTTTATCCTGTGCAATATCTTCTCCGCTGTATTGCCGATGAAAAAGCCGGGAATTCCGGTACGGCATACCGTACCCATCACAAGAAGATCGATATGGTGTTGTTCTGCAAATTCAGGGAGAAATCTCCCCGCTGAACCTTCGAGGATATGCTCCTGATACTGTTGCTCCTTGTATGGCTCCAGAAATTCCTTCAACCATTTGATGTGCATATTTTGGGCTTCCTCACACGATTTAGTGAAAGCAGGAGGCTGTTTATAATCAAGCTCGCCAGTTAAATAAATCAAATCCGGCTTTTTCCAGGTGTGAACAATATGCAGCTCGCTGTTTTCTCTCCGGGCCAGTGACGTTGCCATCTCCATAATTTTATTGTTCAGATCACTCCCTTCCATGGCCTCAGGATCCACATCCACTGCGGCCATGATCCGGCCATACTTCTGACCTTGTTCCGGCTTTATCAACCATACCGGGCAGGGGCACTTACGCAGCAGATGCATGGCCGTGGAACCGAACAGAACACCAATCCTTCCACCCATGCCACGTGCGGTTTTAATCACCAGATCATGTTTATTGCGCAGTACCTCTTTAATGATTTCGATAAATTCCCGGCCAACAACGACTTTGAGTTCTATGCTGATAGACTTTTCAAAGGAGGCAATTTGCTTTTCAAGAAGCAGCGTGTGCTCCCTGACAGCAATTTTCATTATTTCTTCGGGTAAGAGTGAGGTGATAAATACACGGTAATCGTGGGGTACCTGACTTATCACTTTGATCAGAGTTAATCTGGCCTGGTTCCGTGTTGCCAGATCTATTGCCCTGGTAAGGGTCGCCTGTCCGGAGTCGCTATCATCAGAAACCAACAGAATTTTTTTAAACCGTTTCATCTTTTCCCCCTGTTTGTTTTTCTTCCAAAAACAAATGTTTCCACCGAGAGCCTTTTCTATACTCTAAGAACTTACAACAACAAAAACAACAGACAGAGGCAAAGCGTTATGTAGGACAGCCCCACCACCTTCCACCTTCCCATAATTTTTTCTGCTCTACGCAGATTCGGGACAAGCCTGTGCAGGTAGAGAACGAGCCTGTCCTCTTGTGGTTTTTGCTCTTCTTTTTCCTGCAGAAAGCCTGTTACCCGGCATACAAGCGTATCAAAACTGGTTTTGCTCTTTTCGTCCTCCACCGGAAGTCCTGTTGGCCATGCGATTCTACGCCAGACAAGGAAGAGGAGACAACCACCTGCAACGGGCCACAGACCCTGTAATAATTTTACGCCCGCCACGGAGTGCGTTGCAACGTTGCGGGCCGCTGGCCATATCCAGAGAGTTCCTGCCACAGCGATACAACTGAGAACAAAAACTGTCCGACTCGCTGTGCTGCCTGTCTTCCCGCTCCCACCACAGCGTCTGATAACAGCCACAAAATGGAGCATAAGTATGGTGGTCGCCATTGCTGTTGCGGGCAGAAAAAACGTACTCAGACCGGACCAGGGCTCACCAAGGCTAAGCGCGAGTTCCTTAAACGCTGTTTTGGCAATTGCCCCACTGCTAAAGGGTAAGCCTGCCAGGGCCATCGCAGGAAGAAGGATGGCAGCCAACTGCAGGCGGGATACTGTTTTCCCCTGTCGAATAAACAGATCATAGCCAAAGAACAGGCTGCTTTTTGCCAGTGAATGATGCACAACATAGAGGATAAGTACAGGCGCAGCACGGAGTCCTGCTTCCTGATCAAAAAGACCCATGCCAAAAATAACAGTTATCAGCCCCATCTGACTTATACTTGATCCACCAAGCACTGCCCCTGCCTGTTTTTGAGTCAAACCGACAATCACCCCGTAAGCAGCGGCAAGTCCGCCCATGACAACAAACAGTATTGCCCCCCGGGGACAAGATATCTGGCCGGGCGGCAGAAAGCGCAGCCAACCCAGGATACCTGCGTTGACCATGGATCCGGCAAGGGCTGCCGCTGCAGGGATGGGTGTGCTCTGATAGGCTGGCATCATCCAGCCGTGGAGAGGCAGGGCGCCAACCTTAACCCCAAAACCGACAAAGAGCAGGACAAGGGTCAGGGGATGATAGGAGACTCCTGCAATATCCTTAAGCGCCAGGCCTCCGGTGCTGTGTACCAGAACGATCAGTGCAGTGAATAACGCCACTTCACCGATCATCACCAGGAGAAGATATAAACGCCCGGCACGTATGGCATCTTCATTTTCCTTATGAATAACCAGGCCATAGGCAGCAAAACTCATCATGGCAAAAAAGAGATAGTAGCCAAGCATGTCCTGGGCGAGGATAAGGCCGAAGTTGCCAGCCATGGCAGTCAAAAAGAACATAAAAAAACGTACCCTATTCTGGTCATTTTTAAACAGACTGCGGCTGCTGAAGCTGGCCAGCAACCAGACGAACCCGGCAAGTGCAAGAAAAATCCTGCCCGTTGCATCAATGCCCATACGACCGCCCATAAAGAACCAGTCAACTTCCACATGCACATTGGCGGGCGCTGTCAAAGCAACAAGCAGGGCCGGCACTGTTGCCCAGGGGAGCAGACGTATTACCATAGCCTTTAACGGCGTACAGCAGAGTGCTGCTGCCATAAGCAGGGGTGTCCCCGCCGCCAACGACAGAATCAAGGCATAGAGTGTTGTCTGCAGGCCGGCAAGTGTCACAGGCTGTACCCCCTGACAATAAAACGAACCCAGGCCAGTGGACTGATCTGAGCATTGGCCACCAGACCTGCGACCAGTACGATTAAGGCAGTAATAACCGGAGGCCCAAGCAGCATCAAGCGGGTTTCAAAGCGACCGACATACTGCTCTTCAGGCCACGGTCCCTGCTGCTTACCAAACCAGGCCCTGATCAGGATCGGCAGGAAATACCAGGCGTTGAGCAGACTGCTCACCACAAGTACCACCAGCAGCCACCAGTTTCCTCCAGCCAGACCACCGAGACCGAGATACCACTTGGAAACAAAACCGACGGTGGGCGGGATGCCAATCATACCCAGAGCTGCAATGGAAAATGCCGCCATGGTAAGGGGCATGCGGCGGGCCACGCCACGCATCTCACTGATCCGGTGAATGCCAAGGGTTTCGGCAAGATTTCCTGCGCAGAAGAACAGGGTGATTTTCATCAGGCCCTGGTGAACGAGGTGGACAAGGGCGCCAATGACTGCCAGCGGCTGATCAACCATGCTCATTCCCAGGGCAATATAAGAGACCTGACTGACAGTGGAAAAAGCAAGCCGTCGCTTCAGATCATCCTGCTGCAGGGCACGGACAGAGCCATAGAGAATAGTGAAGGTGGCAACAGCAGCAAGCAAAGGCAGGACTCCCAGAAGGAGCAGATTATGGGCTCCATACACATCAAGAACAATCCGGATAATACCAAAGGCCCCTGCCTTGACCACGGCCACTGCATGCAAAAGAGCGCTCACCGGTGCAGGAGCCACCATGGCCTGGGGCAGCCATCCGTGCAGCGGAACCAGTGCGGCCTTGACACCGACCCCGATGATCAGCAGGACAAAGATCAGAGCCAGAACCGAGCCGTGGCTCTCAATATACGATGGGGAAAATCCCGCTGCCGAAAAATCCATGGGCCCGACAACGGCCTGCAGCCAGACAACAGCCACAAGAAAAACAGCACCGCCGCTAAAGGCGTAGATGAGATAATTACGGCCCGCGCGCAGAGATTTTTCAGTACCGCGATGGATAACCAGGGGATAGGTGGCAAGGGTCAGCATTTCATAAAACAGGAGAAAAGTGACCAGATTGCCTGCCAGGGCAATACCTATGGTCACCGTCACACAGAGACTGAAATAGCCAAAAAAATGGCTGCGATTGGGAGAACCTTCAAGATAGCCCACTGCGTAGATGGTAGTCAGGAGCCAGAGTACACTGGACAGGGTGGCAAAAAGAGCGGACAGCGGATCACCATTTAACAAAAGCTCCACCCCGGGGATAAGCGGTATCCGGATCTCAAAAACATGACCGTAATAAATTCCGGCATTCATAAGCAGAACCAGTGATATCTTGACCAGCGATCCGCAAAGATTGAGAATGGTACGCAGCCGATGTTTTTCCTCGGGCAGGCAAAAGATGATAATTCCCGGGATAAAGGAACTGAGTAGTATGGCAATCAGGAGGAGCTGGCCTGAGTTCATGACAGGCCTCCCGGAAAAACCCGGACCAGGCCAACAGTCCCTTGCGATAAAATATGCAGAATCCAGGGGGCAAGCAGACCAAGAGACAGGGAAATTAAGGCAAGGATCAGGGCTGGCCATTCCAGCAGGGGAGAAAGTGCTGCAGGTTTCTTCAATGGTTCTCCTTCGGGAATAACAAAGAAACGTGACATGACCCGAAAGACGTAAACCATTGCCAGCAGACTACCGGCCACAATCACCAGTGCCCACCACCATTGTCCAGAGACAAGAGAGGAACTGAGCAGCATCCACTTGGCAATAAAAGCGCCTGATGGCGGTAAGCCCATAAGGCTGACCCCGGCAATACCGTAGGCAAAGACTGTGACCGGCAGGCTGGCTCTCACTCCTGCCAGATCCCTGATCCGGTCATGGCCGAGATGGAGATAAATACTTCCTGCCACCATAAACATTGCTGATTTTGCACAGGCGTGGGTCAGGGCGATGAAAATCACAATGGACCACACCTGTGCCCCTTCTACAGCCCTGCTCAAAGGAAAGGCAACAAACAGATAGCCGAGCTGAGACACAGTGGAATAGGCCACCATCAGTTTCAGTCTTTGCTGGCGTATGGCCTGTACAGCACCCCAGATGATTGCCACCGCCCCCAGTGCCCCCATAAAATTCAGGCCTGCCTGGGTAACGATGGGGCTAAAAAGTTCGAACCAGAAACGGAACAACAAATAAAACGATCCCTTGACCACCAGGGCAGAGAGAATGACACTTACCGGAGCCAGGGCATTGGCATGGGCAGGGGGCAGCCAGAAATGGAGGGGAACCAGGGCGGTTTTCAGCAGCAGGCCGACGGTGAGCAAAGCCAGGGCAGCACGCACTCCTGCCCCATTTCCGCTGAGGTTTCGTAACAGATCAAGATCCAGCACTCCACATGTGCGGTAGAGAAAGACAACACCCAGGAGGTAAGTGAGTGATCCCAGCAGGCTGATAAGCAGATAACGAAAGGATGCACGCTGAGAAGCAGGCTTCCCGGAAAGAGCTGCCAGAGATGCGGCAGAGATTGCGACAAGCTCAAGTGTGACATACAAATTAAAGATATCACCCGAAAGAAACAGACCGTTCAAACCAGCAAGCAGCAGCATCCAGAGGGGCCAGAAATAGCGTTGCTGACGTTGATGCCGCCCGGCACGTTCAGAATCTGCAATACGACAGGAAAAATATCCCCGGGCGTAGAGGGTGACAGCAAGACCGGTAACTGCAGTCATCAACAGCATAAGCAGGGCCGGGCCATCGGCTCGCAGAGTAATGCCCAACGGTGGCTGCCAACCGCCGATATAACAGCGCATGGAGCCGAAAACAAGGAATTGGTAGATAAGGAAGCAGGCGACAAAAAAATTGGCCAGGGCAGCAGCCAAAGCGATGATAAAGATCCTGCGCTTGAACAGGAAACAGAACAGGCCAGCAATCAGGGGCAGAACAACGGGAGCAATTATCCATGCCGGAGTGTCTGCCTGGAACATCACGCTCTGGTTTCCTTTGTCTCTTTACGTTGATTCCTTCTCTTCAGCAAGGCAAGATTTGAGGTCTCCTGTACCCGGCAGGCCAGAATCAGGGCAAGTGCGGTAACACTCACCGAGACCACAATACCGGTCAAAACCATGGCATGGGGCACGGGGTCAATATCTCCCTGGCCCAAGGGAACGTAGGCGGTGGCGACAAGGATAAGGAAGACTCCGGTGCCCATCACATTGACTGCCAGAATTTTGCGCAGGGGATGGGAGTGGATAATCAGGGTGTGGAAGCCCATGCCAAAGAGTATCAGGCCGGTCAGACTGTAGAGCGTGGTGGTAATCATGGAATATCTCCCCTGGAGACATTTTCGTGAGGACGGCCGCCAGCAAAAAGCAGTGCCAGGGTCAGACCAATGGAGAGTGCGCAGGCTGTCTCGATGAAGAGAATCAGCCAGCCAGCGGTTCCTTCGGGATAGGCAAGCAGTTCACCGCCAAGAAAAAGACAGCCAAGTGCTGTGCCAATAAAACACAGTGGCCCCAGAACCAGACCAAAGCGAAGAACTGAGGCGGGTACAGTACGCAGCCAGGGAAGTTCACTCACCAGAAGGAGGACACCTGCAGCACCCAAAATAGCCCCCCCCTGAAATGCTCCTCCCGCCAGATGACTTCCCTGCCATACCAGATAGGCGGCAACCAGACACATAACAGGAGCAAGCAGGCGGACAACTCCCATCTGCACCGGACTTATCTCCGTTTCAGGATCGGGAGCGGGAGCCTTTATCAGAGACCAGACACCGATAACGGCAAGCAGCAGCACCATAACTTCCAGTAAGGTATCATAGCCGCGAAAGTTGAGCAGCACTGCTGTCACCGGACTTTCCACTCCGCTCTCTGTCTGCAGCGAGGCAACAGCAGATGCAAGCCCTGGATTGTTTACGGGAATGGTGGAGAAGATGGTGCCAAGCAGTGCCATCAAAAAGAAGACAAGGATCAGAAACAGCAGCTGAAAAGCATCACGCCGCTTATGTCGGTTCCGAATTTTTCCCATGATCTCCGTCCCTGTTTTCATCGATGTCCAGTCTGCGTTCACCCTTGTGACTTCGGTTCATCCGCCTGAGGGCGGCAAGAAAAAGTGGCCCTGTCAGGCCTGCGCCAAGTGCTGCCTCAGCCAGGGCCACATCCGGCGCCCGCATTCTTACCCAGGCCAGGGCCATCAACAGGCCAAAGGAGATAAAGAGGACAACCGCCTTGAAAATATCTTCGCTGCTGAGCAGACGCCAACCAAGCCACAGCAGGGTTGCAACAAGAATAATGTCAAAAAGAGTGAGTATGGAATAGGTCATGGACGTGTCCACGGTTTAATATTTTTCTGCATGGCACTGCTGGCAATAAGATGGCAGGAGGCAGAACTTGCAATCAGCACCAGTAACCAGATCAGCAGGAGTTTTACTGTCAGCACCCAGCTGCCGGATTGAAGGGCAAGGCCGCAGACGACACAGCCCAGACCGACATTATCCGCCTTGGTCAGGGCATGGAGCCGGGTATAGATATCCGGAAAGCGAATCAGTCCCACAGTACCGGACAGAAAAAAAAGTACGCCGATTACGATGAATAACGTGCCGCTATGATAGAGGATATCCATGTTTGTTCTTCCCGGAACCTTGCCAGGTACGGCGGATAAAGGTGAGAGTCGCCAGTGCTGCCAGCAGTGCAAAAACAAGGGCAATATCAATGAGCACGGGGTTCAACATTCCTGCACTCAAAAGCAGCAGAATCGCCACTCCACAGGTGCCAAATAACTGCGCCGTCATCATCCGATCGGCAGCAGTCGGGCCTCTCAGGATACGAATCATACCCACAGCAATCGCAGGCAGGAGAATTAAGGCAAAAAGTGTATGCAGCCAGCTCATAAGTTTTCCCTGCCCTCTCCGGTTTCGCCCATCAGCGCAGCAACGTGATACTCTAAGCGCTGGATGTTTGCCCAGACCGGCAGGCCCTGGTCAAGGGTATGAATAGTCACCTGATCTCCCCGGAGCTCTGCGCTCAGGGTACCGGGGAGCAGGCTGATGGTATTAACGAAAAAGATCCTGGCAGACCCTTCCGGCAGGAGAGTGGTGTAGGCAACCAGCCCCGGATCAAGACATTGCCGGAAAGAAAGGGCACGGTGCATAACATCAATACCGCCACGAAAAGATTGATACAGAAAAAAAGGAATAAAATGAAGGAGACCAGCCACACGTATATTCAACCGGGAAGAGGAGGCCAGGCTCAGGCTCAGAGAGGTGGCCAGCAACACTGCTGGAACACCTATGACCCAGCTCAAAGCATCCGACCCGGCAAGGGCATACCACAACAGAGAAAAGATCGCAAAACGGGGCAGACTTCTTCGAACAAGAGTCGCTAAGGTATGGCTCGTGGAAAGACAGTTGTCGTTAGGCATGGGCTCATTTCTTTTGTAAAAGAAAAATCCGTTCTCCTCTTTTATTTTCCCTGTTTTCACAGGAAAAAGTCAAGTTGTTTTCTCTTGCAGCAATCGCTGAGCAGCCATGCTTTTGCCACGATAATAGGGTATGGTGGCTAATGATGATGTGTTATAAAGGGTGCAATAGAATCCCGGATCAGGGGCCATTGTCGCCTGACGCTTGTTTGCCGGGGATGATGAAGCCGGGCACTTGTAAAATGTACTGTTCAGGAAGTGGTGGGATGGGAAAACCTAAAGAAAATACCATTGAAAAGATTGATCAATTGACCAATAAAATATTGTGCCGGAAAATCCCTCAGGGGCATAAAGAGCTGGCAGTTTCTTTAAAAAATCGCTGCCATACGATGAATATACACAAGGCCAAACTGGCCTATTTTAAGCGGATCAAACTGGTGCTGACCCAACTTCTGGCCCTGACTGAAATACAGGAAGCATCCTCTGTTGAAGAATATCAAATCCTTGAAAAAGAGTTGCTGGGCCTGTTACGGGCGAATAATGGCTAAGCCTGCACCTCCAGGAGCCGCTGCTCCTGGTTCCTCACTTACAATCCGCCCTGCTCTTCTTTACCCATGCATCAGACAGGCAACTTCGCCCATACGTCTGCCAAGATTTCTGGCGGTGGCAATACCTGTTACATCACTCTCGTAACCATCGGGATGACTCCCCCAGGCAGCACCACCAAAATGGTCGCCATCACCCACTATAATCATGTCATGAATCATCATTCCCGCATGCACCGCCTGAATGGTCAGCTCCTGCCCACCGTTCCTCGAGCCGCCCACGGCTATGACACCACCGAGTTTGTTTTTAAACATAAAACCATTGCGCCTGAAAAGAACCGTCCGGTCAATAAACGCCTTGGCCTGAGCCGACATACAGCCCATATAAACCGGAGTTGCCATGACGATACCCACAACTTCTGGATCTGCGAGTTTAGCAATCAAAGGCTGAAAATCATCCTCCTGGCTACACAACACACCTTTCTTACATTTACCACATGCGACGCAGCCATTAATTTTCAAGGGCGCAAGGTTTATCAATTCAAGCTCAATGCTTTTCCCCAGCGTCTCAGCCGTACTTCTGGACTCATTGAGACATTGCTCCAGGAGGAAGCGAGTGGACTTGTTTTCTCTTGCACTTGCAGACACACCTATAATTTTCATCTTTTAATATCCCTTTTTGTTATCATAATTTTTACGAGTTTTTTTATAAACTTTCCGCTTCGATTCTGCTATTGCTTCTGCCCGGATGACACATCACTGCTCCACAGTTTATCCTGGTAAATCATCATCTCCTGGGCAGAAATCTTGGCACTGTCTCCAAAATCAGGAGACTTGAGCACAAGTTCCAGATACTCCCTCAACTCATCTTTTCCCATCCTGGAAGCAATCAAGCCAAGTAATATTTCAATCTGTCCCTTTTGAATCAGCAGTGTTGCTTCTATGGTTGCAAGGCGTTCGTCTATGGTAAGCACTGTTTTGTTTCCTTTTTGAGCAAAGAGTAGAAATTAATATCATAGCACATTCAAGAGATATTTTTGCAAGAACAAAGAACGAATATCGCTTCTCAGGATGCCCTTCGATTAATAAAGTACAAACCAAAGAAAACCAGGGCTCCGCCAAATAGAAGTGAGCTCTCCAGGCGTTCTCCAAGGAGGACACTGCCAAGGAAAATTCCACTGACAGGAGTCAAATTCACATACATGGCTGCCCTGGCCGCCCCCAATCGTTTTACTCCATCATAAAACCAGATAAAGGCAAGGGTGGTACCAAATAGAGCAAAGTACACAAGGCATCCTGCACTTCGTAAGCTCAGTTCCCTTACGTCCATCAAATGCCCGTTGTACAGAGCAAAGATGGTGAGAAAGATAGCGCCAAGGCTGCAGGAGTACGCCACAGCCACCAGAGGCGAAATATTGGAGAGCATCCTTTTACCAAGAAGGGTGTAGACGGACCAGCTCAGCACACAACCGACGATACAGAGTTCACCACTTCCGATGCCTCCCCGAAAATACGCCCCTGGATGCCCCCTGGAAATGACGATCAAGGCTCCGGCAACAGACAGCATCATACCCGCCCCCCTGGAAAAGCTGAAACGCTCCCCGAAAAACAACATTGCCAGAAAAGCGGTCACCACAGGATTTGCAGCAATTATCATGGAAGCCCGGCCCGCTTCTATACTTTGCAGTCCGGTAAAAAAGAATATGTTGTAGGAAAAGACTCCTGTCATGCCCAGCAGCGCCATGGCTCCCCACTGTTTTCCACTCAAGCGGGGAAGACTTTTTTCCCGAAACAAGATCGTCGACACAAGCATCAGAGAGGCGAGGATAAAGCGAAAGGCCGCAGCACTCTGGGGATGCAGTTCCCCGACTAAGAGGCGACCGGCAACAAAAGTCCCACCCCAGAATATCATGGTCAGTACAAGACGGAAATGGACTGCGGGTGAGACGCTCTTTTCAGACATGGACGATTACTTTTGTTCTTTTATGATACGTTATTTTCCAGGCCACAAACCTGCCTGATTTCATGACATAAAGCCCTTCGAATTGGTGCCTCCCTTAACGACTTGTCCCGTTTTTAATTCCTCCTTCTATATTTATTCCCTGGGGAATATCGCCGGCAGAAACATAGCCCAGGGAAAACCCGGGCTACGAAATGGTCTGTGCAGTATGTTACCTGAATTTCCCACGACACAAACATCGCTGGGACTGCTGCCCCAAACGCCGAACAAACCTTGACTCGTCCCGGAGATCATTGAAGCCCAGGAACTGCCGTCATAGTGAAAAATCCTGCCCATCGTTCCCACGACATAAACATCGCTGGAACTGCTGCCCCAGATGCCGTACGCATAATTTGTCGGCAATGAGGTCATTGAAGTCCATAAGCTGCCGTCGTAGTGGAGGATGGTGCCACCCTTTCCAACGGCATAGACATCGCTGGAACTGCTGCCCCAAATGCTGTACAAATCTATTGTCGTTCCAGAGGGCATTGGAGTCCATGAGCTGCCGTCATAGTGGAGGATGGTGCCACCCTTTCCAACGGCATAGACATCACTGGAACTGCTGCCCCAAATACCGGTCAAATCTGCTGCCGTCCCGGAAGTCACTGAAGTCCATGAGCTGCCGTCGTAGTAGAGGATGGTACCAGTATATCCAACGGCATAGGCATCGCTCAAACTTTTTCCCCAAATGCCATTCAACCGTTTTGACGTTCCGGAGGGCATTGGAGTCCATGAGCTGCCGTCATAGTGGAGGATGATGCCACCCGTTCCCACGACAAAGACATTATTGGAACTGCTCCCCCAGGTGTCGGTCAAAGGGTGTGTCGTCCCAGAGGTCATTTGTGACCAGAGGGTGCCGTCATAGTGGAGAATAGTGCCAAAATCTCCCACAGCAAAAACATCGCTGGGCCTGCTGCCCCAAATGCCTCGCAAATGCGCTGCCGTTCCAGATGTCATTGGTGACCATAAACTGCCGTCGTAGTGGAGGATGGTGCCACCCAATCCCACGGCATAAACATTGCCGGGACTGCTGCCCCAGATTGCATTCAAAACTGCTGTCGTTCCTGAGGTCATTGGAGACCAGGAACTACCGTTATAGTGGAAAATGGCGCCCGACACTCCCACGGCATAGACATTGCTGGAACTGCTGCCCCAAATTGCTTTCAAACCTGCTGTCGTCCCTGAGGGCATTGGAGACCACAAACTGCCGTTATAGTGGAGAATAGTGCCATCAGATCCAACGGCAAAAACGTCGCTGGAACCGCTGCCCCAAATGCCCTTCAACCATACTGTCGTCCCGGAGGTCATTGGAGACCATAAACCGCCGTCATAGTGGAGAATCAGGCCAGACAGCCCCACGACAAAGACATTATTGGAACTGCTGCCCCAAATGCCGCTCAAACTTGCTGTCGTCCCGGAGGTCATTGGAATCCATGAGCTTCCGTCGTAGTTGAGGATGGTGCCACCCGACCCCACAGCATAGACATCGCTGGAACCGCTGCCCCAAATGCCGGTCAAAACTGCTGTTGTTCCAGAGTCCATTGGAGACCAGGAACTGCCGTCGTAGTGGAGAATGGTGCCCCACACTCCCACAGCATAGACATCGCTGGAACTGCTGCCCCAAATACCAGTCAAATTTCCTAACGTCCCCGAGGTCATTGGAGTCCAGGAACTGCCATCGTAGTGGAGAATAGTGCCCAAATCCCCCACAGCAAAAACATCGCTGGAACTGCTACCCCAAATGCCCTCCAACGTGTTTCCTTGAGGGAGTGGGTTTTCCCAGCACCATTGATCCGGGGAGCATATTCCTGCATAACAGAATGCAGACCAGGTCATAACAAGCATCGATACAACAGCGACAAAGATTCCCCTTAACCCTTTCATACCTCGTTCCCCCTTAACAGTGTGCTTTCAGGTGTACTAAAAAAGATACAATTTGGTGTCCACTTTGTTCAACCTGTCTCAACTACTTGTAGCTTAAAAGATTTGTACTCCACTACTGCCAACCTCACTCCCGACAGGTTTGAACTTATCTCATTTGCATATAATTATATATATTGTAGGCGATGTGGGAGTCTTAAGCAAGGGAGCAGTGCAGGGAGTGCAACAGTGTGATAATGGGCGGAAATATATCAGAAGAGAGTCATTACTAATCCCACCCATTTAAGCAAAATCGCATTTTACGATGTCTCCTAATGATTACATGGACAGGTTAATCTTGGCCATGAATATCTCAAACTAATACAGTTCCCTTCTCACAGAAATCCCTATGTGTACTATTTTCAGTAATTTTGTTGAAAACAAGGGTGGGTGTCATGCTATTGTCTTGACTCACTACAGTTTTGAGTATATGATAAAAACAAACTCAAAAAATGACATGTTTCCGATTAATTCATGCAATCATCCATCAATGACTATACCCCTGGATAAACAAAACTTTTACAGTTTGAAATATCTGACATGCAAGGAGTAACTTTCAGATCCTGAATTACTACAGCGGAGGGCACTATGGCAAAACTGAATCTTTCACAACAGGTTGGCAGGCTTGCTACACTTCTTTATTTTTTAACAGTGCTGTTTTTCCCGGCAAGCACCATTGCCTCAAATCAAGAAAAATTTCCTTGGATCCTTTTTAGTGTTCCACGTTTCCAATCGTCACAAAATGACACGACAAGCAAGTATATTGGAACCCTCAATCTGCATCTTACCAGCAATTTAATGCCTACATTTGACGAGTCGGCAACCTCAGATATTCAAGTTATCATAACTGGGGGTGTGGGAATATTAACCGGTACCACAGCCACTCTGCGTTATGACACTGATGAAAATAACGGAGATGGTCGAATCAGACGCAACGGCTATATTGACTTTACCCCCACAGGCACGTGTAATGACAATGTTTGTGTTGTCGCCCCCATGCCCATGGGGCTTGAGACTCTCACATACTGGGCTTGGGATGATGAAACTAAAACTTGGCTAGAGTTTTATAACATTAACATACCTATTAATTGGACAGACAGTACATACTCATTCGATAAGTCAGAAGCGCTGACCATTGATGGAGCAAGTATTGGATTTAATGCAGTTGGAGGCTCTGAATATGCAGGGGGAGGAAGTTGGACTCTTCACCTGACTACGAATCCGAACTATAAGTCTTCATCCGATTGATTGCCAAAAGATACATATTTATTTTTTAGCATGTGCTTTAATTAGCCAGCATTATGGTTAACAAGTGGCAGGCAAACTGACTGTTCAGATACTTCTTGATTCTTCTCAGAATCGAGAATTGAATGACGAATGTCCACTATTTCATAGCAGGATCAACCCACAAGTCGGATTTTAAAAGTGCCTGAGCAGGTGCTTTAATGATACTCACAACGACATGCTATAAAATCTGCTATTTGTTCTCTTATTCCTTGCATCTTTTACGAAGTAAGACACTAATCATCTGGGGAAAAAGCAGAACTCGCCTTAGAAATAATAACCAAAATTAATATTAAAACGAGAATTCCATTGATCGTTACCGTTCACGCCAAAGTCACCGACCCCGTGATTAATATTAGTATAATCATCGCCCTTATCCCCGATAAACAGGTTGCCATTCGACAGGGCGTAATCGGTGTAGATGTACCAGCCGCCGCTGGCCCAGGCAGCGCCGAGAATGAACATATCAGAGTTGTTGGAATCATCAGCATCTTTCACAATGGAGCTGTATTCAACGTAGGGGAGAACAGAATCGAGCCAGGAGATCTTCGGAGTCTTGACAGTGTAGCTCACTGATATTGCGCCAATCCATGCTTTTGCGGCAGTCGGCCAGGCAAAGTCAAAGGCACCCATGGGAAGCAGTTCATCGGT